>NZ_JBQQBQ010000017.1:0-186485 GCF_052245915.1 Nonomuraea sp. 10N515B
GAGGTGCTCTCCAGCGACGGCATGTCCATCGAGATGCGCGACACCGACGAGGACGTCTTCCGCGCCGCGGAGGAGCTCGGCATCGATCTGTCCCGGCGTGAGCCGAGCAGCGTGGAAGAAGTCTGAGCGCGTTAGAGCTTCAGGCCGTCCCGGCCGGTACCCGACCGGCCGGGACGGCTGGGATTCAGGCCTGTTTCATGAGGCCGCGGTCACTTGCCGGCGAGCTTCGCGACGTCGGAGGCGTAGACGGTCGTCCAGTGCGGGTGCAGCCGGTAGTAGACCACGTCGTTGTCCCAGTCGAAGGCATCCTCGCCGTAGAAGTCCTTGAAGTACGCGAGCAGGTCCGGCCAGTCCTCAGCCGGCTCGCCATCCTCGGGATTGAGGATCTCCACCGTTCCATGCGTGAACACGCCCAGGTCCTCACCGCGCATGTGCGCGACGCTGGCGGCGGGGCGGGCGGCGAGGTGGCGGGCCTTGGCCGCGCTGCGCGCCGTGCCGAAGTACCACTTGCCGTGCAGGAAGTGCCCGTCCACGCCGCTGATCCGCGGCTCGCCCTTCGCTGTCACGGTGGACAGGGCGAGGGTGCACATGCCGGTCAGGATCTGGGTGAGCTGATCCGCGCTCAGGGTGCGCTCGGTGATGATCGAGCGGAGGTGGGTGGTGGAGCGGGACAGGGATGCGTCGAGCAGGGCCTGGAGCTCGTTGAGTTCTTCTGGCGTTTCACGCATCGGGCCACTTTAGCCACGCCATCCTCGGCGTCGGAATCAGCAGCGGCCTTCTGGCGAGCGCGCCCGGATCATTTCCCGCGAGCGGTGTCGCGCCCGCTGCGCCACTTGGCGGCATACGGCAGCACGAACAAGTACAGACCGGTGAACAGGAGCAGGGCGAGCGGGAGCAGCGGCACGTAGGACACCCAGACGACAGGCTCCTCCTGTACCAAGGCGATGGTGGTGACGATGACGGTCACCGTAAAGGCCATGGCCAGCCAGCGGTGTATCTGCCGAACCCACTTGTTCCCCTTCATTGAGGACCTCCTTTGAAGGCGCGCGACCCCAGGCCCCAGTGACCTACCGGGTGGGGACGTTCAGCCGGTTGTAGACGTTGGTGATGGTCGGGCGGGTCAGCGCAGCTCCTGGATGCGTACCTGGTTGCCCGCGGGATCGCGGAAGGCGCAGTCGCGAACGCCCCACGGCTGCTCGGTCGGCTCCTGGATGACGTCGGCGTCAGTGGCCTGCAGCTTCTCGAAGGTGTCGTCGAGGTCTCGGGTGGCCAGCAGGATCCAGCCGTAGGTGCCCTTGGCCATCATCTCGGCGATGGTGCGGCGCTCGTCGTCGGTGATGCCGGGGTCGGCGGCCGGGGGTGCCAGGAGGATGGACGTGCCGGGCTGGCCGACAGGGCCGACGGTGATCCAGCGCATCTTGCCGTGTCCGACATCGGTGCGAACTTCGAAGCCGAGGGTGTCGCGGTAGAAGGCCAGGGAGGCGTCCGGGTCGTCGTGCGGGAGGACGGTCGTGTGAATGGTGATGTCCATGCCGTCACGTTAACTACGGCCCGCTGACCAGCGCTTCTCGATTCCTGATCGGTCTGGTCACCTGGCTCGCCACGCAAGGCAGCGCCGCGCGCGGCGCCGCGCGCGGCGCCGCGTCGCCCATGCGCATGAACGCCGCTCAAGCGCCGGCGCAGCAGGCAGAACTCGTTGCCCTCCGGGTCGGCCAGGACGTACCAGGATTCCTCGCCCGTCTGACCCACGTCGGCGGGCTTGGCGCCGACAGGAGCTCGAGCTCTTCATCCTGGTCACGATCGGTGGGGTTCACGTCGATATGCAGCGGCAGCTTGCCGGCCTTCGGCTGGTCGGTCGGACTGAAGACGATCGTCGGCTGGAGTCCGCCGAAGCCTTCGTCCTCAGGACCGATCTCGACGCTGTTCTCGACCCGATCGAGGACGACGTAGCCAAGCACGTCACACCAGAACGCGGCAAGGAGTTCGGGGTCTCGACTGTCGATCACCAGTTCACTGATACGGCATGCCACGCGGTTGCTGGTCCCCGCCTCGGAGCTCGCCCATGCGCGCGCCGAGCCGATGGCAACCGGCCGCGAAGTCCGTGAGAGTGCGGGAGAACAGCCCCGGGTGCTCGAGGTTCCACAGGTGGCCGGCATCGGGCACCAGGCGCAGCTCCGCGCCGGGGACGGCGGCGGCGATTCGCCTGGCGTGGGCGATGTTGGGCCTGTCCTTCTCGCCGCTCAGCACCAGGGTCGGCACGCCGATCTCGCCCAGCCGGGGCAGCAGGTCGAGGTGGCCCAGCTCGCGCAGCCCGGCCAGCAGGGTCCGTTTGCCGGCCCGGCGCAGGTCGTCCATGGCGGCGGCCACGTACTCAGGGCGGCCTCCCGAATACATGCCCTTGAACATCCCGGCCAGCACGTCGGCGGGCAGCAGACCCATGATGGCCCGCTGCACCGCGTCCGTCCTGGCCGGCTTGGCGGAGGCTCCTGAGACGACCAGCCCGGCCAGCCGTTCCTGGACGGCCAGTGCCGTCAGCAGGGCGACGGTGCCGCCGCCGGAGATGCCGACCAGGTGCACGGGCTCGGGCTGCGCGATGATCACCTCACTGATGGCGGCGGTGGCGCGGTCAAGGGTCAGCGGGCCGGGAGTGTCGCCGTGGCCGGGCAGTTCGGGGGCGATGATCCGGTGTTCGGCGCCGAGGGCGTCGATCTGGGGTTGCCAGGCGCGGGGCCCCGATCCGAAAGCATGGATCAGTACGAAGGCTGACATGGCTTCTCCAAGTCTTGAGGTGCGGAAATAAGCTGACCGGTGCCGGACATGGTGCGCCTGCGGATCGGGCCCGCGATGAGGAGCGCGCCCAAGGCCGAGAGCGCGCCGACGAGGCCGATGACGTTCCACAACATCTGCGGCCCCAGCGGGAGCAGCGCGGTGCCGAGCATCGGCGCGACGACCGCGCCCGCCGCCCAGCTCATGCCGGAGACGCCGGCGTAGGTGCCCTGCTGTTCCGGAGGTGCGAGTGCCGCCACGATCGTGGGCAGGGTGCCTGCGATGACGATCTCCCCGGCGGTCCAGACCGCCACCGTGAGCGCGAGCCCGCGCACGTCGTGCACGAGCGCGGTGAGTGCGAAACCCGCCGCCACGAGTGCGGTGCCGGTGGCCAGGACGCGGCAGGGATCCCGCCGCGCCAGCCACGCTCCGGTCAGCGGCTGAACGGCGATGATCAGGATGCCGTTGAGCGCCATGGCCAGGCCGAAGTGCGTACGGCTGACGCCCTGCCCGGCCATGGCCAGCGGAAGGGTGGTGAACGCCTGGGCGTACAGCACGCCGTAGGCCGTGGTGACGGCGCAGACGGCGAGCATCAGCCGGTCCCGCCGTACCGCTCGCAGGCCCCCGACCGGCGCGGGTCCCGCGCTGGGGCGGGATTCCGG
Organism: Nonomuraea sp. 10N515B; assembly: GCF_052245915.1. Classification (NCBI taxonomy): domain Bacteria; kingdom Bacillati; phylum Actinomycetota; class Actinomycetes; order Streptosporangiales; family Streptosporangiaceae; genus Nonomuraea; species Nonomuraea sp. 10N515B. The sequence continues at coordinate 3,429 of NZ_JBQQBQ010000017.1, forward strand.
CACGGTACGCCACACCACGGCGGCGAAGGCCACCGCGACGGCCGCGTTCACGCCGAAGATCGCGTGCGTGCCCTGATCGGCGAGTCGGCCGCCCACGACCATCGCGACGGAATAGCCGAGGTTCACCGCCCAGAAGAGCAGCCCGTACGCCCTCGGGCGCAGCGCGTACGGGACGAGGTCGGCCACCATCGCCTGCGAGGCCGGACGGTACGACTCGATGGTCAGCCCGAGCAGGAACGCGGTCGCCGCCACGATGGGGAACCCGCTCGCGGCGCCGAGGCCGACCATCGCGGCGGAGGCGGCGAGCATGCCGCCGGTGAGCGTGATCCGGCGGCCGAACCGGTCGGCCAGCCAGCCGGCGAGCACATGGGACAGCAGCGAGCCGGCGCCGAAGACCGTCATGACGGCCCCGGCCTGCGTGAGCGTGCAGCCCTGGACCTGGACCAGGTACACCGACAGGAACGGCTGCACGATCGCGCCGGTGCGGTTGATGACGGTGCCGAGCCAGAGCATCCAGAACGGGCGCGGCAACGACAGCGGGCCCGGGGGTGCCGGGGACGTCCGCGAGGTGAGGACTGCCATGGCGTTCATGGTTGACCCGGGGACCTGGAACCCCTAAATGTTTAATCCGTGGCTGAATCCTCGTCATCCTCGTTCGCCGAGTTCGACTTCACCTCTGTCGACCTGGCCAGGGTGAGGTTCGCCTTCTCGCCGGTGTCGGAGGCGGTCGCGAGCCTGCGCGTGTTGCAGGACCCCGGCCGGCAGGCGATGCACCTGCCGTGGATCCGGGCGGTCCGTCCCCGGCTCGCCGGGCTGGATCTGCGGCTGCTGTTCGCGCTGGTCCCGCTCGGCCCGTACTTCGCCGACTTCCTGACGCCCCCGCCCGCCACCCCGTTGCCGGACATCGCCGCCGAACTGGAGCTGGTCGGCGCGGCCGACCTGGACGAGGCCGTCTCCGAGGCCCGGCGGCTTCCCGGCGCCGACAGCCCGGTCGTGCGGGAGTTCCTCGATGACCCGGCGTCCGGTGTCGCGCGGGCGGTCGCCGAGCTGCGCCTGTACTGGGACGCGGCGATGGACAGATTCTGGCCGCAGATCCGCGGGCTGTTCGAGTCGGAGGTGCTGCGCCGTTCCCGGCAGCTGGCACGTGACGGCGCCGGTTCGATGTTCAACGACCTACACGAGAACATCACCTGGAGCGAGGGCCGCCTTCGCGTGCGGACCCGTGCTTGGCGGCGCAGCGGGCCGATCAGCGGCGACGGCATGATCCTGATCCCGAGCGTCTTCCACTGGCCGGACACGACCGTGATGGCCGAGCCGTACCAGCCGAACCTGGTCTATCCCGTGCCCGGCGTCGGCACGATCTGGTCGCAGGGGGCCGTGCCCACCCCCGATGCGCTGGACGCCCTCATCGGAAGGACCCGCGCCCGGATCCTCGTCACTCTCAGCGACGCGGCCACGACGACCATCCTGGCGCGGCGGCTGGCGATGGCGCCCGGCGCGGTCAGCCAGCACCTGGCGGTGCTGCGACGGAGCGGCCTGATCACGCGACGCCGCAGCGGTCGCGAGGTCTTCTATGAACGATCCCAGCTGGGCGACACGCTCTGCGCCGCTGGTCCCGCGACCTGCGTGACCTGACCCCTGACCCGACGCCGTCCCCTTCCTGGGCACAGGCGTGGTAGCTGCTCCAGCGAGCGCGAATGAAAGGCCGGCCAGCGGCACCGAGCGGATTATGCCTGGGACCGGATGTGGGTGGCGATCCTCTGCGCGCAATCCAAGGCCTCGGTATGTGTGGTGTCCACCTCCAGGTCGTAGACCACGCCCTGGTGAACCACCTCTGCTTGCAACGCGGCCATGCCCTGGACCCGGTCCCCGCGGGCGACCTCGCGGCCCGCTGCGACCGCACGCTCGCACCGGACGCCGACCCACAGCACGTCCAGTCCGGCGAGAACCTTCTGCCACCGCTGCTGGGACGCGGCTCCACCGAGGAAGACGTCATCCACGATCACTCCAGCGCCCGCCCGGGCCGTTGCGGCGACACCCTCCATCCACGCCGCGTCCAGCTTCCGGAACATCGGACCGACACTCACCCCGCCGTCCGGCGCGAACTCGATCCCCCCATCCGATCCCTGCATGGACGCGGGCATCGCCTCGATCAGCGAGTCGACGCCGAAGGCAAGCCATGGATCCGGCAGAACGGCCTGGAGACAGCGGGCGATTCCCGACTTTCCCGAGCTGGAGCCACCATTCAGAACGATCACGTGAGTCACCGGCCCACACTAGAAGCCCGGGCCCAGGATCCGAAAATGCTTTTCCAGCGGGCGTCGAGCGGATCAGTCACGCTCCTGAGAAATCAGTGCGCGAAGCTCCTTTTGCGCATAGAAGGCGGACCGTCGTGCTGGAAGGGCATACACCGGCGAGCGTGATCGCGGGGGCCCGTGAATACCGGGCGTCCGGCAGTAGAAGATGCGCGGCGGATCAGATCATGTACAACGCCCCCGCTGCGGGACATTCATCAGGCGCTGACCTTCAACTGATGGACGCGCTGCTTGGACAGCCCCATGACACGTGCGGTGTCGGGCTCCGACCAGTGGCTCGTGAGTGCCTTTGCGGCCGTGACGGCCAGCTCCGCGGCACGCCTGGCGTGAGCCTCGGCCAGCTCCTTCTCATGGTGGTATTCGGCTACCAAACCGGCCACGTCCTCGGGTAGGTCGAACACAAAGTCCACGCCGGGAGGGGCTTCAGGCCAAGCCCAGGCGTGGATCTCCGCCAGATCACGCTCCATCTGCGACAAGGAGCTCGCCACGCCGACGCCCTCGGTCTCTCCGGTCGGGCAACGAGACACCCAGCGCCCGTTCTCGTAGGTGATGACATAGGTGATCGTCTTGCTCATCGGCCCATCCTTTCGGTGACCGCCTCGAGGCGTTTGAGTGCTTCACGAAATAGTTCGGGGTCGCGGTCCGGGTTGGCAGGGATCATGACGGGAACCGAGATGATGCCATCTTTGATCACGCGCACCGCACACATGTCGCCCTTGAGGTGGTACAGCCAGTCAGCAGTCGCACCTACAGCTGCCACTATCGCTGCGACCTCGACGAGCTGGCGCATGTGTGGGGGAGGTCCTCGGTCACGACGCGAGGATACCGGATTAGAAAGGGTCTTCCTAGTCAACTAGGAAGCACCTCTACAGGAGTTCCGGTCCGGCTGAGCCTCCGTGTGGAGCCTCTGGCGTCAGCACATGAGGCAGTCGCTCGCGCACACGCCTTCACGAGGGTAGGGCCTGCAGCGCTGCGGCGAGTGTGCCCAGCACCGCCCGGCTCAGCTCGTACGGGTCCGCGCCCTCGTTCTGATCGGCCAGCGGGCCGTCACGCCAGAGCACCGCGAGCCCGTGCACTGCCGCCCAGCCCAGCACGACCAGGTGCAGCGTGTCCGGCCGGGTGCTCCACCCTTCCTGCTGAGCTTGGACGATCAGCTCGGTCATCGTGTCCTTGGTGGCCTGGGCTCCGGCCTTCAGCGCCGGGTCGTCGCGGTGGTGTAGCTCGGGCCGCCACATCACCTCGAACAGGCCCGCCCGCTCCCGCGCGAACCCGATGTACACCATCCCCAGCTCCTGAATCCGCTCGGCGGCAGGCGCCGCGCCCAGGCGCGACAGCGCGCCCCGCATCCGCGTCCCCAGCTCCGCGAACCCCTCCACCGCCAAGGCGGTGAACAGCCCCCGCTTGTCCTGGAAGTGGTAGGCCGGGGCCGCATGACTCACCCCGGCCCGCTTGGCGATCGACCGCAGGCTCACCTGCGCGAACCCCTGACTGGCCACCTCCTCTTCGGCCACCTCCAGCAAGGTGGCCCTCAGATCGCCCTCGAAGTAGGTCGGGTTACGCATTTCCGCAGCATGACGCGCGAGCTTGTCACTGTCAATCTGGTGTGCCTATGCTGAGCTTGTCACTGTCAAGCTCAGCTCATGGCGAGGCGGACCCACATGTCACACCCCTTCGACGACCTACGCCCCCACCGCCACCTCCGCCTGACCACATACCGCGCCTCAGGCGAGGCGGTGCCGACCCCCGTCTGGTTCGTCTGCCACGACGGCGCCCTCTACATCAAGACCGGCGCCCATACCGGCAAGGTCAGACGCGTCCAGCGCAACCCCCGGGTCACCGTCGCCCCCTCCACCTCGCGCGGCACTCCCCGGGGGGCCGGTCTCCCGGCGCTGGCCGAGGACGTCGGCCAAAAGGTCCCCGCCGCGGTGCATTCGGCATTCCTCCGCCGTTACGGCATCCTGCAGCGCCTCCGCGACTTCCTGGTCGGACGCCGGCGCATCACCCCGACGTTCCTGAAAGTCACTTCGGCCGATGGCGGCTCGGATCCGTTCCACGTCAGAAGTACCTCGGGGTGAGGTCCGTGGCGGGCCAGGTCTTCACGGTGCCGATCGCCTGGCCAAGAATGGGGAGCCGGCCCGATCGGCCGGTTCCATCTGGCTGAGGCCCCGCTGAAGCCGCCACCAGCGCAGCTCGGGCCCGAATGTGCCGTTCTTTCACCGGGTCTTCGAGCTCCACAGGGCGACGGTGATGTAGATCGCCTGCAGTGGGATGCGCAACCACAGCGGGCTCGCCTCGCCGCCGTTGTAGGGCACGTCGGCCAGGACGGCGTAGACGTTTGCGGGAAGCAGCGCCACGTAGAGCGCGGCCAGACAGAGCCCGGCGGCGCGCCGCGTGGCGGTCAGGACCAGGCCCGCCGCGCCGAGCAGTTCCAGCACGCCGGTGAGGTAGACCATGGCGTCGGGCACGGGCACGAACGGTGGGACGATCCGCACCAGGTCGGCGTGGTTGGGCATGACTGTCACGGTTTCGGGGACGAAGTGAGCGCTGGCGGTGACCACCAGCATGATCGCCATGGCGTGGGCGGCGGCACTCCGCCAGGAGGCCAAGCGAGCGACGCCGAGCATCCCGAGCGCCCTGAAGACCAGCAGAGCGCCGCTCAGGACGGCGAAAGCCGTCATGAGCCGAGACCATGGTCGCGGGCGAAGTCGGCGAAGGACCGGGCTGGGCGGCCGACGACCTGGGCGAAGTCGGGGGTGGTGTAGTCGCCCCAGCCGGAGGCGTAGGCCCTGCCGTACTCGACGATGACCGCGGAGACCCAGTCGGACAGGCCGTAACGCTCGGTGGCGCCCCGGGCGGTCCCGCGCTGGGTGGCGGTGTCGGTGCGGCCGTAGGAGTCGAGCAGGTCGAGGTAATCGTCGGTCCGCAGGTGGGCGTGTACGTCGATGCGCATGAGATCTTTCGGAAGTGGTCAGGCCTGGCTCGGGTGCCGCGTCGGCCAGGTTGGCCGGGGTGAGGCGGTCCTCGTCGATGGCCGGTACGGCTCGCGCCGCGGCTGTGGGCGCGAGCCGTACCGGAGCTTTCAGTGCTGGACGACCGGCCAGTCGATCTCGGTCTGGGCGGTCTTGTTGAGGTAGTTGGTGAAGACGTTGAGCGCGACGTGGCCGACGACCTCGGCGATCTCACCGTCGCTCAACCCGTCCTCGCGAGCGGCCTTCAGATCGGCGTCCTCGACGTCGCCGCGGCCGCGGACCAAGGCGACGGCCAAGGTCAGAGCGGCCTGCGCCTTGGCGTCGGAGGCCCTGCCGTACCGGGCGGCGTCGGCTTCCTCGGCCGACAGCCCGGCCAGGTTGGTGCCGATGTAGGTGTGGGCCGACAGGCAGTAGTCGCACGCGTTCTCCTGCGCGACCACGAGCGCGAGCCGCTCGCGGACGGCGGCGGGCAGCGCGCCGCCGGCCAGGGCGCCGGAGAAGTCCAGGTAGGCCTTGAGCACGGCGGGGCTGTTGGCCATCGCCTTGGTCATGTTCGGGGTGACGCCCAGGGCCTTCTGCACGCCGGCGAGCAGGTCTGCGGCCTTGCCGGTGGCCTGGTCGGGCTGGATGAGGGGAAGTCGGGACATGGGGGATCAAACCTTTCAATTAGAGGTGGTCGGCCAGTTCGGCCAGGAGGACCCGCTTGGGTGCGGCGCCGACGACTTCGTGGACGACGCGACCGTCGCGGAAGAGCTTGAGGGTGGGGAAGGCGTGCACGTCGTACTGCTCGGCCAGCTCGGGGTAGGCCTCGACGTCGACCTTGGCGACGACGAGCTGGTCGGCCTTTTCGTCGGCGAGCTGCTCCAGGACTGGGGCGAGCAGGTGGCAGGGGTGGCACCAGTCGGCCCAGAAGTCGACGAGCACGGGCTTGCCGCTGCCTAGGACGGTTTCGGCGAAGGTGTCGGTGGTGACGGTCCTCGTTGCCATCTCACACTCCCGTTCTAACGGATATATCGCCATCTAACCGTTAGAAGATGATCGCGATTCCCAGCTTGCCCCGGGAAGTTCGAGATCTTTTGATGGCTACTTCGGAGCGGAGGGTGCGGTGCACCGGGCTGGCTCGTCCACCGTGAAGCTGTGCCGCCCGGCGTTGACCTCCTGGGTGGGGCGGGCGACCTCCCGCACCACCACCTCACTTTTGAGCGGCGGTGAGGGGTCGCAGCGGGCCGCTCGGACGGTTGTCTCCGCTGTCCGAGCGCAGGACGGTCCTTACTTCTTGGCGGCGGTGACGGCCCTGGTAGCGGAACGACAGGACCGCGGGCAGCACTTCGGTGATCATTACTTCGCACTCCATTCGAGGTTTCGTGGGCGAGCCGTGCGTCAGTGACGGACGATGGGCCAGTCGATGTCGGTCTCGGCGGTCTTGTTGAAGTAGTTGGTGAAGACGTTGAGCGCGACGTGGCCGACGACCTCGGCGATCTCGCCGTCGGACAGACCCGCCTCACGGGCGGACTTCAGGTCGGCGTCGGCGATGTCGCCCCGGGTGCGCACCACGGTGGCGGCGAAGGCCAGGGTCGCCTGGCTCTTGGGGTCGGTGGCCCGCGCGTGCCGGGCATGGTCGGCCTCGGCGGCGTCCAGTCCCGCCAGGTTGGTGGCGATGTAGGAGTGGGCCGAGAGGCAGTAGTCGCACTCGTTCTCCTGGGCGACCAGGATGGCGATCTGCTCGCGGACCGCGGCGGGCAGGCTGCCGCCGGCCAGCGCGCCGGAGAACTCCAGGTAGGCACTGAGCACGGCCGGGCTGTTGGCCATCGCCTTGGTCATGTTCGGGGTGACACCCAGCGCCTTCTGCACGGCGGCCAGCAGTTCGGCCGCGGCTCCGGTGGCCGACTCCGGCTGGATCAATGGAAGTCTGGACATGGTGTGACCTCGGATTTCTTGGGGCGGTTGCCCTGTTGTTTCGGGGCTGAGGTCATCATGCGAGGCCGTGTTGATAGATTCCCCATGCTTTTTCCATCGGGCCCACCAGGCTCGATAGAGCTCGGGGGGACACGCGGATGGGCGTACGGTTCACGCTGCTCGGACCGGTAGAGGTACGCGGCCAGGACGGGTACGTGCCCCGCTGGGAGCCACGGCACCGCGCCCTTCTGGCGTACTTGCTGCTGCATGCCGGGACCGTGGTCAGCACTGACCGGTTGATCGGTGCCATCTGGGGAGTGACCCCGCCGGACACGGCCAGATCACAGATCCACACGTTGGTCGCGACGGTGCGGCGGGCGCTTCGCCAGGCCGGAGCCGAGCAGGCGCTCCAATCCCGCACCGCCGGTTATGTGATCTACGTCCAGGCCGGGCAGCTGGACCTGGAGGAGTTCACCGAGCGGGCCGCCTCCGACGAAGCCGAGCAAGTCCGCGGGGCGCTGGCGCTGTGGGCCGGGGAGCCGCTGGCGGGCATCCGAGCCGACTACGTGCCAGAGGCCCGCCAGCGCCTGGAGGAGCGGCGGATGCGCGCGGTGGAACGCCTGGCGGACTTGGAGCTGGACCTGGGACGCCACACCGAGATCGTCGACGAACTCGCCACACAGGTCGCGGCGCATCCGCTGCGCGAGCGGCTGGTCGGCCAGCTCATGCTCGCCCTGCACCGGGCCGGGCGCCAGGCCGAAGCGCTGACGACCGCCAGGACCTTCCGCACCGCCCTGGTCGAGCAGCAGGGACTGGATCCCAGCCGCACCTTCGCCGCCCTGGAACAGTCCATCTTGCGCGATGACCCGCACCTGACTCAACCAGCCCAGCAGCAGCCGAAGCAGGCCGCCGAGCCACACCAGCCGCAGCGCGTCTCCCATCTGCCCTACGACATCGCCGACTTCACCGGACGCGCGGACGAAGTGGACACGCTCATCCGGTCATGGTCGGCCGACAGCGGCGTCGTGGGGATCTCCGCCATCGACGGCATGGCCGGCATCGGCAAGACCACCCTGGCCATTCACGCCGCTCACCTACTGGCCGACCGCTTCCCCGACGGGCGACTCTTCGTCGACCTGCACGCCCACACCCCCGGCCAGAGCCCCGTCGAACCCGCCGCCGCCCTGGAGACCCTGCTGCGCCAGCTCGGCCTTCCGGCCGAACAGATCCCCGCCGAGGTCACCGACCGGGCCGCGCTGTGGCGGACCGAGCTGACCGGCCGCCAAGCGCTCATCGTCCTGGACAACGTCGCCGGTACCGACCAGGTGCGCCCGTTGCTTCCCGGCGCCACCGCCAGCCTCATGCTGATCACGAGCCGCCGCCGGCTCACCGACCTTGACGGCGCCCAGGCCCTGTCCATGGACCTGCCCGCCGCCCAGGAGGCCACCGAGCTGTTCACCACCATTGTCGGCGACCGCGCCCTGGCTGAACCGGTCGCCGTCCTGGACGTGCTTCAGCTGTGCGGCTTCCTACCGCTGGCCTTCCGCATCGCGGCCGCGCGGCTGCGCCACCGCCCCCGCTGGACCGTCCGCTACCTGGCCGACCGCCTGCGCGACGAGCGCCGCCGCCTGACCGAACTTGCCACCCCCGAACGCGGAGTGGCCGCCGCCTTCGCCCTGTCCTACCAACAGCTCGACCTCGGCCAACAGCGCCTGTTCCGCCTTCTGGGCCTGCACCCGGGTGCCGATCTCGACGCCCACTCCGCCGCCGCGCTGGCCGACCTGCCCTTGGACGAAGCCGAGGCCATCCTAGAAGACCTCCTCGACGCCCACATGCTCCTCCAGCACCAACCCGGCCGCTACACCCTCCACGACCTGCTGCGCCAATATGCCCACGCCGCCGCGGAAGCCGACGAACCCGCTGAGTCGCGGCGCGAGGCGCTGACCCGGCTGTTCGACCACTACCTGTACACCGCCAGTAAGGCGATCGATCTCGTCTTCCCCAACAGGAAACACCACAGGCCGCGGATTCCCCAGCCGGGCACGCCGGTCGTGCGGTTTGGCGGCACGACGCAGGCGACCGAGTGGCTGGACACGGAACGTGCCAACCTCATCGACATCGGCGCCTGCACCGCCGACGACGACCAGCCCGGCTACGTCAGTCGACTCGCGGTGACCCTCTACCAGTACCTCTACGACCACGCCCATTACGACGACGCCCTTCTCCTGCACGGCAAGGCGCTGGACGCCGGCCGGCGCGGCGGCGACAAGGCCTGCCAGGCCCGGGCGCTCATCGACCTGGGCATCGTATATTTCCGGCGAGGCCGCTACGAGCAGGCGCACGAGCATTCCCGGCAGGCCCTGGACCTCTACCTTGAGCTCGGCGACCGGCTTGGCGAAGGACGGGCGCTGAACAACCTCGGCAACGTGTGCTGGCGGCAGGGATCCCATGACCAGGCGCTCGACCGCTACCGGCAAGCCCTGGAGCTGTGCCGCGACCTCGGCGAGCGGGCCAACGAAGCCGTCGCGCTGTCCAATCTGGGGCTCGCCTACGAGGGACTGCACCGCTACGAGCAGGCCCGCGACCACTACCAACAGGCCCTGGACCTGCATCGCGAACTCGGTGACCGGGGCGGCGAAGCCGTCGCGCTGGGCAACCTCGGCAGCGTCCACGAGCGGCTGGGCCGCTACGAGCAGTCCCGCGAGCAGCTTCTACGTGCCCTGGACCTGTGCCGGGAGCTCGGCTATCGGACCAATGAAGCCGAATCGCTCAACAGTCTGGGTGAGACGGCGCGGTCCATGGGCGATCTCGTCCAGGCCGTGGACGACCACGATGCCGCTCTCGCCGTCGCCCTGGAGGTGGGAGTTCACCACGAGCAGGCCCGCGCCCACGCTGGTCTCGCCCGCGCCCACCACGATCTGGGAGAGCACGGCGAGTCCCGCGCACACGCCCAGCAGGCCCTGGACCTGTACACCGACCTCGGCGTCCCCGAAGCCGATGAAATCCACGCCTTCCTGGACACCCTCGGTCAGCGGCCGTAGCCCCGTCGCCGGGAGATCAACGGAGGGCCCGAGATCGAGATGACCGGCGGCTCGAACCCGTTCCCCGTCAGAAGTACCTCGGGGTGAGGTCCGTGGTGGGCCAGGTCCTCACGGTGCCGATCGCCTGGCCGAGGATGGGGTCGATCGCGTCGAAGTCGGGCGCCCCTTCCTCCTCTCTGCGGTTGAAGATCGCGCAGTAGCTGACGCCGTTCTGCACCCGGGCGAGGAAGCTGAAGGTGCCGGGCATGCTGCCGTTGTGCCAGGTGTTCAGCCCTCCGGCGTTGTTGTTGCGCACGTTCCAGCCGAGGCCGTACCACGAGCCGCCGGCGGTCACGCCGGTCTCGGGCTTGGCGAAGGTCCGGGAGATCGACGTGGCGTTGAGCACGGGACCGGCGCCGTTGAAGACGAAACCCCACTTGACCATGTCGACGGCCGAGGCGAGCCAGCCGCCGTTGGCGTCCTGGTTGGGCATGTTGAAACCGCCGTACGGGAACGGCACGACGGTGCCCGACTGGTCCACGACGCTCTTGTTGGTGTACTGCGACTCGTAGGCGACCTCGGTGGAGAAGGCCCCGGAGCGCAGGCTGCGGCCGAGCCGCGGCCGGGTGATCCCGACGGGGGCGAGCAGCCTCTGCCGCACGTACGACTCGTAGCTCATGCCCGAGACCTTCTCGATGACCCGGCCGGCCAGCATGTAGCCGTAGTTGCTGTAGACGTACTTCGTGCCGGGGTCGAAGTCGAGCTTGCGCGCGGTGACGTACTTCATGATGTCGGCGTGGTCGATCGGCAGGGGCACGTCCAGCGACGCGGAGATCGTGTGGTCGATCCACAGCGGGTCCTTCGACACGCTCCTGTCCCAGCCGGCGGTGTGCTGGAGCAGTCGCCGCAGGGTGACGTTCGCCAGCCGTGGGTCGGCCGCGGTCGACAGTCCCAGCAGGGAGGCGACCTTCGTCCCCAGAGTCACCTTGCCGTCCTGGACCAGCCGGACGATCGCGGCCGCGGTGAGGCTCTTGCTCAGGCTCGCGACCCGGAACAGGGACGTGGGCTGCACCCGCACGATGGGGGCGCCGGGCTTGGAGTAGTGCCCGTAGCCGCGCGCGAGCAGGATCTTGCCGTTCTTGGCGACCGCGAGCTGGGCGCAGGAGATGTCCCGCTCCGTGATGAACGTCTTCATCGCCTTGTCGAAACCGGCCAGCGCGCTCGGCACAACGCCCGTGGTCAGCGGCTCGCCAGAGTCGGCCTGTACGGGGCCCGCTCCGAGCGCGATCGCCGGCACGGCGCCCGCGCTTACCTGGAGAAGCCGTCGCCGGCTGAGCATCGCCACTTTGCCCCCTATGGTCACAAAAACCTCAACAGGCATCTTTACTACCACAGTCAGGACAACAGGTGATCTCAACCGGCTCGCGCACGTCGATCAGCTGGTCACCGAACGCCTCCAGGCGTGCCTCACCAAAGGGTGACTCCTGGCGAGGCCACCGGCCGGGGCCGCGCACACGTGCTCGTGATGGTCACCGCCGCCCCGGAGTGCGCCGAGGCCAGCAGCGACTCCATGACGTCGAGCACGTGGAAGGCCAGCGTCCCGCCCGCGCGGGGCTCCTCGCCCACCGGGGTCGCGGCGAAGTCGGCCAGGCCCACGCCGCGCCCGGCCTCGAGGTAGCCGGCCGCCACCGGCAGGTCGCGCCAGCCGTCATCGCCGATGCTCAACACCTGGACGAGGCCGTCGAAGTGGTTGGGGTTGGGGACGACGAGCGAGCCCTTCTCGCCGTGCACTTCGATGTGGGGCGCCTTGGTCGTCGCCGCGTCGAAGCTCATCACCAGGGTGGACAGCGCTCCAGAGGCGTGGACGAGCACTCCGGTGACGTGGGTGTCGACGGTGACCGGGATCTCCTCGCCGCGACGGGGGCCCGAGCCGATCGTGCGCTTGGCGCGGGTGCGGCTTGCGGCGCCGATGACCGTCGTCACGGGTCCGAGCATGGTCACCAGGCTCGTGATGTAGTAGGGGCCCATGTCGAGGAGGGGGCCGCCGCCGGGGACGTAGTAGAAGTCGGGGTTCGGGTGCCAGCGCTCGTGTCCGGGCGTCACCATCATCGCGGTCGCCGCGACCGGTCTGCCGATCAGGCCGTCGTCGATGGCCTTGCGCGCCGTCTGCGTGCCCGTCCCTAACACCGTGTCCGGGGCGCAGCCGACCCGTACTTGGGCGGCGTCGGCCGCCTGCAGGATCCGCCCGGCCTCCGCGGCCGTCGCGGCGAGGGGCTTCTCGCAGTAGACGTGCTTGCCCGCGGCGATGGCGGCCAGCGCGATCTCGGCATGGGCGGCGGGAACGGTGAGGTTCAGTACGACGTCCACCCGCGGATCCGCCATCAGCTCCGCCACGCTCAGCACGTCGACGCCCGCGTAGGGCTGCACCGCCTCCCGCGCCCGGTCGGGGTCCAGATCGGCCACGGCCACCAGCCGCAGCTGCGGCAACCGGTCGATGGTCGGAAAGTATTGGGCCGAGATGGCCCCGCATCCGACGACGCCCACGTTCATCGGCTGGCCCACAACATTCCCCTCTCGATGATCGTGCGTACGCTGTCGTTCCGCAGGACGTCGAGGCTGTGCCCCGGAGTGGTGACGAAGATCCGCCCGCTGCCCCAGCGCCGGGTCCAGATCGCCGGCGAGGTGACCTCCCGGTGCCAGGGGTCCCAGGGGCGGGTCTTCTGCGTCGTCGTCGCCAGCACGTCGATGTAGTCGTCCGTCAGCACCCAGTATTGCTCGGTGACCAGGTCGAAGTCCTCGATGCCCGCGGTGATGGGATGCTCGCTCGCCTCGGGGAGCATGTTCACGGTGTACGGCACGAAGTTGTCGGCCTGCGAGCCGTCCCGCTCGGCCGGGTCCTTGCCCGGATGGCAGGCGAACTGGCCGCCGATGAGGTGCAGATAATCCGAAGAGTTGCGGTAGGAGTCGGCGATGCCGCCGTGCCAGCCCGCCATCCCGGTGCCGGCCCGGATCGCGGCCTCCAGCCCGTGCAGTTCCTCCCGCTCGATCGTGCCCATGGTGTAGCACTGCACGATGAGGTCGATGCCGGACATGAACGCGGAGTCCGCGTACGGTGCCGGCGAGTCGGCCCGATGCACGTCGTACCCGTGCTTTTCGAGGAAGGGGACGAAGAGGTCGGTGGCCTCCACAGGGGCGTGCCCTTCCCAGCCGCCCCGCACCACGAGAGCCTTGCGGCCCCTGTCGTCTGTCATGCTGTCGCCCATCGATCGCTCATGAGTCATCGGGTCCGATCGTCGCATCTTCGGCCGAGGCTATCCAAAGCGGGGCATACTCCCCCGGAAAACCGGTCGCCGGAGCGTTGGAACAGGGATACGGTCACTCGAGTGCCCGATGCGATCTTTGCGCACCCCCGCCTCGCACCCGTCTACGACGCCTTCGACGGAGAGCGCGACGACCTGCCGGCCTATCTCGCCATCGCCGATGAGTTGGGCGCGGATCGGGTGCTGGATGTCGGCTGCGGCACCGGATCCCTGGCGGTCCTGCTCGCCGGGACCGGCCGCACCGTCGTGGGTGTCGACCCGGCGGAGGCCTCGCTGCAGGTCGCGAGGTCGAAGGACGGGGCCGCGGCGGTCACCTGGGTCCATGGCGACGCCACGACAGTCCCGACGCTCCATGCCGATCTGGCGGTGATGACCGGAAATGTGGCGCAGGTGTTCCTCACCGACGACGAGTGGTCGGCGACCCTCCGGGGCATCCACGCCGCTCTTCGCCCCCGGGGGCATCTGGTGTTCGAAACCAGGCGCCCGGAGTACCGGGCCTGGGAGGAATGGGCTGCCGACACCGCTCCCTTCGTCCTTGATGTCCCTGGGATCGGGCCGGTGGAGCGGCGTCTTGAGGTCGTCGAGGTGCGTCTTCCGCTGGTCTACTTCCGCTCCACCTACAGGTTCGTGGCGGACGGCGCGGTGGTGACCTCCGACTCGACCCTCCGGTTCCGGAGCCGCGACGAGGTGGAATCCAGCCTGGGCGACCACGGCTACCGAACGCTCGACGTGCGCGAAGCCCCTGATCGCCCGGGTCGCGAGTTCGTGTTCATAGCCGAGCGCACGACCTGAGCCGAATCAGCGGGCCGCCCGGATCGAGCCACCCGCCGGGCGGCTCGATCCGGGCTGCACGATCGTCGGGTCAGCCGCAGTTCGTGAACTTGCCCCGCCTGGCCGAGGCGATCCCGAAGTCCCTGCGGGTGTCGGTGGTGTGGCCCTCGAAGTCCACGCACTGACCCTTGCCGTAACCAATGGCGGCGGCGTAGTGGCCGTACTTCCTCTTGGTGAGAGTGCCCGGGTCCCGATAGGCGCCGCCGCCCTCCACGTGGAGAATCGCCTGCGTGTACGTCGGCGTCCCGGCGTAGGCGGTCTTGATCACCGTGACGCAGTTCTTCTGCAGGCCGCGGTTCCACATCAGGTAGACGTACCCCCAGGTGGATCGCCCGTTCTTCAGCGCCCTCTTGTTGTCCTTCACGTGCGTCCATCCACCACGCCCGGATTCCTTGGCGCACGCGCGTTCGGGGGTGTAGGGAGCGGCGGCCATGGCGGGGGCGGGGTGGGCGAGGACCGTGCCGGCGGCGAACAGGGTGGCCGCGGCAAGGACCTTCGCTGACTTGCGCATGCGTTCATCCTTCTCAAGGCGGCCGGCCGGGGAGCCTGACCGCGGTCATGACAGCAGGTTGGCATGATCGCCAATTGTGGTCATGCTCTCACGGACAAGAACCAGATGTGACTGGTTTCGGCCGACAACGACCTATATTTCGGTCCTCCCGCACAGCCGAGAGGCAACGCTGCCCGACCATCACCGCCGGTGCGGAACCACCGTCGACGACGGTCATCACTCGCGTCGCAGGCTTCGCAGGTAGGCCGCCACGCGGTGCTTACCGCCGTACTCGGCCCAGCCGAGCGGGGTGGCGTCGTGCTCGGCGTCCTTGATTGTCGGGTCGGCGCCGAGCTCGATCAGCGTCCTGGCCGTCTCCACGTCGTCGTTCCAGGCCGCCTCGTGCAGCGGAGTGCTGCGGTGCCGGTGGTTCACGTCGAATCCGAGACCGGCGAGCAGCCGCACCGCCGCGGGCTTGCGCTGCCCGGCCGCGGTGTTGATCAGCCCCGGGGACCGGGCAAGCGCTCGCGCCGCCGGTTCCGGGCCGAGGGCGGCCACCGCGTCCGCGTCGGCGCCCATGCAGGCGGCGGTGAACGCGTCCCTCTCATCCAGTACCGTCGAGGCGCCTGCCGCGGCGAGGAGCTCCGCGACCTCGGTGTGCCCGTTCAGCAGGGCAAGCTCGTACGGGGTGCGTCCGCCGTACGCCGGATGCCCGCCGAGGCCGTCCACCTGCGCGCCGTGCGCGAGGAGCAGCCGGGTCCGTCGCGGGCCGCCCCGCAGGGCGGCGGTGGCGAGTTCGTCCCGCATCATCTGCTGCGGGGAGTGCAGGGTCGGGCCCAGCCGGGCGTGCCACGGCCCGCCTTCGCCGCGGCCCAGGCCGAACTCCAGCAGCAGCTCAAGGTGCGAGGTGTCGTCGGAGAACGAGCCGCCGAGTCCGCGGTTGTACAGGGTCTGGGCATCGTTGGGGTCCGCGCCTGCCTCCAGCAGCAGTCTGGCCAGCGCCAGTCCCTGCGGATGCGGCGGCTGGTCGCCCTCTCCCCCGCCGAACGCGCCGGTGAGCGCGGTGAACGGCGAGGTCAGCCCGTCCCACAGGAATCCGGCGTTCGGATCGGCGCCGCTCTCGAGGAGGAGCCGGGCCGCCGCCACGGACCGGCCTGGGGTTTGGAGGCGCGCGTAGGTCAGGTACAGCAGCGGCTCCCACCCGAAGGGGCCGCCCTGCGCCCGGGCGAGCCCGGGATCGCCGGCCAGCACATCTGCCAGTGCGTCGGCCGAGCCGGTGGCCGCCATCGTGAAGACGTTCGCGGTGGCCAGCCCCGGGTGCCCGGTCAGCAGGTGGTCGGCCTCCCCGGTCCGGCCCGGGTAGTCCGAGCCGTAGGTGAGGCAGGCGAGCCGCAGGAACTCCTCCGGCAGTTCCTCGCTCGGCGGAACCCGGTGCGGCGATCGGGAGTACCGGTCGACGGTGCCGACGTGCTCCTTCAGCCTGGGCCAGCTCGTGAAGCCGTACATACGGGCGGTGACGAGCTGCGCGTCGGACAACTTGGGCGTCTCCGGCGGCCGGGGGTGGAACTCGGTGACGAGCCCGAGCGCCTCGGGAACTCCCGCCTTCACGTACTGGAGGAGTGTTTTGGCCTGCTTGCGGAGCCGTTCGATACTGGGGTTGTCGGGCAGGCGATGGATAGGCACGATGGCCTCCTTTCCGTCTGGCCTGGCGTCCGCATGATCAGGCCGGAAAAGAGGTCGGGCCGAGGTAGTGCGACGAGCATCAGGTGGGCTTCGCCCTTCCCGCGGACCGGTGGCGCCCTGGGCGCGCGTTACCCAGGATACGCCAACCGGTTTTGGTGGTATTCCCACAATTGGAGCCGCGTAGCGTTCACGGTTGCGACATGGCGCCGCCGGCCTTGCAGAGGGAAAGGTGGAGACTACTGGGGGGACCGCCGTCTCGCGGCGTGCAGATGTTGTCTACAGGAGGGCTCGGTCGAGTGTTCAGTCGTGTCGCCATCGTCAACCGTGGTGAGGCCGCCATGCGGCTCATCCATGCCGTACGGGACCTCGCCGCGGAGACCGGGACACGAATCGAGACCGTCGCCCTGCACACCGACGTCGACCGCGCGGCGACCTTCGTCCGGGAAGCGGACCTGTCCTACGATCTCGGTCCCGCCTCCGCGCGCCCCTACCTCGACCTGAAGGTGCTGGAGCGCGCCCTGGTGGAGACCGGGGCCGACGCCGCGTGGGTCGGCTGGGGCTTCGTCGCGGAGGACCCGGCGTTCGCGGAGCTGTGCGAGAAGATCGGAGTCACCTTCGTCGGACCGAGCCCGGAGGCCATGCGCAAGCTCGGCGACAAGATCGGCGCGAAGCTGATCGCCGAGGAAGTCGGCGTGCCGGTCGCGCCGTGGAGCCGCGGCGCGGTCGAGACCCTGGACGCCGCCCTGGCGGCGGCGGCCGAGATCGGCTACCCGCTGATGCTGAAGGCGACCGCGGGCGGTGGCGGGCGCGGCATCCGCGTGATCACGAACGACAACGAGCTCGCCGACGCCTACGAGCGCACCAGCCAGGAGGCCGCACGGGCGTTCGGCAGCGGCATCGTGTTCCTGGAGCGCCTGGTCACCGGCGCCCGGCACGTCGAGGTCCAGGTGATCGCCGACGGCGAGGGCACCGCGTGGGCACTCGGCGTCCGCGACTGCTCGGTGCAGCGGCGCAACCAGAAGGTCATCGAGGAGTCGGCGTCGCCGGTGCTCAGCCCCGTGCAGACGGCCGAGCTCAAGGCGTCGGCCGAACGACTGGCCGTCGCCGTCGGTTACCGCGGCGCGGCGACCGTCGAGTTCCTCTACCACCCCGACGACAAGCTGTTCGCGTTCCTCGAGGTCAACACCCGCCTGCAGGTCGAGCATCCGATCACCGAGATCACCACCGGGTTCGACCTGGTCAAGGCGCAACTGCGGGTGGCCTCCGGCAGCAGGCTCGAAGGGGAGCCGCCGGTGGAGCGCGGGCACGCCATCGAGGCCCGGCTCAACGCCGAAGACCCCGACCGCGACTTCGCGCCCTCCCCGGGCCGCATCGCACGGCTGGACCTGCCCGCCGGGCCGGGCATCCGCGTGGACACCGGCGTCAGCGAGGGCGACACCATCCCCGCCGACTTCGATTCGATGATCGCGAAGATCATCGCCTACGGCCGCGATCGCGACGAGGCTCTCGGCCGGCTGCGCCGGGCGATGGCGCAGACCACGGTGATCATCGAGGGTGGCGCGACGAACAAGAGCTTCGTGCTCGACCTGCTCGACCAGCCCGAGGTGATCGACGCCAGCGCGGACACCGGCTGGATCGACCGCGTCCGCGGCCAGGGCAGGCTCGTCTCGCACCGGCACTCCGCCGTCGCGCTGGCGGCCGCCGCCATCGAGGCGTACGAGGAGGAAGAACGCGTCGAGCGGCAGCGGCTGCTGTCCACGGCGTTCGGCGGACGCCCGCAGGTGCAGCACAAGAGCGGCCGGCCGCTGGAGCTGAAGCTGCGGGGCATCGGCTACCGCGTGCGCGTCGCCCGGGTCGGCGCGCATCGCTTCCGCGTCGGCATCGAAGCCGGCGGCGACGTCCGCACCGCCGACGTCGAGCTCGACCGCTTCGACCGGCACACCGGGCAGATCAGCGTCAACGGCACCCGCTACCGCCTGCTCACCGGCACGCACGGGCCGATCCACCTGGTCGAGGTGGACGGCGTGACGCACCGGGTCAGCCGCGACGAGGGCGGCGTCGTCCGCTCGCCCGCGCCCGCGCTGGTCGTCGCCATGCCGCTGGCGGTGGGCGCCGAAGTCGAAGCGGGCGCGCCGGTGCTGGTGCTGGAGAGCATGAAGATGGAGACGGTGCTGCGGGCGCCGTTCAGGGCACGGCTGAAGGAATGTGCCGTGTCCGTGGGCACCCAGGTGGAGACCGGCGCACCGCTGCTGCGGCTGGAGCCGCTCGCCGACGACGCCGAAGCCGAGGACACCACGGCCGCCGGGTCCGTCGAGCTCGACCTGCCCGCCGCGCCCGGAAGGATCTCGGCGCGCGAGCGCACCACGCGCGGCCACGAGGACCTGCGCAGCCTGCTGCTGGGCTTCGACGTCGACCCGCACGACGACCGCCGGGTGCTCGACGACTACCTCGCCGCGCGCAAGGAGGCCGGCAAGGACGGTCACCGGCCGCTGGCCGAGGAGCTCGCACTCATCGACGCCTTCGCCGACCTGGCCGAGCTGAGCCGCAACCGGCCGGCGGGTGAGGAAGGCGGCGGCGACGAGCACGTCCACAGCGCCCGCGAATACTTCCACACCTACCTGCAGAGCCTCGACGTCGAGCGGGCCGGGCTGCCGGAGTCGTTCCAGGCCAAGCTCGCCAAGGCGCTCGGCCACTACGGCGTCACCGAGCTGGAGCGCTCTCCCGAGCTCGAGGCCGCGGTGTTCCGGATCTTCCTCGCCCAGCAACGCGCCTCCGCCGACGCCGCGGTCGTCGCGACGTTGCTGCGCGCATGGCTGCGCGAGTCGCCGCCGGACGAGACGCTGCGCGAGCCCGCCGGCCTGGCGCTGGAGCGGCTGCTGTCCGCGACGCAGGTCCGTTTCCCCGTGGTCTCCGACCTCGCGCGCGGCGTGGTGTACGCCTGGTTCGCGCAGCCGCTGCTGCGCCGCAACCGCGCCCGCGTCTACGCCCGCGTCCGCAAGCACCTGCGCCACCTGGACGCGCACCCGGACGCGCCGGACCGCGCCGAGCGCATCGCCGAGATGGTACGCACCACCGAGCCGCTGGTGCGGCTGCTCGGCCAGCGGCTCACCCGCGACGACCTGGACAACGCGGTCATGCTGGAGGTGCTGACCCGGCGCTACTACGGCAACAAGGGTCTCACTGCCGTCCGCACCAGCGAGGTCGCGGGCTGCAGGTTCGTGATCGCCGAGCGCGCGGGCTCCTGCGTGGTCTCCTCCGCGGTGAGCTTCGAAGCGCTCGGCGGCGCGCTGCGCGGGCTCGCGGGCCTGGCCGACGGCGAGGACGCCATCGACGCCGACATCTATCTCGCCTGGGAGCACCAGCCGGAGGACTCCGACGCGATGGCGGCCGCGCTGCACGAGGTCATCAGCGCGCACCCGCTGCCGCCCCAGATCCGCAGGCTCACCGCCACCATCGCGGGCAGCGGCGGCGCCGTGATGCACCACCACTTCACCTTCCGCCCGTCGGCCACCGGGATGACCGAGGAGCGGCTGATCCGCGGCCTGCACCCGTACATCGCGCAGCGGATGCAGCTGGAGCGGCTCAACAAGTTCGACCTCACCCGGCTGCCGTCGTCGGACGAGGAGGTCTACCTCTTCCAGTGCGTGGCGCGGGACAACCCGTCGGACGACCGCCTCGTCGCGTTCGCGCAGTTGCGCGACCTGACCGAGCTGCGCGAGCACGACGGCAGACTGGTCGCCCTGCCGGCGGCCGAGGACACCATCGCCACCTGCCTCGACTCGATCCGCCGCGCGCAGTCGCGGCGGCCGACGAACAAACGCTTCAACACCAACCGGATCGTGGTCTACGTCTGGCCGCCGAGCGACCTCACCCGCGCGGAGATGGAGATGATCGCCAGGCGCGTGCGGCCGACGACCGCGGGCGCCGGGCTGGAGGAGATCCTGTTCATCGCACGGCAGCGCGACAGGACGACCGGCGAGCTCACCAAGATCGCGGTGCGGATCGCCTTCGACGCCACCGGCGGAGCGGAGCTGACCATCGGCGAGCCGTCGGACGAGCCGGTCGAGCCGCTCGACGACTACCGGCAGAAGGTGCTGCGCGCGAGCAGCCGCAACACGGTCTACCCCTACGAGCTGACCAGCCTGCTCGGCTACTTCGTCGAGCACGACCTCGACGACGACCACGCGCTGGTGCCGGTCGACCGGCCGAAGGGGCACAACACCGCGGCGCTCGTCGCGGGCGTGGTCACCACGCGGACCCGGCGGCACCCGCAGGGCCTCACCAGGGTCGTGCTGCTCGGCGACCCGACGAAGTCGCTCGGCGCGCTGTCGGAGCCCGAATGCCGTCGCGTGATCGCCGCGCTGGACCTGGCCGAGCGGATGCAAGTGCCGCTGGAGTGGTACGCGCTGTCCGCCGGCGCCCGGATCTCCATGACGTCGGGCACCGAGAACATGGACTGGGTGGCCGCGGCGCTCAAGCGGATCGTCGAGTTCACCCAGGACGGCGGCGAGATCAACATCGTGGTCGCGGGCATCAACGTCGGCGCGCAGCCTTACTGGAACGCCGAGGCCACGATGCTCATGCACACCAAGGGCATCCTGGTGATGACGCCGGACTCGGCGATGGTGCTCACCGGCAAGCAGTCGCTCGACTTCTCCGGCGGCGTGTCGGCCGAGGACAACTTCGGCATCGGCGGCTACGACCGGGTGATGGGCCCGAACGGGCAGGCACAATACTGGGCGCCGAACCTGACCGCCGCGCGCGACCTGCTGATGTCGTACTACGACCACACGTACGTCGCACCGGGCGAGGAAGGGCCGCGGCGGGCGACGACGAGCGACCCGGTCGACCGCGACGTCTCCGACTTCCCGCATGCGTTGGCGGACAGCGACTTCACCACCGTCGGCGAGATCTTCTCCGCGACGGCCAACCCGGACCGCAAGAAGCCGTTCGACATCCGGACCGTGATGCGGGCGCTGTCCGACCAGGACCACCCGGTGCTGGAACGCTGGAGGGGCATGGCCGACGCGGAGACCGCAGTGGTGCAGGACGTGCATCTCGGCGGCATGCCGGTGTGCCTGCTCGGCATCGAGTCACGGGCGGTGCCGCGGCGCGGCTTCCCGCCCACCGACGGCCCGGACACCTACACCGCGGGCACGTTCTTCCCGCGCTCGTCGAAGAAGGCCGCGCGGGCGATCAACGCGGCCAGCGGCAACCGGCCGCTGGTGGTGCTGGCCAACCTGTCGGGCTTCGACGGCTCGCCGGAGTCGATGCGGAAGCTGCAGCTGGAGTACGGCGCCGAGATCGGCCGCGCGATCGTGAACTTCCGCGGGCCCATCGTGTTCTGCGTCATCTCGCGCTACCACGGCGGAGCGTTCGTGGTGTTCTCGAAGGCGCTGAACCCGAACATGACCGTGCTCGCGCTGGAAGGCTCGTTCGCCTCGGTGCTCGGCGGCGCCCCCGCCGCCGCGGTGGTGTTCGCGGGCGACGTCAACGCCCGCACCGCGGCCGACTCGCGGGTGGTGGACATGGAGGCCCGCGTCGCGGCCGCCTCCGGTGCCGACCGCGCCGCGTTGACCGCTGAGCTCGACGAGCTTCGCTCGTCGGTTCGCGCGGAGAAGCTCGGTGAGGTGGCGATGGAGTTCGATCGCGTGCACAACATCCAGCGCGCGGTCGAGGTCGGGTCCGTGGACGCCGTCATCCGGGCCGCCGAACTGCGCCCACGCATCATCGAGGCCATCGAGGGCCGCCTGCGCCGACCGTGACGCGCCGGACGGGACGCAGCTCAGGTCCCCGGATTGCGGGAGCGGAAATGTCGGTGCCAGCCGCAGTTCAGGGACGGATTGCCGGATGTCACTTTCCGAAGTCGTCTGCACGGATGTCCTGGGCTTTCGGGGCTCTGTGCAGAGGACTGTGAAGCACCGGCTTGTCCAGCCGCGCAGAACGATCAGCCTCAAGGCACCGCGCAAGCTCCCGCGGGTGCTCACAGTCGTCGAAGTGCAGACGATCCTGGACGCGTGCGACCGGCTGCGAGACCGCTTCCTGTTCGCCATTCTCTACGACAGCGGGATCCGGATCGGCGAGGCGCTGGGCATGATCAGCAGCTCAAGATAATGACCTTTCTGCGAACCGCACGAGCTACATGCGGGTCCGCGCGTACGCTTGCAGTGCGTCGCGGACGAACGTCGCCCCCGCGGCGTCGTCGTACATGCCCGCGAAGCGGGGGTCGTCGACGTACATGTCCCCCAGGCCTTTCACCATCTCGATCGAGCACTCCCGGTCGCCCTCGGCCGTGGGGGTGCCCGGGATTTGGCTCAGCCACTGGACGTGCCGGGCAGCCAGTGACTGAGCGTGTTCCGACGTCGGAGAAACCCCGGCCTTCGCCGCGGCGACCCATGCGGCGACGAGGTCCTCCACGTCCTGCTTCCAGGCCAGCTGCTGGTCAAGGGTCTTGCCGTGCCACCAGTCATTGCTCACCTGGAACGCGCGCTCGCCCCAGCGTGAGATCACCTCGTCCTTGTAGCGGTCGTTGAACCCCGCCAACATGACGTCCATCCGCGGTTCCGCCCCCGCCTGGAGCGCCTCGAGCGTGTGACGCACAGACCGGATCTGCCGTTCGATGCGGTCCCGTTCCTCCGCCAGTGCGGCGATGTGGGCGCGGAGCCCGTCGCACGTGTCCACCTCGTTCGCCAGGACCTCGGCGATGGCCGGCAAGCCCATGCCGAGCCGGCGCATGAGCAGGATCCGCTGGAGCCGGGCGACCGCGCCCGGGTCGTAGTAGCGGTACCCGTTCGCGCCGACCCGGGACGGGGCCAAGAGCCCGACGCGGTCGTAGTGACGCAGGGTGCGGCTGGTGATGCCGGCCCTCGCCGCGAGCTCCTGGATCGTCCACTCCATCCTTCCAGTGTTACGCCCGGCGGAGCGTGGTCGCGATGATCTCCGAGCTGTCGGCGTGCAGGGCCTGCGCCGCCGCCTGCCCGGTCGCCGCCAGGTAGGCGTCGACCAGCCGGTTGCCCACGGCGTACCCGGCGCCCATCGGCAGCCCCACCGGGGTGATACCGAGGTGCTCGGCGCCGGGGTCACCGTGCACCCAGGCAGTGAAGTTCTGCATGCCTGTCAGGTCGAGCCCGGTGAGCACCTTGCTGAAGACCTCGTCGTCGTGCAGGTGCGGCACGCCGATGCGGGCGGGGCCGAGCTCGTCACCGTAGAGCTGGCGGGCGAAGGCGTCAGCCAGGCCCTCGCCGACGACGTGCTCGCCGACCGTGACGGTCATCGGGTCCCACACGATCCCGCCCGGGCCCCACCGCAGGTTGTGGTGCAGTTCGTGCACGGCGGTGGCCTCCAGCCGCTCCACGTTCTCGGGGAAGGGCCAGAACGTGATGGCGATGTTGCCCGAGATGCCGCCGAACCCGGTCACTCCTAGGCAGGGACCCATGAAGTGCTTGTCAGCCGGATCGCCGAGGACGAACAGCACGGTGATGTCCGGGACCTCCAGCCCCGGCGTCGCCTCCAGCAGTACGGTGAGAGCGTTGTCGAGGGCGCGTTGCATCCGCTCCCAGGCTCCGGCCGCCGCCAGGGTTTCGAGCGCGTCGAGGCAGCGCTCCTCGTCGCGGTCGAGGGGAAACCCGGACGTTTGGAGGTGTATGGCCACCAGGTCGACCTCGCCGGGGTAGTAGCGGTACATGCCCCTGGTGGGCTCCAGCATCGAACGCAGCAGGTCAACGCGGTCCGCGACCGGGGCCAGCAGTATCCGCCTCATGGCGGAGTAGGTGTCAAGAACAGTGATCGACATGGCCCCGATGCTAGAAGTTGACGCAGCGTCAAGGTCAAACCAGTGGCGCTCTTCACCGGGATACGGCCGGCATGCCGTCACCCGGTCCCGTCACGACCGGTGGTTCGCCGCTGCGCGAGCCGGAGGCCGTCCAGGTCAGAGGCCCCGCAAAGATCAACGGCTCAAGATAATGATCACCTATGCAACGCCGCCCCGGGGCGGATGTGGAAACGTCCTATCGTTAGAGCCGTTGAGTGTCCGCGCCGGTGCCAAGGTGGTCGAGTCGCGGCGAAAGGAGCGCATCGGTCGCCCGGCCGCCTGGTCGGCCAGCTCGACCCGCACCGCCGGCAGGCACTCGCCGCGTCGCCGCCCGCACGTCTTGAAATGGCGCGGTGTCGGCGCCAACCACCCAACAGGCCGACGACACCGCTTCCCCGACCCAGTAAGGAACCACGCCATGACCACCCCGCACGCCTTCCCCCTGGAGCCCACCCCGATCCATGTGCCCGACAAGGTCCTCGATGACCTGCGCGCCCGTCTCACACTGACCCGTCCGCCGCTTGACGAGGGGAACGGGGACTGGTCCTATGGCATCCCGGACAGCTATCTCCGTGAGCTGGTCGCCTACTGGCGGGACGCCTACGACTGGCGCAAGGCCGAGGCCGCCATCAACGCCTACGAGCACTACCAGGTGAGCGTCACCGGTGTCCCAGTGCACTTCATGCGCAAGCCCGGCCGTGGCCCTCGCCCGATCCCGTTGATCCTCACCCATGGCTGGCCGTGGACGTTCTGGCACTGGTCGAAGGTGATCGACCCGCTCGCCGACCCGGCCGCGTTCGGCGGTGACCCCGCCGACGCCTTCGACGTCATCGTGCCGTCTCTGCCCGGCTTCGGTTTCCCCGGCCCGCTCACCGGCTTTCCGGACGTCAACTTCTGGAAGGTCTCCGACCTCTGGCACACCCTGATGACCGAGACCCTGGGATACGAGAAGTACGCCGCCGGGGGTTGCGACATCGGCGGGATCGTCTCCAGCCAACTCGGCCACAAGTACGCCGACGAGCTGTACGGCATCCACATCGGCTCCGGGCTGCCGCTCGACTTCTTCACCGGCCCCCGGGCTTGGGACTTCGCCCGGAATCGGCCCCTCACCGACGACCAGCCCGCCGATATCCGCGCCCGGATCATCGAGCTGGACCACCGCTGGGCGTGCCACCTCGCCGTGCACATGCTCGACGGCGCCACCCTGGCCCACGGGCTGAGCGACTCACCCGCTGGACTGCTCGCCTGGCTGCTGGAGCGCTGGAACGCCTGGAGCGACAACGGCGGCGATGTCGAATCCGTCTTCACCAAGGACGACTTGCTCACCCACGCCACGATCTACTGGGTGAACAACTCCATCGCCACGTCGATGCGTTACTACGCTAATGCCAACCGCTACCCCTGGACCCCCGCCCACGACCGCACCCCGGTCGTGCAGGCCCCGGTCGGCCTCACCTTAGTCACGTACGAGAACCCGCCCGGCATCCACACCGCCAACGAGCGCGTCCGGGCATTCAAGACCGGCTCGCAAGCCGATTGGTTCAACCACGTCAACGTCAACGCCCACGACCATGGCGGCCACTTCATCCCCTGGGAGAACCCCGACGCCTGGGTGAGCGACCTGCGTCGCACCTTTCACGGCCGCAGGCCCTGAACGACCCTGCGGGCTGTCTGGTGACGGGCCAGGCGAACATTGCCTGGCAGGGGTGTGCGCGTCGGCCGACTGGCCCGCACCGCCCGCCACGCCGTCTGCCTGAGTCGGCCTCCCTGCGGGATCCCGCTCGCCGCCACCTCTCCCGGAAGCCCTGTCATACCCACCGTCACGCCCGTTCCGTCAGTGGGCCTCACCATCAGCGCCGTGAGCTCTGGCGATTTCATCGCCCGGCGGGCACGGCCCCCACATCGCTGCGCAGGGCCCGCTCCTCTGCGTCGGCCAGCCAGAACAAGACCGGCGGCAGACTGAGCTCGATCACCGCCAGTGCGATCTGGAACCACTGCGGCCAGCCGTGCACGGCGAGCGAGAGCAGCCGCCCCACGCCGCCCAGCAGGAAAACACCAGCCAGCCACCGCACCGCCCGAGCCGGGATCGGACGCTGCCGCGCGGCCCAGAGCCAGGCCAGCCCGTAGCCGACGAAGCTGGCCCCCATGAACCGGCCCCAGCTGTCGACCGTCGCGCCGGCGGAACCGGCGCCGGGGATCGCATCGTTGCCGAGTGCCACGTGGAACAGGCCGATCGTCACGCAGGCCCAGCCCATCAGTTGTGTGAGGATGCGCAGAACCCTGGCCATAGTCCCTCCAAGCCGTCTTGACGGAGCTTAGTTAACATGCGTCTACTACATTGGACGCACTAGTAGACGCATGTCAACTAAACTTCATTTATGCCTCCCCGCCGGCGACTCACCCCCGCCGACCGCCGCGCCCAACTCCTCGCCGTCGGCGCACGGCTCTTCGCCGCACACCCCTACGCCGATGTATTGATGGAGGAGGTCGCCGAACAGGCCGGTGTCTCCCGGGCCCTGCTCTACCGTCACTTCCCCAGCAAGCACGCCCTCTTCGCAGCCGTCTACCAGCAGGCGGCGGACCAACTGCTCACCGAGACGCGGCTCGACCCCGCCGACACCCTGGTGAAGCAGCTCATCCAGGGCATGGACGTCCATCTCGACTACTTCGTGGCGAACCGCAACGCCGTCCTCGCCGCGAACCGGGACCTCGCGGGCGACCCGGTGATCCAGACGATCATGACGAACGAGCTGGACGCGCTCCGTGCGCGACTGCTGGCCATCCTCCCACTCGCGGACGAGAGCGCCCGCGAGGCCGTGTCTGGCGTCCTGAAGAGCTGGCTGGTCTTCGTCCAGGTCCTCTGCGTCGACTGGCTCACCCACGAGACCTGTACCCGCACCCAGCTGCGCGACGTCTGCATCGGTGCGGTTCTCGGCGCCCTCCGGCCGCTGCTCGCCGAGGACCCCGCCCCCGACTGGCCGCCACAAGAGTGCGGCGCAGTTGCGGCGACCCACACAGACCGTCACCCGGCCCCCGCCGAGTCCCTTCACCAAGCACCGTAATGGTGCCTGCGAGAAAGATGGTGCCCTAGTGACGCTGACCCAGGCCGTGACATCGACAGAGACAGTCCGAGTGGCGGGGATCATCGCCGACGGCGTCGTCAAGATGTTGCTTGCTGCCGCCTTCATCATCGGCGCTGCCCGGCTCGGTCATCTGCTCGGCGTGTCCGCCTGGCTGATGGTCATCTCAGGCGTGGCCCTGCTGATCGGTGGTGGGATCGAGATCAGATATGTGCGCAGCCGCCCGCTGCCCACCTACACGCGGCTCATGGTTGCCTACGACGGTGGATGGGTGTTGGCGGCGCTTGCCGGCCTGCTGACGGCATGGCGGGGCAGCAGCGCCGGGGGTGAGGTGTGGATCGGATACCAGACAGCAGCTCCCATTGTGCTCGCAGCGCTGCTGGTGACTGCCACCCCCGTGCAGACGACTTCGAATACCCGCGCAGAGGACTCCGCACGCTGACATGCGGGGCGGAAATGTCGGTGCCGGCCGCAGTTCAGGGACGGATTGCGGGGCGGAAAAATCGGTGCCAGCCGCAGTTCAGGGGACGGTTTGCCGGACCTGGAAATGTCGGTGGCTCCCGGCATGATGGGGTCATGACCGAGACGCCCCCCATCACCGTCCTGGCCGACGACACGGCCTACGCCGAGGCCGTGCAGCTGGCCGTGGACTCGGCCGCGGCCTACTACGGCGATGGCACCTCCACGCTCGACGACGACGCCTACGACCGGCTGGTCCGCGGCATCCAGGCCTACGAGGAGGAGCACCCCGAGTCGGTGCTGCCGTCCTCGCCCACGGGCAAGGTGGCCGGCGGAGCCGTCGTGGGCGACGTGCCGCACACGGTGCCGATGCTCAGCCTGGACAACGTGTTCAGCGCCGAGAAGCTGGCGGACTGGGCGGCCGCGCTCGAGCGCAGGCTCGGCCGGGCGGTCACGGTGTGGAGTGTGGAGCCCAAGCTGGACGGGCTGGCGATCTCGGCCCGCTACCGCAACGGCCGGCTGGCCCAGCTGGTCACGCGTGGCGACGGCAGCGCGGGCGAGGACGTCTCGCACGCCATCGGCACCATCGTCGGCCTGCCGGACCGGCTGGCCGACGCGGTCACGGTGGAGCTGCGCGGCGAGGTCATGATGACCGCCTCGCAGTTCGAGGACGCCTGCGCCAAGCGGCAGGCGCACGACGGCACCACGTTCGCCAACCCGCGCAGCGCGGCCGCGGGCACGCTGCGCACGCGGGAGCGGCCCTACGTGTGCGAGCTGACGTTCTTCGGCTACGGCGTCGTGCCGCCGCCGGACGACCACTCCGACCTGGCCGTGGGCCTGCGCGAGTGGCCGCACAGCCAGATCATGGACTGGGTCGCCGGTCAGGGGGTGCAG
The DNA here is from genome assembly GCF_052245915.1 of Nonomuraea sp. 10N515B. Lineage (NCBI taxonomy): Bacteria > Bacillati > Actinomycetota > Actinomycetes > Streptosporangiales > Streptosporangiaceae > Nonomuraea > Nonomuraea sp. 10N515B. The sequence continues at coordinate 32,196 of NZ_JBQQBQ010000017.1, forward strand.
ACCACGGCCGCCACGCCCGTGGCGGGGATCGTGGCCGAGACGCTGGAGCGGGTGCAGGAGCGCATCGGGGAGATCGCCGCCGCCCGCCCCGAGCTGCCGTTCGGCATCGACGGCATCGTGATCAAGTGCGATCTGGCGGGCGACCAGGCGGAGGCCGGGTTCAGCTCGCGGGCGCCGCGCTGGGCGATCGCCTACAAGCTGCCCGCCACCGAAAAGATCACCAAGCTGCTCGGCGTGGAGTGGAACACCGGCCGCACCGGCGTCATCGCCCCGCGCGCCGTGCTGAAGCCGGTCGAGCTGGACGGCAGCATCGTCACCTACGCCACCTTGCACAACGTCGCCGACATCACCCGCCGCGGTCTGATGCTCGGCGACAGCGTGACCGTCTACAAGGCGGGCGACGTGATCCCCCGCGTCGAGGCGCCGGTCGTGCACCTGCGCACCGGTGACGAGCAGCCGATCCCGATCCCTCAGGCCTGCCCGTCCTGCGGGGACGCGATCGACAGCTCCCAGGAGCGCTGGCGGTGCGTGCGCGGCCGCGCCTGCCGCGCGATCGCGTCCATCATCTACGCGGTCGGCCGCGACCAGCTCGACATCGAAGGGCTGGCGGACAACCGCATCCAGCAGTTCCTCGACGCTGGGCTGATCGCCGACTTCGCAGACTTGTTCTTCCTGACCCGCGAGCAACTGCTCGATCTGGAGCGCATGGGCGAGACCAGCACGGACAACCTGCTGGCGGCCATCGAGCAGGCCAAGACCCGGCCGCTCAGCAGGGTGTTCGCGGCACTGGGCGTGCGCGGCACCGGCAGGTCCATGAGCCGGCGCATCGCCCGCCACTTCGCCACCATGGACGCCATCCGCGCGGCCGACGCGGAGGCGATCCAGCAGGTGGAAGGCATCGGCCCGGAGAAGGCGCCGGTGGTGGTGGCCGAGCTGATCGAGCTCGTCCCCCTCATCGACAAGCTCGCCAAGGCAAGGGTCAACATGACCGAACCAGGCGCCACGCCGCCCGCCGAAGGCGACCCGGCGCCGAGCGGGCTGCCGCTGGCCTCGATGTCGGTGGTGGTCACCGGCGCGATGACCGGACCGCTGGCGTCGCTGTCCCGCAACGAGGTCAACGAGCTGATCGAACGAGCGGGTGGCAAGGCGTCCTCCAGCGTGTCGGCCAAGACGTCAATGCTGGTGGCCGGGGAAAAGGCCGGCTCGAAGCGAGCCAAGGCGGAGACGCTGGGGGTGCGGATCGTGAGCCCGGACGAGTTCGCCGCCGAGGTCAGCGCGTTCCTCTGATCGCGCCGGGCTGAAGGGGGTCAGCGAGTTCTTCCGCCACGTGGGCCGCCACATGATCCAGGCGTCCGCGAGCTGACAGCGGACCTCCATTGCGCGGCGCGCGGCCGGCCGTTTGTCCAGCGGCCCAGGAGGATACCAACGCCGACACCGACAGCACCCGCTGGACAGACAGTTCCGCCTCTCTCAGCTGACCCAACTCGAACATCGAACGCCAGTTCGCGAAGTGCATGTTGACCAAATGGCCTGCCGGATGTACAGATCGTCACGCGGGCCACGCCAATCATCTCCCACGGCCCGTATGAGCCGCGGCTCGTCCATGGTCTTCCGCATGATCTCGTAGTGCAACGCCTTCGCGACCTGCTCGTTCGCGATCCGTACCGCCCGGCCCTGCATGAACAGCGAGAAGGCGACGCCGAACAACGATAGGGCCGTGAGCAGAGAACCCACGGGGGCGAACGCCTCGCCGACGTCGCTCAGGAACGCCCAGTCCCACCCTGGAACCGCCTTCGCGAAACGGCCGAGAAGCCCCGGGGTCAGGAGGAGCAGGCCCACGCCCACACACAGAACTGCGGTGGCGGCCAACCCGATAGGGACCTTCTGCCACTTGTTCATGCCGGGACCTCACAGAAGCGAAGAGACGCCGAACACGCCCTTGGGTCTGCCGCATTCATGATCGCATGGCAGCGACCCGGTTTCCGTAAACGGTCACGAAAGCTGTGAATGTCTGTGATATTGGATCACCCGCATGGTTTCGGAAGCCCAGAAGGGACGCATTTACGTGCGATCGTTAAACCGTGTGCTGGCGGTCACGGCCTGTGCGGTGACGACGTTGTCGGCGGTCGGTGTGGCGCCTGCCCACGCGGCTCCCCAGCTGGTGGTCAACGGCACGTTCACGGGCGGCACCGCACCCTGGTGGAAGTCGGCGAACACGTCGATGGCCGTGGACGCCGGGCGGCTGCGCGTCAACGTGACGGGCGGCACCGCCAACCCGTGGGACGCCGTGATCGGCCAGAACGGCATCGCCCTGGCCAAGGGCACGGCGTACACGCTGTCGTTCGACGCCTCGGCCTCCGCCCAGGTCAGTGCGGTCACCACCGTGCAGCTCGCGGACTCCCCGTACACCCGGACCCTCACCAAGACGATCTCGCTCGGCACGACGAGTAAGCGCTTCAGCTTTCCTTTCACCGCCGGCCTGGGCACGTCCGCCGGGCAGGTGTCGTTCCAGCTCGGCAAGAACGCCGGCTTCACCTTCCACGTGGACAACGTCTCCTTGACCGAGACCACGCCGTCGCCCACGCCGACAGTCACCACCTCCCCGAAGCCGGGATCCGGGCCCCTCGCCATGACCAGCGGCTTCTACGTCGACCCCGACTCCAACCCGGCGATCTGGGTACGGAACAACAGCGGTGACGCAAGGGCGGCACGCATCAAGTCGTCCATCTCGGCCAAGCCGATGGCCCGCTGGTTCGGCGGCTGGAGCGGGGACGTGCGCGCCGCTGTGTCCACGTACGTAGCCGCGGCGAACTCCGCCGACAAGCTCCCGGTCCTGGTGGCGTACAACATCCCGGGCCGCGACGCCTGCGGCGGGCACTCCGGCGGCGGGGCGGGCAGCGAATCTGCGTACAAGACGTGGATCTCCGCGTTCGCGGCCGGCATCGGCAACCGTCCGGCGGTCGTCATCATCGAGCCCGACTCGCTCGGCGACTTCGGGTGCATGAACGACACCGCCATCCAAGAGCGCAACCGCATGCTGACGTACGCCACCCAGCAGTTCCGCGACAAAGCTCCCAACACCTGGGCCTACCTCGACGCCGGCAACGCCGGCTGGGTCGCGGCCGGGACGATGGCCGCGAGGCTGAAGAACGCCGGCGTCGGCAACATCCGCGGCTTCGCGGTGAACGTCTCCAACTACTATCCGACCGCCCAGTCGGCCACCTACGCCTCCTCGGTCAATTCCTCGCTCGGTGGCGGCGCGAAGTGGGTGATCGACACGAGCCGCAACGGCAACGGCTCCAACGGCGAGTGGTGCAACCCGGCCGGACGCAAGCTCGGCGTCCCCACGCAGCAGGGTGGCGGCGGCGGCACTGAGATGCTGTTGTGGGTGAAGGTGCCCGGGGACTCCGACGGCAACTGCGGCATCGCCCCGAACACGCCCGCCGGCCAGTTCAGCCCGGCCATCGCCATCCGCCTGATCGACGGCACCTGAGGACACCCGACTGCACGTTCCGCCGTACCGTCCCCGGCGGAACGTGTCACATTTCCTCCCCGGAGGAGCTCATGACGGGCCGGACTTCCACGGCCGCGAAACGGGCGTCGGGGAAGCGCGCCGCGATCTCCATCGCCCGTTCGGTGCTCTCGCAGTCGACGACGGCGTAGCCGGCCAGGTGCTCTCCGGCCGCGACGAACGGGCCGTCCGTGGTCACGGGCGCGCCGCCGCGTACCCGGATGGTCTTGCTGGTCACTGGGTCGGCCAGGGCTTCGCCGCCGATCAGCTCGCCGGACTCGACGATCTCCTGGATCAGGGCCTCGACCTGCGCGGCCAGTTCGGCTCGCCCTTCCTCCCGCAGGGCGAGCGCCTCAGGGGTACGCAGGAAGGCGGGGCGGCCCCAGGTCTGGGCGGCGGTGTAGATCATCAGCAGGTAACGCACGTGGGTTCCTTCACGTTCGTAGTGCCTTTGACCAGTGGTCGGAGCCCGGGGCCGGGAGTCGACATCGTCCCGCCGGAAATCACGAACGCGGGCGCCGCCCTCCGAAACGCTGGTGAACCTGGGAGCCGCCCAGCCCCCAGGCCCATGACGGCGTCCTCGTCCTCGCCAGGCCCGCCAGCTTGTCGAGTTCCTGCCGGAGGAACGGCCGCGGCGTGCTCAGCACGGCGTCCACTCCGGCGTCCACTCCGGCGTCCACTCCGGCGTCCAGTCCGAGCGCGGCGTCAGCGGGGTGAGGAAGTCGGGCCCTTACGCCCCGCCAACCGGCGTATGCTCAACGCGACCTCCCCCAGCGGGTCGGCCGCCGGGACGATTCGAGTCCGAACGAGATCATCGCTCGTGAAGTGAATCCGCAACATCTCTGTCGCCTCATGCTGGGCTTTTAAGTTGTGGTCTCAGAGAGTAGACGCGCCGTCACGGACTCGACACGATTATCAGCAAAGTGTTGAGAAGGCGTGAGGGGCGACCAGATGGCCGCACAGTTCCGGGTGCTCGGCGTCGTGGAGATCACCGCGGACGGGCACGTGGTCGGCCTGGGGAGCCGGCAGCGGGAGGTGCTCGCGCTCATGCTGCTCCGCGCCAACGACACGGTCACCGTGGGGCAACTGGTCGAGGCCGTCTTCCCGGATCCGGCGCCCGAGTCGGCACGTCGGCTGGTCCAGAACACCGTGGGGCGGCTGCGCCGAACGCTGACCGCGGCCGGCTGCCCCGACGTGATCAGGACCAGGCCGGGCGGCTATCTCCTCGAAGCCGGACCGGACACGCTCGACCTGCTGGAGTATGTCGAGCACGTCAAGGATGGCCGCCACGCGGCCGCCTACGGCATGGATCGGCGGGCCGTCATGTCGCTGCGCCGCGGGCTGGAGCTGTGGCGGGGCCCCTTCCTGGCCGACGTCAACGCCGTGGGGCTGGCACCGGAGAAGGCCCGCATGCGCGAGGCTCGGACGGCCGTCCACGAGGAATGCCTGGAGCTGGAGTTGCGGCTCGGCCGGCACCGTGAGCTGCTTCCCGAGCTGGCCGAGCTGACCGAGGAGCATCCGCTGCTCGAGCGGTTCTGGGAGCTACGGATGCTCGCCCTCTATCGGTGCGGCGCCAAGTCGGAGGCGCTGGAGCTCTACCAGAACGCCAGGGCGATCTTCATGGAAGACCTCGGCCTCGAGCCAGGGCGCCGGCTGCAGCGGCTGGAGCAGGCCATACTCGCCGACGACCCGACACTCGACCTCGACATGCGCCCGGACCAGCTGCCCGCGGACGTGCCCGACTTCGCCGGGCGCGAAGAGGCCCGGTCCGCGCTGGAAGCGGTCCTGCGGCCCGACCCCGGGCACGCGGCGCCCGTCATCGTCGTGGCGGGCAGGGCCGGGGTGGGCAAGACCACCCTTGCCGTCCACGTCGCCCACCGCCTGCGAGAACGTTTCCCCGACGGTCGGCTGTTCGCCCGGCTGCGTACCATTCACGATCGCCCCGTGCCGGCCAGCGAGGTGCTCGCTCATTTCCTGCGGGCGCTCGGCGAGCCGTCCCACGACCTCCCCGACGGCGTGAACGAACGCGCGGCCAGATTCAGGGAGTGCCTGGCGAGCCGGCGGGTCCTCATCGTGCTGGACGACGCGGTCAACGAGGCGCAGGTGCGTCCCCTTCTCCCGGGCGGCGCGGAGTGCGCCGTACTGGTCACCAGCAGATCCAAGCTGGCCATCCTGCCCAGCACCGGCCGCCTGGAACTGGAGGAGCTGGAGCCGATCCAGGCCATGCGCTTCCTCGCCAAGCTCGCCGGCGCGCAGCGGCTGTCGGCCGAGCCGCAGGCCGCGCACGAGCTCGTCGGGCTGTGCGGGAACCTCCCGCTGGCGCTCAGGATCACCGGCGCCATGCTGGCCGGCCACCCCCACTGGCAGGTCGCCCACCTGGTGAAGCGGCTCAGGGACGAACGGCAGCGGCTCGAGGAACTCGGCGACCTGGCGGTGCGCGGCGTCATCGCGCTGGCCGCCGATGGGCTCGACCCGGCCGCGCTCCGGCTGCTGTCCGCGCTGGCCCACACCGACACCCCGGAGATCCCCGCCTGGACCGCCCTGGCCGCGGACGGTACACCGGACCTGGTGGACAGCCTGGTCGACGCACAGCTCCTGCACGTGGCCGGGCCCCAGCGTTACCGCTTGCACGACCTGGTCCGGGCTCACGCCCGCGAGCTCGGCGGGGCCGAGTCCGTCCCCCGCGTGCTCGGCGGCTGGCTGGCGTTGGTCGAGCGGGCGCACGGGGCGGCGTACGGCGACCACGCGGCCCTGCACGGCACGGCCGCCCGCTGGCAGCCCCCGGGCGTGGACATCGTCGAAAGCGATCCCCTGACCTGGTACGACACCGAGCGCCCGAACATCGTCGCCGCCGTCCGCCAGGCCGCCGCGCTCGGCCTCGACGAGCTGTGCTGGGACCTGGCCGTGAGCGCGGTGTCGTTGTTCCAGACCCGAGGGCACTACGACGACTGGCAGGAGACGCACCAGGTCGCGCTCAGCGCCACCCGCGCGGCGGACAACACCCGCGGCTCAGCGGCCCTGCTCACCGGGACCGCCCTGCGGGAGGCGTACCGGCATCGCTACCGGCCGGCCGCCACGGCCATCGAGGAGGCCCTGGAGCTCTTCGAACGCTCCGGCGACCGGCACGGCTGGGGGTTGGCGAGCACGGTGGCCGGGTTCATGGCAGGCATGCGCGGCCGGTACGCCGAGGCGGTCGAACGGTGCGGTCAGGCGCTCGACGCGGTCCGCCAGGCCGGTGACACGGGCGCGGAGGTCCTCGTGCTGCGCCTGCTCGGCCAGCTCCTGCTGGACGTCGGCCACGCCCGGCCGTTCCAGGACGAGACCGTCGCCGCCGACCAGCTCGCCCATCCGGAGGTCGGCTACCGGATCGGCGAGCTGCTCCTCACCTCGGGGCGGCTGCACGAGGCGGAGCAGGCGTTCACCGACCTGCTGTCCACCGTCACCGAGCTCGAGGATCTGCGGTGCGAGGCTTTCGCCCGCTACGGCCTCGGCTATGTGCATCTCGAACGGCGCCGGTTCGCCGCGGGCGAGGAGTACCTCCATCAGGCCATCGAGCTGGCGAGTGCGGTGGACGCGCCGCTGATCGAGGCCAAGGCGTGGCTGGCGCTCGGCGCGGCCAGCAGGTCGCGCGGCGACTACGAGGCGGCGCTGCACGGGTTCGAGCGGGCCGAGCGGCTGGCGCAGTCCATCGACTCGCCCCTGTGGCAGGCCCGCGCCCTACGCCAGGCGGCCGTGGCGCACAGCGAACGCGGCTGCGAGACGGCGGCCGCCGCGGCGCGTGCCCGGCTGGGCGAGCTCCTCGCCTCCATCGGCGCCGTCGACGCCGACGTCGACGCGGGAGTCCCGTCCTTGCGGATTTTCTGACTGGCCTTCCGGATCGAAACTTAATCGTCTATCGTCGATTATCGATGGATATCGAAGAGGGGCCCTTGGCGCGGGCCGCGGCCGAGGAGTACGCCGGCTGGTTCAAAGCGCTGGCGGATGCGACGCGGATCCAGATCGTGTCGCTGCTGGCGCGGCGGCGGACGCCGATGAGCGTGGGTGAGATCGTGGCCGCCTCCGGGGTGGGGCAGTCCACGGTGTCGCATCACCTGAAGATCCTGGCCGAGGTGCGATTCGTGCTGGTCGAACGACAGGGCACCTCCAGCCTGTACCGGATCAACGAGGCCTGCGTGAGCTGCTTCCCGACCGCCGCCGACGTGGTCATGGGCCACCCGGTGCCGGTCGCGCCCACCTGCGAGTGAAGGGGACCGTGATGGCGCACGACGAAATCACCGATCGCTACGCGAGCCTGGCCGGACGGGTCGTCGCCGGTCCCGGGCTGGAGATCCGGCCCATGCGCGATGCGGACGCCGCCCAGGTGCTGGCCATCTATCAGGCCGGGCTGGACACGGGGCAGGCCAGTTTCGAGACGACGGCGCCGAGCTGGGAAGGGTTCACCGCGGCGCGGCTGCCGCACCTGCGGTATGTGGCGGCCGACACCGGAACCGGCCAGGTCGTGGGGTGGGTGGCCGGCTCGGCGGTGTCGGCGCGGCCGGTGTACGCGGGCGTGGTCGAGCACAGCGTCTACGTGCATCCCGGCTGCCAGGCGCACGGCATCGGCACAGCGTTGCTGACGACGTTCATCGCGGCCTGCGAGGACGCCGGCGTGTGGACCGTCCAGTCGGGCATCTTCCCGGAGAACGCGGCCAGCCTCGCGCTGCACCGGGCGCTCGGCTTCCGCGTCGTGGGCACCCGCGAGCGCATCGGCCGCCACCACGGCCGCTGGCGCGACGTCGTCCTCGTGGAACGGCGCAGCCCCGCCTGCTGAGGCGCAGCCCCGCGGGCGAGCGGCAGGGCCAGCGCCGTCTCAGTCGCCGCCGACCGACACGAACCCCGTCCCGGCCCGGTAGTTCGGCGACTGATGCCGGAAGTAGGTGTTGTAGACCTCGCAGTAGCGCCCTCCACGCGCCAGCAACGTCCCGTGATCGCCTTCCTCCACGATCCGCCCGTGATCGAGCACGATGATCCGGTCGACGTGCTCGATCGTGGACAGCCGATGCGCGATGACGATCGAGGTGCGCCCGGCCAGCACCAGATCCAGCCCTTCCTGGATCTGCGCCTCGGTCAGCGGGTCCACGCTGGCGGTGGCCTCGTCCAGCACCACGATCGCCGGGTCCTGGATGAGCAGCCGTGCCAGCGCGACGAGCTGCCGCTGCCCCATGGACAGAGCCCGTCCGTGCTCCCCCACATCGGTCTCGAGCCCATGGGGCAGGGCGTCGATCCAGTCGCCACCGCCCACGGCGGCCGCCGCCACACGCACCTCCTCATCGGAGGCCTCCGGCCGCGGATAGCGGATGTTGTCGGCCACGGTGCCGCTGAACAGGAACGGAGCCTGCGGCACCGCGCCGATCTGCCGGCGATAGCTCCCCAGCTCCAGGCCGCGGATGTCCTGCTCGTCGAGCAGCAGCCGCCCTTCCTGGAACTCGTAGAAGCGGGTGATCAGCTTGCTGAGCGTCGACTTGCCCGCTCCGGTGTGCCCCACGAGCGCCACCGTCTCCCCGGCCTCGATGACCAGGTCGAAGTCACGCAGCACGGGATTGCCGGGATCGTAGCCGAACGTGACGCCCTTGAACTCGATGCGCCCCGCCAGCTTCTCGGCCGGCCGCGGATCGTTCTGCACCACCCGGGGCGGCGCGTCGATCAGCGCGAAGACCCGCTCGGACGCCGACAACCCCTGCTGGAACTGCGACCAGAACGCGGCAATGGACGTCAACGGGAACCAGAAGAGCGCGACCCCCTGCAGGAACAGGTACCAATCACCGGCGGACAACCCACCCGCCAGCGCCCTTTCCCCGCCCACCTGAACGAGGACGACCGTCGCGAGCCCAGCCACTGTGAACAGCACGGGGAAGATGGTGGAGAAGACGAACCCCTGCCGGAGCGTCACCTGATAGCTCTGCCGGTTGATGGGCCGGAACTCCTCGTAGACCTGCCGCTCCTGCCGGAAGTTCTTGGCCACCGCGATCCCGCCCATGGTCTCCTGGAGGTTCGCATTGACCCGGCTCAGGGACCGCTGCGCCCTGCGGGTGCTGGCCCTGGCCATCCGCCGGAACACCAGCGCCAGTGCCACCACGATCGGCACCACCAGCAACGTCAGCAGAGCCAGCTCCACGCTCCGCACGAACAGCAGCACCGTGACGAACCCCACCATCAGCACCTGGCTGATCAGGTCCATCGTCAGCGTGGACACGGCGGCGAAGTCGTCGGTGTCGGACGTCACCCGGCTGACGATCTTCCCGGACGGTGTCTCGTCGTAGAACGACAGGTCCCGCTCCAGCACCGCGTCGAACGCGTCCTCCCGCAGGCGCAGCACGACATCCCCGGTGACCTGCGCGCTGTATTTCTGCCGCACGAAGTTGACCACCCAGGAGAGCGCGCCGGTGGCGAGGATCCCCGCCGTGAGCATCCATCCCACCTGGCCGATCGTGCCATTCGCGATCGCGTCGACTGCCAGGCTGCCCAACGCCGGTATGGCCGCCTGACTGGCCGACATCAGCACGATCATCGTGGCGACGAGGACCATCGCCCCCAGCTTCGGCCGGAAGTAGGACAAGATGCGCCGCAGCAGATCACGGTCGTTGTATGTCCGGTCGTAGTCCTCGGCGTCCAGGCCGTCCATGAGGAAGCCCATCAGCGCACCCCTCCCTGCTCGCCGGCCATGGACGGCTCGGCCTCCGCAACCTCATCACCCATCTCGACCTCGTCGTAATGGGCGAAGACCCGCCGGTAGAGGCGGCTTCGCGCGATCAGCTCGTCATGCGTGCCGAAGTCGACGACCTGGCCCCGCCTGAGCAACAACACCTTGTCCGCCCACCGAATCTGCGAGAGCCGATGAGTGATCAGCAGCGTCGTCCGGCCTTCGAGGATGCGGCCGATGGCCTGCTGAATCTTGTCTTCCGTCGCCGAGTCGATGGCGCTGGTGGAGTCGTCCAGCACCAGAATCGCCGGATCGGTCAGCAGGGCCCGCGCGATGGCCAGCCGCTGCCGCTGCCCACCGGACAGGGTGACCCCCCGCTCCCCGATCACGGTGTCGTATCCCTCGTCGAGCTCGCCGATGAACTCGGCCGCCTGGGCGTCCTCCGCCGCCCTGACCACCGCGTCATGATCGGCTCGCTGTCCCAGGCTGAAGGCGATGTTCTCGGACACGGACCGCGAGAACAGCACGATGTCCTGCTCGATCGTGGAGATCTGCGACCGCAGCGAATCCAGATCCCAGTCCCGCACGTCGACACCGTCGACCAGAATCCGGCCGCCCGTGACGTCGTAGATCCGCGGAACCAGCTTCGTCAGCGTGCTCTTCCCCGACCCGGTCTCCCCGACGATCGCCACCGTCTCCCCCGGCCGCACGGTGAAGGTGAGCCCACGCAGCACGGGCTCGCCATCCTCCTGGTAGCCGAAGGTGACGTCCTCGAAGACGATCTCCCCGGTGATCGGCGCGGCATGCCCGTCCACCCGCTGCTCGATCTCGCTCTCCCCGGTGACGATGCTGAGGATCCTGCGCGAGGACACGATCCCGATCTGGATCAACGAGAACGTGAAGAGCGACATCTGCGTGGGGAACCCGAGCATCCCCATGAGCCCCATGAACGCGACGAGCTCCCCGAGGGTGATCGCCCCGATGCCCTGGAGGTAGAGCCCGTGCCACAACGCCCCGGCCATCGCGAAGGAGAACAGCAAGGTGGGCAGGTAGCGGGCCTGCACGAGCCCGTTTCGTACGAACGAGTCCCGATAGCGCCGCGCGTTGGCACGGAAGCGCCGCCGCTCCTGCCCTTCCTGCGCGGTCACCTTGATCACCTCGATGCCCCGCACCGCCTGGTTGAGCCCGGCGTTGAGATCCCCGAACTCCTCCCGCATCCGGGTCGCCACGGGGTTGAGCTGCCTCATGTAGTGCCAGAGCGCGGCCACGAAGACGACCGCGAAGACGCCCGGCGCCAGCAGCAGCCGCGGGTCGATGGCGGCGATGAAGAACAGCGGCACGATCCCGGTGAGACCCGAGTCCACGATCAGATCGACGCCCGGCGTGATCATGATAGACAGTTGCCGGATGTCGTTGGCGGCCCGGGCCATCAGGTCCCCGACCCGCTGCCGGTTGTGGAAGGTCTGGCTCTTGCCCAGCAGGCTCACGTAGAGCTCGTCGCGCGCGTCCCGCTCCAGCCGCTTGGCCAGGACCTCGCTGGACATCCGCGCGACGAGGTCGAACACCCCTCGGGCGATCACGATCGCCAGCAACGCCAGCGCGATGAGCCCGAGCGCGTCCATCGGCCGGCCCCGCTCCCCCAGCACGGCGTCGAAGGCGTCGCCGGTGAGCTGCGGCACCATGGCGTTGAGCACCGTCATGACCACCGACCCGCCGAGGAACCCGACGAGGTAGAGCGGATGACGCCGCAGATGGGACCAGAGCCAGCGCACCGGACCACGCCGGCTATATCGTGGCCCGGAAACGGAGAACTCTGACGTGCTGGTAGTCACGGACACCGCCCCCGATGCGGTTAGGCGAAACTTCGACCCCGATTTCTATCACCGCCCACCGACAGTTTCCCAACGGTTTTCCCCCGGGCCGCAGGGTGACCAGCGCCGTTACGGCGCGGTGAGCGGTTCGGCCTGATAGGCCCGGTGCAGCAGCTGCACGAACGCCGGCGCTTCAGGCAAGGACACGGAGTCGATCCGATGGACCGCCACTCCCGGTGTCCATGAGTTCATGACCACAGCCCCGGCCAGCGCCGGCAGGTCGGCCACCGTGACCTGCTGGGCGCGCTGGGGAACACCGAGGCGATCGAGCTGCCGGCGCACGATGGCCATCGTGGTGCCGCCCAGCATCTCGGCCTCCGGCCAGACGACCGCGGCGCCGTCCCAGAAGGCCAGGTTCCAAATCGAGCCCTCGCTGAGCCGGCCCCGGCGGTCGACGAAGGCGGCGTCGTCGAACCCCTGGCGGACGGCCTGCCGGAGAAAGTACGTCTTGGCGCCCTCGCCGACCTGCTTCACCGCCGGGAGGAACCGTTCGTGCTCGACCGCCGCCAGCGCGAGCGGCCCTCGCGGGCCTGACGCGGCCGGCCCCGTACGAATCAGCAGCTCGGGCTCCACCTCAGCCCCTGCCGAGGTGAACTCGCCGGCCGGGGAGTACGCGGTGGCCGTCAGCGACACGTCGGCCGGTCCGGCCTGCAGTGCCGCCCGGAGACAGGCCCGCACCCGCTCATCGGGCAACGCCCGGCCGAACAACTCGACGGAAGCGGACCGCAACCGTTCCAGGTGGAGGTCCAGGCCCCGCACCTGGCCTCCACGCACCTGCATGGCGGTGAAATGCGCGTAGCCCGCGAAGGCGAGCGGCCCCAACTCCTCGGCCGTCGCCGCGCGGCCGTTGCGGTGCACCACATATGTCATGGGACGACGCTAAAGCTTCACACGATGTGAAGGTCAACCTGCCGTGCGGAAGGCGTCGGCGTGTGCGTGCGCCCATTCCTCGAACGTCCGCGGCGGCCGTCCGAGCACGTCCTGCACCGTCGGGTGTACCTCGGACTCGTCGAGCGTGCCGTCCACGAAGAACTCGAAGAACGCGTCGACGTACTCGACCGGCATGCCCGCCTCCATCTCCGCCCGCGCCTCGCTGTTCGTCAGCCCTTCGCACCGCAGGTCCCGGCCGAGCACCCGGCCGAGGACCGCGACCTGGTCGGCGGGCAGCAACGCGCGCGGGCCGGTCAGCTCGTAGATCCGGTCCTCCTCGCCGTCACTCATCAGCGCATGGGCCGCGACGGCCGCGATGTCGTACGGGTCGACGGCCGCGACCGGCACCTCGGCGAACGGCACCCGCACCACGTCGCCGGCCGCGAGCTGCGGCAGCCAGCGCAGCGCGTTCGACATGAACGACCTGGGCCGCAAGATGCTCCAGGACAGACCCGACTCCCGCACGGCCCGCTCCGAGAGCGTCATGTAACGGGAGACGGCGTTGCCGAGGTCCTCCAGCGCGGCCGAGCCGCCGCTCAGGAGGACGACGTGGCGCACCCCGGCCTCGCGTGCTCGGGCGAGCAGGCCAGGCATGTCCGCGTAGCCCGACAGGAGGAACAGCCCGTCGACGCCGTCGAGCGCTTCGACCAGGCTTTCGGGCTGGTTCAAGTCGCCGGTCACGGGCTCGGCGCCGGGTGGCAGCGCGTGGCCGTGCGGGTTGCGGACGAGCGCCCGGACCTGCCGGCCGGCCGCGGTCAGCACGCCGACCAGCTCGGAACCCACGTTCCCTGTCGCACCTGCCACCAAGATCATATGTACCTCCGTGCCGCAACGAACCCGACCGCAAGGGTAGATCAGCGCGGCCGCGATGCGCGATGCCCCGGTCCACGGCGCATGGCGCATGGCGCACGGCCCACAGCGCTCCTAAGGTTGGGCACTGCCGAAATCGATGCCCGACAGGTCGGCGCGCGAGGAGACGCCCAGCTTCGGGAACGCCTTGTAGAGGTGGAATCCGACCGTCCGCGGACTCAGGAACAGTTGGGCGCCGATCTGCCGGTTCGTGGCGCCGGTCGCGGCAAGCCGTACGACCTGCAGTTCCTGAGGAGTGAGTGCGTCGAGCGGGTTCGGCGCGACGCCGAGCTCCGGCAGGCCGGCGCGGGCTCCTGCCGCGGCCAGCTCCGCACGGGCCCGCTCGGCCCAGGGCACGGCGCTCATCGCCGCGAACCGGCTCATCGCGGAACGCAACTGCACCCCGGCGTCGGAGCGCCGCCGCGCCCGGCGCAGCCATTCGCCGTACAACAACTCCGTCCTGGCCTGCTCGAACACCCGCCCACCGCGGGCGTGCCAATCGAGCGCCGCCATGTACTGCGCCTCGGCCTCCTCGCGAGGGGCGAGCAGCGCGCGGCACCGGTACGCGACCGCGGTCGCCCACGGCCGGCCGCTGGCCGCCGCCCAGGCGTCGAACCGGTTGAACGCCTGGGCCGCCCGCTCCGCGACGCCCAGGCGGGCGCAGGCCTCGACATGGTCCGGTAGGGCGAAGGTGACGATCACGGTGTGGCCCAGCGGGCCTGCCAGCACCCGCGCCATCCGCTCGGCCACCGCCTCGTATCGGGCTCGTACGAGGTCGAGCAGGGTCAGCGCGCAGCCACCCCAGCCCGATCCGTAGCGTTCCTGGGCGGCGCCTTCGGCCTGCTGGGCGAGCCGCAGGCACCGGTCGTCCTCGCCTTGGATAGCGGCGAGCCGCGCGAGGATGCCATGCAGGTGCCGTAGCCGTCCCGCCTGCCCGGTGTCGTGCGCGATCTGCCACGCCTCGGCGCCTGATTCGGCCGCCTCGGCATGCCGTCCGCGTAGGATCCGCGCCTGCGTGAGGAGCTGCAGAGCGTGCGGCAGTGCACCGATCAGGCCCTGTTCCCGGCAGGTGCCGACGCGCGCGGCGGCCAGCTCACAGGCCGCGTCGTCGTCGCCGGTCATCAGCGCGCTGAACACCGCGTACGTACCGACGACCTGGTCGGTGACGCGGCCCGGTGGAATGGCGGCGCGCAGGAGCGGTAGTCCCGCGGCCGGATCTCCGGCGGCCACCCGTTCTATGCCACGCACTGCCGCGGCCACGGGCGCGAGGCGGGGGTCGATGCCCGGCCGGAGGGATTCCAGCAGCTCTGCGGTCTGCCGGAGGGCGTCGTGGTCGCCGGCGAACCAGGCGTCGCCCGCGGCGGTCGCGAGCAGGGACGCCGCCTCGTCCGGCGCAGTACGGGCGATGCCGGAGGCGGCCTCGATCAGCGTGGACGCGGCCGGAGCGCCATGTTCGGCGTCGACCGCGGCCCGTACGGCGGCCAGCCGCGCCAGCACCGCGGGATCGCCGGTCAGCCGCCGCCCGCGATCGGCCGCGGCGCCCGCCCGGGCGAGCTGGCCGACCCCGAGGGCCGCCTCGGCGGCCGCCATCAGCCGGCGAGCCCGTTGCCGCGGATCGACGGTGAGCTGCGCCGCGCGCTCGTACGCGGTGGCGGCCGAGGCATGGCTGCCGCGCCGCCTGGCGCGCTCCCCGGCGGCCGCCAGCACGGCTGAGATCTCCTCATCGGGTCCGGCCGCGGCCGCGGACAGATGCCAGGCCCGGCGGTCGGCGTGCTCGTCACCGTCGAGCGCGCCGGCCAGCGCACGATGCGTGGCCACCCGCCGAGCGACGGGCGCCTCGTGGTACGCGGCCGCCTTGACCAGGGGGTGGCGGAACCGCAGCCGGCCCTCGGAGACCTGCACCAGCTGAGCGCGTTCGCCCGGCTCCAGGTCAGGCAGCCCGACGCCGAAGCCCTCCGCCGCCTTCAAGACGAGCTCCAGGCTGCCGGAGTCCTCGGCTGCGGCGATCAGGAGCAGGAGCTGGGCGGGCTCGGGCAACCGGCGGATCGCGGCGCGAAAGGACTGCTCGAGCCGCCCAGCCAGGGGAAGCCGCGGCGGTTCCAGAGGCAGCGGGCTGAGCTGCCCCGCGCGCTGCGCAGGTGTGAGCGACCCGGCGAACTCCAGGAGTGCCAGGGGATTCCCCTCGGCCTCCTCGATCAGGCGGTCCCGGACCTCCGGCACCAGATCGGCCGCCGCGTCGGCGAGCAGCGTCTCGCAGTCCTCCCGATCCAGCCCGGTGAGCTCCAGCTCGGGGATGCCGGGAACGGAGGACTCCCGAGCGGCCAAGATCATGGCAATCCGCTCGGCCCCCAGCCTGCGCGCCGCGAACGCCAGCGCGTCCACCGACGCACGGTCCACCCACTGCGCGTCGTCGACGAGACACAGCAGCGGACGGTCGGCGGCGAGGTCGGCGAGCAGGGTCAGGACGGCGAGACCGACCAGGAAACGATCCGGCCCGCCACCCCCGCCCTCGCCTTCACCCTCACCTTCGCCGAACGCACCGCGCAGCGCTTCCCTTTGCGCCGCGGGAAGTGCCGGGACGAGGTGCCGCACCGGTCTCAGGAGCAGATGCAGGGCTGCGAAGGGCAGCTCCGCCTCGGACTCGACGCCGGTGATCCGCAGCACCAGCAGATCATCTCCGGCCGTCCGCGCGGCCTCCTCCAGCAGGGCCGATTTGCCGATGCCCGCCTCTCCCCGCACGACAACGGCGCCGCCCCGGCCGCTGCCGGCCTCAGCGATCATCCTCTGCAGAAAGGCGATCTCCGCATTCCGGCCGATCATGATGCCCCGACCTTACCTAACCGGCTCCCCAGGTCTGCGTGCGACTTCAGTCATCGTGACCTATTCGGCAGCGGCTGCCCTCTCGTACGGTCGGTCGTATGGAGATCGTGGAGACACAGGTGGTGGGAACCGTCGTCGGCGGGCGGAGTGAGGCGTTCGACGACGACTGGAATACCGTCGAGGCGTTGATCCGGCTCGACGAGACCCGCTTCAAGCCTGACGCCCTCGCCGGGCTGGACGCGTTCTCGCACCTGGAGGTGGTGTTCCTCTTTCACCTCGTGGAGCCGGCTTCGGTGCACACCTCGGCCCGGCGCCCCAGGGGCAATCCGGAGTGGCCGCGGGTGGGCATTTTCGCGCAGCGAGCCAAGAACCGCCCGAACAGGCTGGGCGTCTCCCGCTGCCAGTTGCTCGCCGTCGACGGCCTCGACGTGCGCGTACGCGGCCTGGACGCCATCGACGGCAGCCCGGTCCTCGACCTCAAGCCGTACATGGCCGAGTTCGGTCCGCAGGGCGAGGTCGTGCAGCCGGATTGGGCGACCGAGTTGATGCGCGACTACTACTGAGACAAAGGGGCCCCATATGATCGCCGAACACACCACCGATGTGCTGGTCGTGGGCGCAGGCCCGACCGGGCTGCTGCTCGCCGGCGACCTCGCCGAGGCCGGCCTGTCCGTCACCCTCCTGGAGGCCCGCCCCCACAAGATCAGCAACCTGTCCCGGGCCTTGGTCGTCCACGCCCGCGTGCTGGAGCAGTTCGACGCCCGCGGGATCGCGGACGAGGTCGTCAAGCTCGGGCACCCCATCAACCGGCTGCAGCTGTTCGAGCGGGGTCAGCTCGACCCCTCCCGCCTCCCCAGCCGCTTCCCCTTCGTCCTGTTCATCCCGCAGTACGAGGTCGAGCGCGTGCTGGAACGGCGAGCTCGCGCGGCCGGCGTCACCTTCGCCTACGACACCAAGGTCGTCGGCTTGGAGCAGGACCCGAACGGGGTCACGGCCCGCGCGGTCCCCGGCAAGGACGCGGATCCGAACGGCCCGTCCACCACCTACCACGCCCCCTACCTGGTCGGGGCAGACGGCGTGCACAGCTCCATCCGGCAGGCGATCGGCCTGCCCTTCCCCGGCAAGTCCATTCTGAGCTCGCTGATCCTGGCCGACCTCAAGCTCGCGCAGGCGCCGGATCGGCCGTTCACGGTGAACGCCGTCCCCGACGGGTTCGCGTTGCTCACCGAAATGGGCGACGGCTTCCACCGGCTCACCGGATGGAACCGGCACCACCAGCTGCCCGACGACGCGCCACTGGACGTCGAAGAGATCAAGGAACTGCTGAGGCTCAACTTCGGCACCGACTACGGCATCACCGAAGTCCCCTGGAAGTCTCGCTTCCACAGCGACGAACGGCAGGCGCCCGCCTACCGCGTCGGCCGGGTCTTCCTGGCCGGCGACGCCGCGCACGTGCATTCCCCGGCAGGCGCCATGGGTATGAACACCGGTCTGCAAGACGCCGCCAACCTCAGCTGGAAACTCGTGGGCGTGCTCCGCGACGGAGCAGACGACCACCTCCTGGACACCTACCAAACCGAACGGCACGCCGTCGGCAAGATCGTGCTACGGATGAGCGGAATGCTGGTACGCGCAGCACTGCTGCACGGGTATGCCGCCCGGCTGCTCCGCGCCACCGCCGGAACCATCCTCAGCAACGTCCGCCCGCTCGCCGACAAAGCAGCCTCCATGATCTCCGGCATCGGCATCGGCTACAAAGCCCCGCGCGGCGCGCACAAGCTCACCGGACGACGCGCCGCCGACCTGCGGCTGGCGGAAGGACGGCTGAACGAGCTGCAGCGCGGCGGCAGGTTCGTGCTGATCACTCCCGCCGGGCAGCACGCGGACGCGCCCGTTCCCGACCAGGTCGTACGCGCCCACTGGACCGGCGACCGCCGTACCACAGCCCTCGTCCGCCCCGACGGCTACTTCTGCTGGGCAACAGACAAGCCGAACGCCGAGGCCGCGCTCCAAGCCGCACTGACCACCTGGGCGGGCCCTCCCCCCAGCCTGCGTGAATCCCGCCGGCGGTAGCGGCGACCTGCCGACCCTGTGGTTGACCACAGCCCGCTTGCTCAGGAAAGCGCCAGCAAGATCGGCGGCGTACCTCATGGGCCGGTCAGGCGTGGATTCGTAGCGTTACCCGGCATGAGAAGCAAAATCCTGATCGCCGGTCTCCTCGCGGCGATGCTGGCCCATACCCCTCCGCCCGCGTCGGCGACGACCCCGGACAAACGGGAGGAGACGGCCAAGGCCCTGATCGCCAAGCTGGTCAAGGAGGACAAGGCGACAGCCGCCATCATTCGGGTGGACGGGGTCGCCGGCGACTGGGCGCACAGCGCCGGCGTCCGCGACTTCGCCTCCGGCGCCCCCGCCTCGCCGAACGGCCATTTCCGCATCGGCAGCGTCACCAAGCTGCTGGTGGCCACGGTGCTGCTGCAGCTCGTGGACGAAAAGCGGCTCGCCCTCACCGACCCGATCGAGCGTCACCTCCCCGGCGTCGTTCCACAGGGCGCGAAAATCTCCGTGCGGCAGATCCTCAACCACACCAGTGGCCTGTACGACTACATGCACGAGCCCGGATACTCCACCAACCGCTGGCGGGGAACGGCCCGCTTCCGCCACTACGACCCCCACGACCTGCTCAAGGTGGCGTTCGCCGACCCCGCCAAGTCCACCACTCCCGGCGCCGCGTGGTCGTACTCCAACACCAACTACGTCGTCGCCGGTCTTCTGGTCGAAAAGCTGACCGGGCGCCCCTACGGACAGGAGATCAAGCGCCGGATCCTGCGCCCGTACGGCCTGACGCAGACGATGATCCCCGGCGACAAGCCCGGCCTTCCTACCCCGCACGCGCGCGGCTACGAGGCCTTCCCCGACGGCGACCTGGTGGACGCCACCCGTATGAACCCCTCGCTCGACTGGGCGGCGGGTGAGATGATCTCGACCGGCCGCGACCTCAACCGTTTCCTGGCCGCGCTGGCCGGCGGGCGAATCCTGAGCAGATCCTCGCTTGCCGCCATGCGCACGGTCCAGGCGACCGATGCGGGCTTCGGCTACGGGCTCGGCCTTCAGGAATACCCGCTGCCCTGCGGCGCGAAGGCATGGGGGCACAGTGGCGAGCTGATCGGCTACCTGACGTTCGCCTTCACCTCCGACGACGGCACGAGGATGACGTTGTCCGTGAACCCGTCCAGGAAGCCTGTCACCACGAGCGAGATAGTCGCGATAGCGACGACGGCATTCTGCTGAGTGCGACGCCGGCGTGCACGCGTGAGATCGGCATCAGGCGCCGGGGAGGAGGATCTCTAGCCTGCGGCTATCACTTCGATTTCGACCATCCAGTCGCTGACGAGAGTCTCGGCCACGATCGCCGTGGTCGGGACAGGCCTGCCTCCCAAGGCCGCTACGCGAGCCTTCGCGTTCGCCTCGGCGTAGGCGGCATCTCGCAGGTAACTCGTGAGCCTCACAATGTTGTCGACCGTCATACCCGCGGAGGCAAGAATCGTACGGAGGTTCGCCCAGATGAGTTCGAGCTGCTCATCAAGGGTTGCCGCGGGATTCCCCTCGGGGTCCAGGCCCATCGTCCCAGCGACGAACAGCAACCGTCCGGCGCCACGGACCTCGAGCGCGTGCACGTAGTCATCGGTGGCGGCGTAGATACCGTCTTTCGGACTGTGAGTGACCGTTTCCACGGGGCTGCGGATCATGGAGCTCATACTCCCCCGGCGGGTGGAGCCCTCCAAGAGCCAATCCAGCCCGATTGGTCCTTATCCGAAACCGACCTCACGGTTGCTGGGCCGGCCCGACGTGCTGGTTGCCGAATCAACCGGCGCGCCGTCGAAGGCGCGGAGCGGCCCAGAGCATGACTCCAGGGAGCGGCGGTATAGCGCGGGTATGTTTGACGCTCCTCACCGCGGCAATCAGTTGGTCCTCGCCCGTTGATGGAAAGATCTCTGCGGTGATGACTTCCGTCGCCGTGAACTCGACCTTCCCGGACTTCCGCAAGGTCCTCGCTGCGGCATTGCTTGCCCTCCCCGTCACCAGCCTCGCGACCGCGGATGCCTCAGCGTCGGCCCCCGCGGATGTCTCGGCAGCCGCGGGGGGTAAATTCGCCGCCATTCTTCGGTTCGGCTATGAGGACGGGTCGAGGTCCTCCGGCAACGCGGAACTGGGATTCAATGAATGTTGCAGCCGTCCCTCGATCCAGGTCGATGATCTGCCGAGGACCGGGAAGTACGCGGTCCGCTCATATCTGAAGTACGGCGATCATATGGTTGCCGGCGGCACCAGGGCGGAAAGCCACACGATGGACATTGATGCCAGCCATTTCAGATCTGGCGACACCGTCTACTATGGGTTCAGCATCTATCTGGCGAGCACCTGGCAGCGCGATTCAAGAGAAGACATCGTGTTCCAGTGGAAACCCTGGCGCGACAAGTGCGAATCCGACAAGTTTCCCAGCGCGTTCCTCAGCGTGCAGCCCACAGGAAAGTGGCGGTTGCGCGTCAACTCCGACAGCACGGCCTGCTCCACGCCGGATTCCGTCCGCAAGACCAGCTTCGACCTCGCCGATGTGAAACCGGGCCAGTGGCACGACTTCGTCTTCAGGTACGAATGGAGCTACGGCAGCCAAGGCCGAATCGACGCCTGGTATCAGACCCACAAGAATCCTGGGTGGCACAAGGTCTTGAGCACCACCGGCCCCAACACGTTCAACGACGACGAGTCCACCAGCGGCTACCTGAAATGGGGCCTCTACAAGCCTGCGTGGAACAACGGACCGACCGACGTCGACAGCCGTACGATCTTCCACGACAACATCGCCGTGGGCAAATCCTTCAACGAGGTCAACCCGGCGGTCAACTAGCCTGCGGCCAGGCCGTCTGGATCTCCCCGTCGCCCCGGTTGCGTTCGACGCCCGCTCCACCGGCGATTCCGCGGCAACGCACCCACGACAGATCACTCATGTTCACCGTGCATGACCTTATCTGGACATGGATTGAGTCACTTATCGGTTTGGCCGGTCGAGGACCCGTTCGACCAGTGCCGTGTCGCAGTGCTCGACCACTTCGGTGATTTGCCCGTCGACGACCCGAAAGATATAGCAGTAAGTCTGGTGGTACGGCTCCCCGCGCTTGGTGGTGGCATATCCGCGGGCTTGGACCACGACGCGGTCGCCTTCGGCGAGAATGAGGTCCGCCTCGCTGCGATAATCGGTGAGCTGCGCCATGAGCGGTCGCAGCAACCCGTTCAGTGCCACCTGCCTCGGTCCCCAGCTTCCCGACCATGACCAGCGCCCCGGAAACACCCACCGAAAATCATCGGCCATCACCTCGCTCATCGCACGCGTGTTTCCCTGAGCCATCTGGTCGAAGACGTCCTGAAGAAGCCTCTTGTTCTCTGCGGCACCCATGCGAATGAGGCTAACCAGGACACCAGTCATGCGACAAACGAGAGTCTCGCATGTCTGCTATGAATATTCCGCATGAGTGAGTTCACGATCGTCGGCCTGCGCGTGGTCCGCGAGGCGGTCCGCCACGGCTCGTTCTCGACGGCGGCCGAGCGTCTGGGCTACACGCAGTCCGCCATCTCCCGCCAGATCGCGCTCATGGAACAGGCAGCCGGCCGGGCCCTGTTCGAACGCCATGCGCGCGGCGTGCAACCGACGGCAGCCGGCCGAGTCGTCCTCCGACATGCCGAAACGGTCCTCGGCGAACTCGACGCCGCCCGCCAGGAGCTCCACGACCTCGACGCGCGGCCGCCCGGCCGATTGCGCGTCGGAGCCTTCTCCACCGCCATGGCGGCATTGGTCCCCAGAGCGATCGCTGCTCTCGCCGTGCAGGAACCCCACGCACAGCTCCCGTTGCGTGAGGGGCTGAGTCCTCGCCTGCTGACCGCTGTCGCGCGCGGACGCCTGGACCTGGCGGTGGTGACCCGGCCCCAGGACGCACCGGAGGGCGTCGAGGTGATCCCCCTCATGGACGACCCCCTACTCCTCGCGGTCCCGCCCGACCATGCCCTCGCCGGCCGGGCAAGCGTCACAACCCCGATGCTCCGCGACGAACGGTGGATCACCGCAAGCACCGAGCCCGGCACAACGCTTTTGGGTACGTGGAGCGACGCCTCCTGGCAGCCCGACATCGCCTTCGTCGCGCGCGACTGGGTCGCCAAGCTCGGCCTCGTGGCCGCCGGTCTGGGCGTCACCGTGGTACCGGGACTCGCCGTACCGACGCTTCCCCCGAACATCGCCCTCGTACGCATCGATCACCCCGCCGCAGTGCGACCCACAGCGATCGCACAACGCTCCGACGCCCCCGACGAACACCTCCGGCGGACCTTCACTGAAGCACTCCGCGACGCCTCGGCCGGACTGTCCGCCCAGCTCCGACACAGACTGCGATAGCGTCTACCCACCTGGTGATCAAGGCCCCAACATCGCTAATGGTGCCAAAACTCATCCGAAGGTGGGGCAACTCCTCATCGCCGCTGAGAATCAACGACGAGCGTCAGATCAGGCCGCCGGGGTGCCGGTCGGCGAGGTAGGCGTGGCCGGCCTCGGCGTCGCGAGGGGAGAACAGGTAGCGGATCCAGGCCTGCTGCTCATGCAGGATGGCGCCCATCTCCCACACACAGTAGGTCCCCTTGGCCGTCTCCCCGAACGGGATGAGCTCGAACCCCGCCGCATCCTTGAGGTAGGCCGTCTCCCACAGTTCGTTGTCGTTCAGCCACGTGCAGACGAGCAGAAGATAAGCGTCCCCGACGCGGTGCAGGATGACGAAGCCGAGATCGCCCTTGGGATTGATCCCGCCGATCTCTGCCCGGACGAACTCGCGTGCCTCCTTCCGTACGTCGTCGCCGATCTCGCGGTCCTCCCGGTGCAGGTCGTACCACTTGAAGTGAACGCCGGGCAGCTCGATGCCTTCGCCCGCCGAGAGCCGCTTGCGCACATGCGTGTAGTCCGAGGAAACACTCGTCATGGCTTGACATTAGGTGCGCAGCGGGGCCCGGTTTCGATAGCCACTTCCGATCATTAACGGGAGACCACTTCGCCGCTTTCGAGCCGAGCGCATTGAGACCCGCACACCTGGCGCAGCAAGCACTATGGGCTGCGCGCCTCCAAAGCGGCAAGATCCCGTTCGGCGTAGAGCCGATGCTCCCATTCCTCGTTGAGAATGCACAGCAGGCATTCACGAACCGGGTAGCTCCGCATGGTGGTGGCGGATCCCGGCACCTCGATCGGTTGGGTATGGCCGTCCAGTGACTCGTCGGTGAGGCCGTCGAGGACCTCGCGCACGGTGGACATCCGGTCACGGCGGAGCTCGAGGACCGTGTCCAGCGACGGTCGGACCTTGCGGTCGCGGGGTATCCCCGGTGTGTCCGGCATCTCGTCCCATGGCAGATCCAGCGGATCCCACGGAGCCGGATCGCCGAGAACGGCCCTTCTGACCCATGCGTCAGTGGCGAACACGAGGTGACGCAAGGTTTCGACGAAAGACCACTCGCCGTCGACGGACTCGTGCAGCAGCACGGGATCCAGGCGGCAGGCCCGTTGGACGGTGCCCTCCCAGAGCCGCTCAACGATGTCCCATGCGTCACGGAAGCCGGCCGGCGTGGTCGGGCGCATCTTGACCCGGTCGGGGTGCCGCCGGTCGAGCTCGGCGTCGATCAGCGGTCCGATGTCCACACCGTTGATCGTCACATTCGTGATCTCGCCGTGGATGTCGACGTTGACCAGCTCGACTTCGCGCATCACGACACCGCTCATCCCCACGCCGCGGAAACTGGCGCCGGACAGATCGCTGGCGCGAAACTCCGCGCCGCTGAGATCAACGCGCTCGAAGCGCGACCCCCTGAGCTCATCACCGATGAAGTCAGCCATGGCGCGACCGTAACGCGACGGACCGACAGTTCCACCACTCAGCGTGTGGTCCGGGCGGTGGTTCCCCGTACATGGTCAGCTGCCCACGCGTGGCCGGTTGGACTTCGCCTGCCAGCCGGCCGGAGGGTCCTCGCCGACCCGCCCGTCCACGGCCTCGCGGAGCAGGTCGGCTTGCCCGGTGTGCCGCCCGTACTCCTCGATCAGGTCGCAGAGCAGCCGGCGCAGGCTGACATGGCGCCCGTCAGAGAAGGCGAGGTGGACGAGCTGGTCGAGTCCGCCGGCGGCCATGGCCGCGTCGAGCCTGGCCCGGGAACGTTCGACGGTGGCGTCCCAGAGCGCGTAGAGGTCGTCGGGGGTGTCTTTGGCGGCCGAGTTGAAGTCCCAGTCGGGGTCGTTGTCCCAGTCTCCGGCGTTCCACGGAGCGCCGAGCGGCGCGCCGCTGAGTCTGCTGCTGAAGATCTGCTCCTCGACGTGCGCGAGGTGCTTGAGCAGGCCGCCCAGCGTCAGCGAGGAGGCGCCGATGCGGGTCTGCAGCCCGGCCGCGTCCAGGTCGTCGGCCTTCCAGCGGAAGGTTGCGCGCAGGCGGTCGAGCGCACCGACGAGGTGCTCGGCCTCGGTGCCGGCGAGGGGCGGCTCCCACCAGTAGTCGCTGTTGGTCATGCCGCGACCGTAAACCCCATTCCGGACGTTCTGCGTCCGGACGCCGTCGGAGCTTGTGCGCCGGCGAACCGTTCGTCGAAGGGTCGCAGCCCGGCGACGCAAAAACAGGTGGCGAACCGGCTCGGACCTTCGAGATCGTCCAACCATGTCGAACGGTGCTTCAGGCCGCTATCGAGCAGGCCAGACAGCTTTGCTGGCCGCAGTGGAAGAGGTTGAGCCGCTGGTCGGGCAGTGGCGGCGGCGTTTCGATGCCTCTGCGTCGGCCGGCGTTCCCGCGCATGTGACGGTGCTTTTTCCCTTCCTGGATATCGATCACCTGGACCATGCAGTGATGGACGATCTCGAAGTGCTGGTCGGCGAGCACAGCCCTTTCACCATCCGGTTTGACAGGTGCCGGCGCTTCCCTGGCGTGCTCTATCTCGCGCCGGCACCCGACCAGCCGTTTCGCGCGCTGACCGAGGCCGTGGCGACGCGATGGCCGCAGACGCCTCCCTACGGCGGCCAGTACGCCGAGGTCATCCCGCACCTGACCGTCGCCCATGGCCAGCAGACCCACGTGTTCGACGAGGTAGAAGAAGAGCTGACCGCGCAGCTGCCGGTGACTGCGAACGTCGCGTCGGTCGGCCTTTTCGTCAGCGATGGCGACCGCTGGCGTCGATGGGCCGAGTTCCCTCTGCTCGGATGATCCCCGCATAACTCGCCAAACGGCATACCTGCGCCTGGTGGCATCCAGCGCAGCCCTCGGCTACGCCACTCCGGCCGCGCGTGCGCGCACGACCGCCAACAGGGCAGCTCAGACGGAGGGCCGACAGAATGATCTTTAAGGAGTGAGGACGAGACGACCGCGGAGACCGCCTTTGGCGAGGCGCCGGTGGGCGGCGGCGACGTGGTCGAGGGGCATGGTCTCGGCTACGCGCAGGGTGAGGAAGCCTGTTTCGACCAGGGCGGCAAGCTTGGAGAGGAGGGCGCCGTCAGCGCGGATCCAGTGGTTGAAGACCCGGATGCCGCGCAGCGGAACCGGTGCTCCTCCCGCCACCAGCGCGGCGAAGGCTCCCTTCGACCGGACCGCGTCGAGGGCGGCCGCTCCGGTCACGGCGGTGTCCAGTGCTGCGTGCACACCGCCAGGAACGAGGGAACGGACCGCCTCGCCCAGCCGTGCCGTGCGTGGTACGAATAGTTCGGCTCCGAGCCCGCGGACGAGGGGTTCATCGTCGGCTCCGGCGACCGCGACCACCCGGAGGCCGCGCGCGACGGCCAGTTGGATCGCGAAGCCGCCGACGGCACCGGCCGCCCCGGTCACCAGCAGCGTCTGCCCGTGGTTCAGGTCGAGGCTGTCGAGCGCTTGCGTGGCGGTGAGACCGTTGAGGGGCAGCGTGGCGGCTTGGGCAGGCGAGATGCCCGCAGGCGCGGCTGTGACCGCATCCGCGTCGAGTACGACGTGTTCGGCCTGAGTGCCGAGCGGCACGTCCAGCCGGTCGGACAGGCCGATCACCCGGTCCCCGGGCACGATACCGGTGACCCCTGGGCCCGCTTGTTCGACGGTTCCCGCGACATCCCACCCAAGGCCGATCACGTCCCGCGCCGGCAGTAGGCCCGCTTCGGTGAGCGCACCGGACCGAGTGGCCAGATCGACCGGGTTGACCGATGCCGCCTCGACCCGAATGCGGACTTGCCCTTCTGCCGCAACCGGCATCGGCACGTCCGCGATCTGCAGAACCTCGGGCCCACCGAAAGAACGGACAACAACTGCACGCATGAGGTCTCCTCGTCGTTTCACAAGGTTTCAGGACTTGAGAACAACCGTACGGAGAGCTACTCTCCGACGGGAAGTACGCACCTCAGAGTGCGTATCGTACGGACAGGAGCGCGATGGCCACCCGCACCACCGCTCAGCAGCGCGAGCAGGCGCGCATCGCCTACGACGCCTACCTCGCGACCTGCCCAGCGCGTCAACTTCTCGACCGGATCAGCGACAAATGGGTGAGTCTCCTGCTCACCGCGCTCACCGACGGCCCTCAGCGCTATAGCAGTCTGTCGCGAACCATCGCCGGCGTCAGTCAGAAGATGCTCACCCAGACCCTGCGCACCCTAGAACGCGACGGCCTGATCTCTCGCTCCGTCACGCCCTCCGTCCCGGTACGGGTCGATTACGCTGTCACCCCTCTAGGCATCAGCCTGCTGCCCGTGATGCAGGCCATCAAGGACTGGGCCGAGACACATATCGAACAAGTCGCCGCCGCCCGCGACACCTACGACAATCGCTCACCTGCCCAGACGCCCTTGCTGAGAGGGCCTAAGATCGGCTAAGACGTCGCCTGCAGACAACGGCGGCGGCGCTCTCGCATCGAACTCGACGACCCGCGCGTGGACCGTCCACACCGCAGGCGGTCAGGTGCACGTCGAGCCCGGCGAACCCACCAGCGCAGACGCCTGCCTCCGTACCTCCTGCGGTCAGCCACCACCCCGACACGCGACGCCGGATGACCACACGTGCTGAGCACTGGGCCAGTCGCCTGGCACGCGACGGGGCCTCTGTCTATATGCGGCGACACACCCTGACTATGGCGTTGTCCGCAGTCGAGGCGGCGGAACGTACCCATCCTTATGCGTCTAGGGGGCCCGGGTCAGCACCCAGGAGGGGTTAGACCATGAAGTTCCGCTCACCGTTCGTGGCCCTCGCGACCGCGGCACTTGCCGCACTCGCGATGGCCACCCCCGCTTCCGCAGCCACTCCCAACCCCGGCGTCATCACCGCCGACAACACCACACTGGTCTTCACCGCCGGCAGCGGCGTGGACAACAACCTGTCCATCGGGACGACGCTCGTCAACGGCCGGGAGAGGATCGCCTTCTCCGACCAGGCCGCGCTGCTCACCGAAAGCCTCGCGCACTGCGTCACGACCAACAACGGCCACCTGGTCCACTGCGATCTGGCCCTGGTGAGTCGCCTGAAGGTCACGCTGGGCGGTGGCGCCGACCGGATGGTGGGCAGCGTCACGCTGTCCATCCCGATGGTCGTCGATGGCGGCATCGGCGACGACACCATCTCCACGGGCCGCGGCAACGACACGATCGACAGCGGCTCCGGCAACGACTCCGTCGTGCCCAACGGCGGGCGCGACACGATCCACCTGGGACTCAATGCCGACACCGCCGACGTGCGCGACGGCCAGTCCGACTCCGTCGACTGCGGCGCGCGCGGCGTCTTCGAAAGGCCCGACGAGATCAGGGCCGACGCGGGGGACACCATGTACCGCTGCGAGAAGGTGATCGTGGGCTGACGCGTGCTTGAAGGGGGTACGGCCGGCCGTACCCCCTTCAGGACTGCCCCGATCGAGCGCACGGGCACCCCCTAGCGACGGACTCGATAGAGCAGGTGCAGCACCCGGTCGCCCTGGATCACCACGTGCGGGTCCTCGAGCAGATGCTGGGCATCCACCGACCCGAAGAACCGCTTGCCCGAGCCGAGGACCACCGGAACGACGTCCATCGCCACCTCGTCCACCAGACCGAGAGCGAAGGCCTGGCCCCCGGCGTCACCGGCCCCCACGGCGACGGTGCGCGCTCGCCGGCGAGCTCCTTGGCCTTCGCGATCGCCTCTGCCACATCGTCCACGAAGTGGTACGACGCCTCCGGGTGCCACCCGTCGGGCTTGGGCCGGTGTGACACCACGACCACGTGCTCCCCCGCCGGCGGCTTCCCAGCCGTTGGTCATGTCGAACAGGTGCCGCCCGATCACCATCGACCCGATGCCCGCCCACATCGGCTTGATGTACTCGGCCGAGACCCGCGAGACCTTCGCCTTGCCCGCTTCGTCGAGCGTGACGTCGCCGTTGGAGGGCTTTGCCTCGCCTGTCCTTTTGCCAACGCGTCGATCGCGTGCTGCCGGAATCGACACGGCCCCGGGAAATTTGCCGGGGCTGGGCGGGACAAGCCGATGAGGCCCGCTTGCCCCGGAGGCGAGTCCAGGGGCAAGCGGGCGGTGGTCTCACTACTTGTCGGTGATCGTCGTGTCCAGTTGCCAGCCACCGGTCAGATCGTTCGCGCCCAGGTTACGGACGCACATGCGCCAGTTGAGCCGGCCTTCGCGCCCCAGGTCGGCGGAACGGATGGCATATTTCTCGACGGGGTTCCTGTCGCCGCTGCCGTCCACCCGCGTCCAATTCTCGGTGTTGATCTTGGTGTTGATGGGATACGACCCGTGGTAGAACTCCAGGCGCCAGGCGGGGACTCCGCCCGAGGAGTTGCCCTTCCAGGTCACCACATAGCTCTTGCGCTCCAGGTCGGGTGTCCTGATACCCAGGGTCTGGCTGCATGCCGCGCCGCCAGGTCCCACCGTGGGGAACGTCCCTTCGTGCGGAGAGCCGGGGACGGCCTCGATGGAGTCGGAGTCGGTGGTCCCGCTCTCCTCCTCTTCCGTAGGCGTGCTGTCAGTGGCCTCGTCCGTTGCGGACGTCTCGTCCTCCAGAGTCGCCTCGGACACGGCATCCCAGTTCTCCGTCTTGACGGTGATCTCCTCGGAGACGGGGTCCTCGGTCTCGTCGGTGATGGGCGCGTCGGCGGTGCCGGCCGACTCCTCGGTCGTGCCGTCGGCCGGGTCGGTCACGTCGGCCGGGTCGGTCACGTCGGTCACGTCGGTCACGTCGGTCGCGTCGGCCGGGTCGGTCGCGTCGGTCGGGTCGTCGGACATGGCCGCCGCGGCCAGGGACGCGTCGGTGCACTCCAAGCTCGCGTCCGCGCTGCACGGGTCAGGATCCGCGGTGGCGTGGCTCATCGCCAGCTGCCCTCCGCCGGCCAGGACGGCGAGCGCGCCGGCCACGGCCACGAGGCGTATACGAGTTGATCGGGACTTCAGATTCATGGGTTTACCTCGTCAGATGGGTCGGGTGACAGGCCGGGCGTCCGCTCGGCTCGGCTCTGTCTTGGCTTGGGGGCTGCGCCGGGCGGGAGCGTGTCGGCTCCCGCCGGGCGACTGCTGCGGGGCACGTCTTCGCGGCGGCTCAGCGGCGCCGGACGCGGCCCAGCACGTCGACGACCTGCTCGTTGCAGGTGTTGACGTACTTGACGAGCACGGTGTAGGTGACGCCCCGGTCCAGGAAGTTCGCCGAGTAACGGGTGCGGTCTTCCAGAACGGTGTTCTTGGCGACCCTGGGCTGCGGGCTGAAGGACTCGGCGTTCCGCCGGGACAGGAAGAAGTAGCTGGCGGTGCTCCGCGGCTTGAGCTTGTCGCCGAAGGGGGCCAGGAAGGCGTTGCGGCCGACGATCAGCGTCTTGCCGAGGTTCCTGCCGCCGATGAAGGCCTGGGAGGCGAACCTGCCGCTGCGGACCGTGGTCCCGAACAGGCGGACGTAGGCGGGCGGGCGGCACCTCTGCCCCTGCAGGCCCGGCCGGATCCGGCCGTACCAGTCGTTCGTTCCGAACGAACCGCCGTTGCGGGACGTGGTCTTCGACTTGGTGCTCTTCTCGTACAGCCGCTTCAGCGCCTCGCTGCCGAGCTTCTGCAGCGTGTTCTTGGCGAAGGTGGGGAAGTCGAAGCCGCCACCGGACGTGCTCGGCGACGTGCTGCCGGTGCGCGGGGCAGTCAGCCCGGAGCTGCCGAAGAAGTCGTCGACGAGACCGTTGAAGGTGTCGTCGAGGGGGTTACCGCCACCCCCGAATGAGTCGGGCAGGTTGAACCCGCCCGGGTCACCCGAACCCCCGGACCCGAAGAACCCGCTGGAGCCGAACCCGTCGAACGGGTCAGGGGCGCTGGCGCTGGCGCTGGTCGTATCGATGGCGAACACGCCAGTGGCGACGGCGCTGCCCACTGCCAGCCCGGCCACCGTACGACGCAGCTTGGAAGGTGATCTCACCTTTGACTCTCCTCTCGCGTGGATGTGCTCCGGCGAGAGCGGCACCCGTGGGCGAGAGCCGCGGGAGCGCCGAACCACATCCGGACGTTTCCAGCGACTCCTGCGTACGGGGCCTGTCGATGACCATCCAGGTGGCGACGTTGACTACTTGACCGCGGACATTGACCAGCCAGGTCCACCGGGCGCCGTCAGCCTCCGCGTCCGCTCAGGCCAAGGGGTCATACGGCTTGCGCCTGGCCTGCCCGTCCGGCGGAGCGTCGTCTGCCGCGGTGGCGTACGAGCAGGGCACGGGCGGCCAGGGCCGGATTGAGCAGGGACGTGGTGGGGGCGACCTGCATCCCGACCAGCGCCAGGCGGCGGGCCACCTCCGGGTCGTGCACCGCGGCCTCGTGGAGCAGGCGTTCCACCGGGTTGGGCGGGGCGACTTCGGCGCCGCCCCGCATGAAGGCGTGTTCGCGCTCGAGGGCGCGGTGGGCCCGCCGGTAGCGGCGCAGCGCGGACGCCGGGTCGTCGCCGGCGAGCAGGGCCGGCGCCGTGGCGTCGGCGAGCCACTGACCCGACAGCAGCGCCCAGGTGCAGCCGGGGGCCGGTGTCGGGTCGGCGGTCAGGGCCGCGTCACCGATCAGGGCCAGGCCTGGCACGGGGGTGGGGTGGCGGCGGATGAGCGGGTAGTCGGGGGCGATGACGACCTTGGCAGCCCGTTCGGCGCGGGTCAGGTCGGGGGCGTCGGGCAGCGAGGCGACGTAGCGCTCGATGTAGCCGGCGTGGTCGGTCAGGTCTGGGGGCAGGGTGTCCTTGGCGGGCATGACCGCCACCTGGGTCAGCCCACCGTCGGTGGGGGCGAGCACCACCCAGTCCCGCTCGTGCCACCACAGGGCGGCGGGGGTGGGCAGCGTGTGCCGTAAGTTCCGGTAATAGGTGTAGAAGAACGCGCGGCCGTTGGGCGTGAACCGCTCGGGGACGCCGGCCAGCGAGGCGACCTTGGACCGGTAGCCGTCGGCACCCACGATCAGGGGGCCGGCGTGGGTTTCCTCGGTGCCGTCGAGCAGTCGGGCGCGGACGCCGGTCACGCGGTGTCCTTCGGTGAGCAGGCCCGTGACCGTACGGCCGAGGAGCAGGTCCACCCCACCGGTGGCGGCGGCGCTGCCGCGCAGGATCGGGTCGAGGGTGGTACGCCTGACGCTGAGGAACGGCGGGACGCCGCCGCGGGAGCGATCGGTCCAGCCGTACGCGGTCCGGATCGAGACGTCGCCGGTGCCCGCGCCGGTGGCCAGCAGGTCGTCCCACAGGCCGAGCCGCCGTAACGGGGTCTGGGCGCGGCCGAGCAGGAAGTGGCCGCACAGCCGCTTGGGGGTGTCGATGCTGCGGTGCTTTTCCAGCAGCGCGACGCGTAAGCCGGCCCGGCCGTACAGGATCGCGGCGGCGCAGCCGCTGACGCTGGCTCCCACGATGACGACGTCGTAGTCCATGGCGCTCTCCTCATTTCGTCACACTGTTCCGTTACGGCGTAACGTAACAGCGTTGCGATAGGCTGTCCAGCATGGGACGCCCACGCGAGCACGACGAGCAGACCCGCCGCACACTGCTGGCGGTGGCCGGCGACCTGCTGGCGAGCGAGGGATCGGCCGGGGTGAGCGTCCGGCGGGTGTCACAGGAGGCCCAGACCACCACGCGGGCTGTCTACAGCCTGTTCGGCGACAAGGAGGGCCTGCTCCGCGCGCTCTACCAGCAGGCCGCCGAAACCATGCGCCGCCACCACGAGGCCGTCCCCCAGCACGAGGACCCGCTCGTGGAGATCACGGCACTGGCGCTCGCTTACCGGGCCGCCGCCCGGGAAGAGCCCAACCTCTACGGCCTGTTCATGAGCGGCAGCGTGCCCGGCTTCCGTCCCGTCGGGGACGACGCGCGGCTGGCCCGTCGCAGCCTCGCTCGCGTCGTGCAGGCACTCCAGCGCTTCGCCGACGCGGGGGAGCTGCCCGGTCGCGACCCGCTGCTGGTCGGCCAGCAACTGTGGGGCCTGGTGCACGGGCTGGCGACCCTCGAACTCCAAGGCCACCTCGGCCCCTCCGACCAGGCGGAGGCCCGCTGGCGCGACGCGGTCCTCGCCATCGTCACCGGCTACCGCCAGCCGCCTCAGTGATCGTGGCGTACGACTCGGTGGGGTGGTGCGCGGCCGAAGTGGTGCGATAAAGGTAACTGTGCACGAGAACGGGCAGCGCATCGGCGAGATGCTGGCAGAGGCCATCCAGGAGCTCGCGCGGACGGCGGAGCCGCGTGCGGACGCCGCCCTGCGCGGCGACGGTGCGGCGGCGGACGGGCAGGTGCGGGCCGTAGCCGGTCCGGACGGGCGCCTGCACGAGCTGCACCTCAACCCGCGGGTCATGCGGATGGCGTCGGAGGACCTCGCACGGGAGATCCTCGCGGCGGTCAACGCCGCGCTGGACGACCTGCGGGCAGGCGTACCGGGGCTGGAGGCGGCCGAGCTGACGGATCCGCGGGGGCTCGCCGAGACGCTGGGCGGGGCGCACGCCGACGTGATGCGGCAGCTGGACGAGTTCGCCGACGGGGTCGAGCTGGTCGTGCAGCGGCTGGAGGAGCGGTGAGCGAGCCCTCCGGCCAGGGGATGGACGTCTCCCACGCCGACCTGCGCGGCACCGGCACGGGCCTGGGTGAGACCGGTACGACCTGGTTGGAGGCGGTGGGGGCGTTACGCGCCCATCTCGAGGGAGACGGCGACCCTTGGGGCGAGGAGGCCGGGAACATGGTCAAGGCCGCCTACCTTGCGGTCACCCAGAAGGCGTTGGAGGTGTGCGAGGCGCTGGGAGAGCGGCAGGTGACCTCGGGAGACCAGGTGCATGTCATGGAGGCGAACTACAGGGCCGCGCAGCAGCGCGGCGAGGAAGAGGCCACGCGGATCGGGCGGGCCATCGAACGGCTGTGATGGCCGGTCCGCGGGAGTCGGCAGGTCCGCCCAGGTGCGGGCCAGTGCGGTGCGGGCCGGATGCGGGACAGGTGCGGGACAGGTCCGGGTCAGGGGTGAAGCTCGCCGGAGGCGAGGAGCACGCCCGCGGGCCCTTCGGGATTGACGGCGACGCCGACGTCCGCCGGCAGGAGCGCGACCAGGTCGCGGCCGCGCAGGCGCTGCCAGCCCGTGGCGCCGTCCGGCAGGGCGTCCGGCAGGCGGGCCTGGGCCGTATAGGCGAACGCAGCCCGGCCCTCGCCCGTGTCGAACACCGGCACGCCGCCACCGGGGCCGGCGGCCACGATCACGTCCGCCTCAAGCAGCAGCGGAACGAGGTCGTCGCCGGAGGCGTAGCCGGTCGAGGCGAGCTGCACGGCACGGTCGAGCGGGTCGCTGGGCTCGGGGTAGCCCAGCGCCACCGGCGAGGGCCGATATCCGGTGTTATGGCGGAACTCGCCGGTGATCTCGCCACGATCGTCGACGCGCCAGGCGCCGACGATCCCGTACGGCGGGACCTCCCCGTCCGGGTCGAAGAACGGGTCGACCGCGTACATCCAGGAGCCCGGGCGCAGCCGCGCCTGCCGCCGCAGCTCGTCGGTGATCGGGGGCGGCGGGGTGTCGTTCACGGCGATCCTCCTGACGGCACCACCCCTGGATGGCCGGGGTAAGGGTCGTAGTGCGGGTTGGGGATGAAGTTCTGCGGTGTCCTGGGTAACCCCTGCGGCCAGGCGCCGGAGATGTACCTTCGGTGTACGCCACCGGGGAAGGCGATCTCGCGCTCATGGGACAGATGGGTCGCGGCCCGTACGGTCTCCTGGACGTCGATCCCGCCGGGGGCGTCCACCTCGTAGACGTGGCGACGCGGGAACGCGGCCTCGATGTCTATGCGGGTGCTGGTCCCGACGAAGGCGGACGGCCTGCTCTTGAGGACGTAGTCGGACAGGTTGGTCATCGACGGGTCGCGCGGATGCAGGCCCTGCTCGAAGATCTCGTCCGGAGACCTGTCCGAGGCGCGATAGACCGGCTCCCGATCGCGGCGCCAGATGGGGTACGGCGTGATCGACCTGACGTCGACGCTCTTGTCGGCCGCCGCCTCGAGGTAGTTGTCCGGGTCACGCACGGGGGTCGGCGGGCGCTTGCCGGGCGGGATCGCCCCGGCCCCCACCTTGGCGCGGGGCTTGCGCAGCAGCGCCGAGGCGCGCTCGAACAGGCGCAGCGCGCCGCGTTCCAGCAGGTCGACCATCTTGCGGATGATCTCCCGCGCGGCCGTCATCGCGCCGGCCACGACGGCGGGAACGGCCGCCAGCGAGGCGCCGGCCGTCGGCCCCGAGGCCGTGGCCAGCCGCGACAGGTTCATGGCGAGCCGGACGAGGATGACGATCAGCGCCACCTTCATGGCGAGCACGATCATGGCCGAGAGTTGCAGCGCTGCGCCGATGAGCAGCGAGGCGGCGATCGCGTCGCCGGAGCGCTCCGCAGTGTCGCTCCAGTCGCCGCCGAACGACCGGACCCCCTCGCCGTCGTTGCGCTCGACGGTCCGGGCGGCGTGCGTGGCAGCGGTCGAGGAGACGCGCACCACCGTCACCGCGAAGGAGATCCACCGGGTCCCGGCCTCGTACAGCACGACCTCGTCGATCAGCGGCCACGAGACGACGATGTTGAGCAGCGTGGCGAGCTCGGGCGGCGGCTGCAGTCCCATGGTGCCCCTCCTCGCCACGGCCCCTACGCTTGATCACGTCACTGTACTGAGCTGCGGGCCGAGGCGGGGAGATTCACGCCGGGCCACGGCAGGGCGCGGCCCGTGTCAGCCTGCCGGGTCGCCGGGGCGGACGATTCCTGACTCGTACGCGTACCGCACGACCTGGGCCCGATCGCGCAGGGAGAGCTTGGCCAGCAGGCGGTTGAGGTGGGTGCTCACGGTCGCCTCGGTGATGGACAGGGCATCGGCGACCTCGGAGTTGGACAGTCCGCCGGCCACCAGGCGCAGCACCTGCTCCTCCCGCGCCGTCAGCCCCGACAGCGGCGGCGACGGCGGCGTCACACGGCGGTAGGCGTCGACGACGCGTCCGGTCACGGCGGGGTCGAGCAGGATGTCCCCGCGGGCGGCACTGCGGATGGCGGCGAACAGGTGCTCCGGCGGCGACCCCTTGAGCAGGAAGCCACTCACTCCCGCGTGCAGGGAGAGGTCGAGGTTCTCGTCCGTGTCGTACATCGTCAGCATGATCACCCGTGGCGGGCCCGGTTCGGCCAGGATGCGGCGGGCCGCCTCCAGGCCGTCCAGCCGGGGCATCGCGATATCGAGCAGCACGACGTCGGGGCGGCGGCTCCGCGCCAGCTCCACCGCCCGCTCCCCGTCGGACGCCTCGCCGAGCACGGACAGGTCCGGCTGGGTCTCGATCATCAGCCGCAGCCCGGCTCTGATCATCGCCTGGTCGTCGGCGATCAGGATGCTTATCCGATGCGCCTCTGGCCGGTCTGAAGGATCAGAGCTGTTCACAGCGGCAGCACCACCCGTACGGCGAAGCCCCCTGAGGGGAGCGGCCCGGCGGTGAGCGTGCCGTGGAAGAGTGCGGCCCGCTCCCGCATGCCGATCAGCCCGTGCCCGCTCTCCCCCGCGGGCCCCTGTTGCGACGACCTATTCCGCGGCCCTTGATCGACGATCTCCAGCCGCAGCTCTCCGGGGTGATAAACGATGGTGACCGTCGCCCGTGTGGGGCCGGCGTGCTTGAGCGCGTTGGTCAGCGCCTCCTGGACGATCCGGTACGCCGACAGGTCGAGCCCCGCCGGCAGCGGCACCGGCTCCCCCCGCACGTCGAGCGTCACCTCCAGCCCCGCCGCACGGACCTGCTCCAGCAGGTCGGGCAGCCGGTCGAGACCGGCCCGCGGTGCCGGGCCGCCGCCCTCGGGTCCGCGCAACAGGCCGACAGCGCGCCGCAGCTCGGTCAGGGCCTCCCGGCCCGTCTCCTCGACCGAGGTGAGCAGCTGCCGCTCGGATTCCTGGTCTTCGCCCAGTCGCAGCCGTACGCCACCGCTCTGCATGGTCATCACGCTGACGCTGTGCGCGACGATGTCATGCAGCTCGCGGGCGATCCGGGCACGCTCCTCCGACACCGCCTCGCGGGCCAGGAGCTCCCCACGCTCGGCGGCCAGCACGGCGAGCACCCGGTGCCGGCGTACGGCGATGCCCGATCCGGCCGCCATCAAGGTCATCACGGAGAGCACGGCGAGGTCGCTCCACACGATCGGAGGATTGGTGAGAGCGACCAAGACGAACATGTACGCCCCGGTCACGACCAGACCGACGGCGGTCTTCACACTGCGATGGGGCACCTCCGACAGAAGCGTGAACAGCAGCACGAGCTGCGTGTACAACTGCCAGGCGGTGATGGCATCGCGCACCAGCGTGACCAGCACGCCGTTGACGGCCGAGTAGACGATCAGGATCGCGAGCGGGGCGCGCCGCCGGAACAGTACGCCGAGCGCCCCGACGACCCCGGCCGCCACCCACAGGAGAACGGATTCAGGCGAGGGCCCCAGCCGCTGGCTGACCTCCTCCGTGACCGCGAAAAGGGCCACGACCACCGCGAGGAGCCAGTCGATCAGGGTGGGGGGACGGCGGTGACGCATGAGGGGAGCGTAACGGCCGCCTCGAATGCATCGTTCCATGGCGAAATCCGCCTGGAGGGGGATGGCGGGTCAAAGGGCGCTTTGACGACAGGACGGCGAATCAATCCCTACGGTCGGGCGTGATGACCCCCACGAACAGGCCTCGCCCCGCTCCCTCGGCACCCGGGACGCGTGACCGACACGCAACGGAGGAACACCAGTGAACGTCAACCCCCACGAGCCCGTCGCGGTCCGGCACACCGCGAACCCATCGCGGACTCGAATGGCCGGACTGCTGCTGGCCGCAGGGGCCGCCTCTTGGGCGGCCGGCACCGTCATCGTCGGGGACAAGATCCAGGAAGGTATCCAGACCCTGGACACCATTACCGGGATGCTGTTCGTCGTGGGCCTGTTCGCCTTCGTCTGGACGGTGCTCGCCACCCGAGGCGTCGGCGACGGATGGGCCCGGATCATCCCGGTCGGGCTGCTGGTGCTGCTCCCCGGCGCCTTCCTGGTCAACGCGCTGTCGTTCGGCTACGCCACCTACGACGACCTCCCGCTGCCGCTGATGATCCTGGACGCCTGCTGGCCGCTCAGCCAGCTCGGCATGCTGGTCCTGGGCATTGCCATCGCGGTCAGGGGTCACTACCAGGACGCTCTGAGGTGGCTGCCGCTGCTGGCGGGCATGTGGTTCCCGGTGACCGTGGTCGCCCAGATCTTCGGTGGCCCGACCGTCTCGGTGTACGTCAGCGCGGCGTGGCTGCTCGGCATGCATGCCCATCTGGGCGTCCGTCTCGCCCTGCCCCGAGGGACCGAACCCGGCCATCACGCGTGATCCCGACCAGGCACGTCACGGGAGAAACTCCGGCTGGACGCACCGACCACGTTCGCTCGCGCTCTGGAGGAAGAGCTGGCGGAATGGTCGTTACGGACCGGGATCGCGGTCTCCCTCGCCCTCACCATGGCGGCCCACGGCCTGCGCCTGACGGTCAGCACGACGGCGGGTTGTCGAGCGAGGCATTCGAGCAGCGGTTGCGCGATCGGCGGGCCGACGTCGCCCGGCTGGGCGGCCGTCTCACCGTCAACGGCGTGCCGGGAGAGGCACCACAGTGGACGTGATCGTGCCTCGTGTCGGCGGCGCCGCCTAACCGGCGTGTACGACAGGAGGCCGACTTCCGTCGTAGGGTGCATCTCGCACGTGATGGACAGGAGGCTGAGGTGGCCGAGACAACGCCGACCGAGACGACGGTGGCCGAGGTGATGGCCGAGCTGGCCGAGCTCGATGACCCGAAGATCCGCGAGGTGAACGAGAGACACGGTGACGATCACGGCGTGAACCTCAGCAAGCTGCGCGCGCTCGCGAAGCGCCTGAAGACGCAGCAGGAGCTCGCGTCCCGGCTCTGGGCAACGAAGGACACCGCGGCGAGACTGCTCGCGATGCTGATCTGCCGCCCGAAGGCGTTCAAGCGTGACGAGTTGGACGTCATGGTGCGCGAGGCGCGCACGCCCAAGGTGCACGACTGGCTCGTGAACTACGTGGTGAAGAAGAGCCCGCACTCCGAAGAGCTGCGCCTGGCCTGGTCCGCCGATCCGGATCCAGTGGTCGCGAGCGCCGGCTGGGCACTGACCACCGAACGCGTGACGAAGAAGCCCGAGGGCCTCGACCTCGCAGGACTACTCGACGTCATCGAGGCGCAGATGAAAGACGCCCCGGATCGCCTGCAGTGGGCGATGAACAATTGCCTGGCTCAGATCGGGATCGACCACGCCGAGCACCGGGCCCGTGCCATCGACATCGGTGAGCGGCTGGAGGTGCTCAAGGACTATCCGACTTCCCCGGGCTGCACGTCTCCGTTCGCGCCCATCTGGATCAACGAAATGGTGCGCCGGCAGCACGATGAGACGGCGACTCCTTCGGGGAGTCGGCGGTAACAACGACGCGATCAACCCGATGATCATGATCAGTCCACAGATGAGGAACGGCCAGCCGTAGGGCGGCGTGCCCCCCAGTCGTCGAAGCTCGGGCACGCGCCGGACTACGCGAGCTCAGTGGTCTCGCGCCGATGGCAACCTTTTCCGATCTGGCGAGGTCCAAGGGCATATGGACCTCTCGCCGACTCTCATGCGTGCGGCGGGCCCGTACGCGATCATCGTGCTCGCGCTCAACCTCGCCGCCGTCGCCCAGTCCCGCGACAACCTCGACGGCGTCCAGGTCGACCATCCCGCCGGTCCGATTGTGGCGCTCGAGGAGTTCGGCCTGCAGCGCTCCTTGACCATCGCCGCGATCCAGCTGGCTTTCGCGATCTACCTCTTATGGGCCGCACGCCGACGTTCGCCGGGGGTCATGGCGCTCACCGGCCTGGTGACGGGGTTATACGAGATCGGCCTGCTGTGCCTTCACTGGTTCAACCCGATCGCCGCTTTCCCGATCCAGGGATTCGCCAGCCCGCCGTTCGTGGGGCTCGATCCGCCCTGGTATTACCCCGCGCTGAGCCTCGTCCTGTTGGCTGCCGCGGTCACCCAGTTGGTCGCGCTGGTCCTGGCTATACGTTCCAGCGACTGGCGGCTCGTCGGCCGGGGCTCCCTCCTGCTGCTCGGCCCGCTCCTGGCCGTCACCGCCTATGCGGTGCTCAATCTGGTGGCGATCCAACTGGCGACTGAGCCGAGGACTCCGACGGACATCTTCGGCTTGCCGTGGACCGAAAGCTCGCGCGACTCGCTGATTCGCCGGGCCGAGGAGACTACGGTCCTCTTGGGACGATGGCTGCTCCCTCTGACGTTGATCGCGCTGCCCCTCTCATGGCTGGGCTGGCGCATGCTGCGACGGGGGGTCACGTCGGCGATGATGGTGCCCACGTGCATGCTCAGCGTGCCGTATCTGGCGTTCCTGGGATTGTTCACCTGGCTCCAGCCGCTGTCGAACGAGATGAACTACGACGACCAGACCGGCTACATCGACCAGAGCCCCGCATGGCACCCGATCGCCCTCGTCGTCCTCTTGGTCATCGCGATCGCCGCGCAGGCCACAGGGCTGGCACGAACGTCGAAGAGCACGTGATGGTCTCGACGTCACCCGCCATCGACCACAATCCGCTATTCCGACTCGGCACGATGTCGGCCAGGGCTCCCAATGAGTAGCCTCGCACTTGGCGTCATCGCAGTGCCGCTGCGAAGTCAGGGCGGTTGGCGTTGGTGTAGGCGTGTTCGCGTTTGGACCATGCGATGATCTCTTCGGGGCTGGCCGGACCATGGCCGGAGTCGGTTAGGCGCTCTGCCCACCACCGGATGTTGCAGGACTGGCGGTCGAGGATCGCGTCAACAACGGCAGCGCGGCGCGCGCCAGTGAGTCCGTAAGCATCGACAAGGACCCGCACCTGGGCGGCTTGCGCAGCAGCCGGCGGCGCGGTGCTCTTGGAGGAGATGCACCACGTCCAGGCCATGTATCCGATGTCCTCGAGCGGATCACCAGGGGCGGCGGTGTCGAAGTCGATGAAGGCGACCGGTAACCCGGCGCGGAACACCGTGTTGTTCGGTCCGGGGTCGTGATGGCAGACGACCGGGTGCATTCCGTTGAGGCCACTACTGCGAGTGGCGTCGTGCAACGAGCGAAGAAGCACGCCGGCTGAAGCGACCTGGGTGTCGCTCCAGCGCCGGAACTTGGCTGGTACCCAACCGGGCAGATAGCTGAGAATGTCACGGTTGGCTGCGTCCCGTCCGAGATAGCGCGGTGCTCCCGGGAACCGGCATTGCTGAAGGTGCGTCAGCAGTTGAGCGACGAAGGCGGAGGAGTCGGTGGCGGGGCGTCGAACGGTATCAGCGACGCGGACGACACC
Source organism: Nonomuraea sp. 10N515B (assembly GCF_052245915.1). Classification (NCBI taxonomy): domain Bacteria; kingdom Bacillati; phylum Actinomycetota; class Actinomycetes; order Streptosporangiales; family Streptosporangiaceae; genus Nonomuraea; species Nonomuraea sp. 10N515B. Next base: position 73,690 of record NZ_JBQQBQ010000017.1, read on the forward strand.
CGAGGTGATGCGCCCTCCGGTCAGGGGAACTTCAGCCGGGACCTGTCGCATGGCGAGAGTCCTCCTCTTCGGCGCCTGGGCTGTGGGGGACGGTGTTGATGTCGATGATCATGGGGATCTCGATCAGCCGTGCCCGCTGGGCCGCCGCCCGCTGGCGGCCGGCGCAGAGGCGTGTTCCACGGACGGCCATGGCACGTACCTGGTTGGATCGACGCGTGGTCCATCCGCTGGCTCTAAAGAAGGAACTCACCCCCCGTTTCCACCTGCAAGGTCATGTCACGTGCAGTGTGGCGGCCATCAACCCCAGCGGGCTGATGCTGGAGGTCCATCACCGGTTCCTCGGGCTGTGGTTGCCACCTGGAGGTCATCTGGACCCTCGCGACGATTCGTTGCTTGACGCTGGCCTGAGGGAACTGTACGAGGAGACTGGTATTCGCCGCACCGATACCTCTCCGGCCTCGGCCGGCCCGGTCGAGGTGGTGCTGGGGGACGTCCCCGCTCGGCCCAGCCGAGGCGAGCCTGCACACTGGCACCTGGACTTCGCCTTCGCCGTCCACGTCGACGCTGCCCCGATGCTGCGGCCGGACACCAGCGAGATCCATGACATCCGGTGGACGCCTGGGCATGCGACGACGGCTGGGGTACGGCTGTCCAGCAGACTCGCGGCCCTACTCCCCCACTCCGATCCGGGCTGTGTGACAGCAGTCGGCGGCGCTGGGGCCGGTGGCGCGTAGGACCGCGTCAGCCACGAGCTGTACGAGTTCACCGACGGCCCGGTTGAGCCCGGCTCCTTCGCCCATAGGCAGGTCCTCCTCGGTGAGGGCTCCGTAGGCGTCGATGCGGACGGCTTTCATGTTCGGCGCCTGGCTGGGAGCTTTCGCCAGGTATGAAGCCGCTCCCGCTGTTTGACGGGCCTTCTCATCATGTCGGGCCTGTCAGGGTAGGCCGCTATCGTGCAGCCGTGACCGGCCCTACCCAGCGCCCCTTGCTCTTCCTCGATGTCGACGGACCGCTCATTCCCTTCGGCGCGGCACCGGAGCAGTATCCGAACGGGCACCCGACCTATCAAACGCCTCGGGACCCGCGAGGGGCAGGCTCGAATCCACTTCTGGCCAGGATCAATCCCGCGCACGGACCCCGTCTAACGGCACTACCGTGCGATCTGGTCTGGGCAACGACATGGATGGACGATGCGAACGAGTGCATCGCACCGCGGCTCGGCCTGCCGCGGTTGCCTGTGGTCATCTGGCCGCAGCCATCCGACGTCGACGAACAGGACGAGCGAGACGGGATCCACTGGAAGACCCGCCCTCTCGTCGACTGGGCATCAGGACGCTCGTTCGCCTGGGTCGACGATGAGATCACTGACATCGATCGAGCCTGGATATCCGCGCACCACCGAGGACATGCCCTGCTCCATCGTGTCGATCCCAGTCGGGGCCTCGGCGACGCCGACTACGCCGCCCTGAATGAGTGGTTGCACACGATGCGCGGAACCCCGTCGTCGCATGATGCAGCCTGAACTTCCCAAGCGGCAAGGCGCCTTGCACTCCGCACCACCTACGCTCCGCCCATGCGTAGCGTGTTCGTGTTCCCCGCAGGTGAGCGAGCTGAGACCGTCACCTCACTCGATCGGCACCTGCCCCAGCAGCGCGATCCGTGGACGCTGGCCGGCAACCTCTACATCAACATCGACGACGAGCAGACCGGCTGCCTCTTCTCCGACTGGGATCCCGACGCCGTGACAGTCCTCGAGGCGACCATGGACACCACCCCACCTGGGCAGTGCAGATCGACATCTCCGGGCGGATCGACGGCACGGCGGAGGTCCACCAAGTGGTCGCGATGCTGCTTGAGCACGGAGGCGTGGCCACTGACGACTACTCCGCCCACCCTTGGACTCTGCAGGAAAATCGAGTCCGGGGTCGTGATCGACGGTCTGCGTTTCTTCGACTTTCACACCTACCACGAACTCCACCGCGAGCACTGACGCACCGACTCGATCACCACTCAAGTGCAGGTTCAGAGAACCTGCCGCCCGCCTTCCTCAAGACTGCCGCTACCAGCCCACGCGGCTTCGCCTTTACTTTCGGATCACGGCCCACCGGCCTCATGGATGTATCCCGATTGAAGGTCCATCGTGGTGAAAGCAGGTATACGTACGGCAAAGTTTACACCGAAAGTTCAACGATACCGTTAAGGCTATGGACATCAAGGACACAGCCCGTCCGCTCGACGGCGCGGGCGTCTCAGCGTTCCTCCGGTCACTGCCCGCCCAGCCCCTGCTGCTCGGCCTGGGCGAGGCCAGGCACTTCGTGGGGGAACTGGGTGAGTTGCGCAACGAGATCTTCCGGCATCTGGTCGAGCACGAGGGCTACCGGTCGTTCGCCATCGAGAGCGACTGTCTCATGGGCCTCGTGGTGAACGACTACGTCACGACGGGCGCGGGCACGCTCGATGACGTCATGGAACGCGGCTTCAGCCACGGCTTCGGCACATCGCCGGCCAACCGCGAGCTCGTACGCTGGATGCGGGCGTACAACGAGGAGCATGACGAAAAGCTCCGGTTCTTCGGGTTCGACGGCCCTCTGGAGTATTGGGCGGCGAGCCCGCGCCAGGCGCTCACCGCCCTCTACGACCTCCTCGACGGCCCGCTCCCCTGGACCAGGGAAACCCTCGACACGCTGATGGGCCCGGACGACCGGTGGTCGAACGAGGCCACGGCCATGGATCCGTCCCAGTCGATCGGCCAGTCGGCCGAGGCCCAGCGGCTGCGACTGATCGCCGATGACCTGGTGGCGCTGCTCGACACGCAGGCGCCGCGGCTGAGCGCGGGGGACAGGGAACGGGCGGCACTGTACGGGCGCGCCGCCACCGGCCTGCTCCGCTACCACTACTGGATGGCCGACGCGTCCCCGGGACGGTGGACGCGGCTGTCGGCCCTGCGGGACGCGATGATGGCCGCCAACCTGTGTGCCGTCGCCGAGCACGGCCCGGCCCTGGTCTTCTCCAGCAACCTCCACCTGCAGCGGAACAAGAGCTTGATGCCGTTCGGCGACCAGCTGCTGGAGTGGTGGAGCGCGGGAGCGATCACCGCGACGCACCTGGGCGACCGGTACGCCTTCCTGGCCTCAGCCCTCGGCACGGTCGGCGACAACGCCCCGCCCCCGGACACCGTCGAGGGCATCCTGTCCACGCTCCCGTGGGACCGCTCTCTCATCGACGCCCGCCGCCTGGCCGGGGCCATCACGAAGCCCGCCCCGCGCATCTCCCCCGATTTCGCCTATTTCCCGCTGGACCCGGCCCAGCTCGACATGATCGACGGCATCGTCTTCCTCAAGCAGGCTGTCGAGCTGAAAAAGCTGGGTTGACAGCACATGGCTGTCGGTCTGGCCTGACCATCGGGGCGGCGGTGGTGCCGTCGCACTACTTCGCGATCGCCTCGCGGACGGACGGGACGACCTCCTGGGCCCAGCGGGCCAGGAGGGTGAGGTCAGGGGCGCCGTGGCCGGCGGAGAAGAGGGTGAAGCCCGAGGCGCCATGCTCCAGCACGGCGCCGGTCAGCTCCTCGACCCACTGGTCGACGGAGCCGCCGAGCCAGCGGCCGTCATGGTCGCGGGTGGCGGGCAGGGGCCGGTCGGTGATGCGTCCTGGGAAGTTGAAGATCGTACGGATCTCGCCCGGGTCGCGGCCGACCGACGCCGCCGCCTCGTCGATGATCGGCCGCGAGGTACGGTAGCGCTCGCTGAGCCAGTCGGCCGCGTGGCCGGGGATCCAGCCGTCGGCCACCCGGCCGGTGGCGGCAAGGGATTTCGGGCCGACCGATCCGGTCCACACGGGAGGCGCGGCGACGGGAGCGGGCTCGATCTGGTGGACCTGGTAGTGGTTGCCCTGGTAGGTGACCGGAGGGCCGCCGCCCGACAGCAGCTTGACCAGGACGATCGCCTCCTCGAAGGCGTCCACGGCGTCGCCGGGCGTCAGCCGGGGCACTCCCATGTCGGCGATGCGATCCCACAACCCGCCCGCACCCATGCCGAGCACGATCCGGCCGTCCGACAGCGCCGACAGCGACGTCACCGTTCGTGCCAGCATGGGCGCGGGCCGGGTCGGCAGGTTGGTGACGTTGGCGAACCCGGCGATGTGTTGCGTACGCCCCAGGATGAAGCCGAGTGCGGCGTAGGCGTCCAGGCGCTCACCGATGTAGGGATGGTCTGACAAGGTGAAGATGTCCAGCCCGTCCCGGTCAGCCTGCTGGGTCATGCGCAACAGCTCGGGTATGTCGTCAATGCCGGAATGCGCGCCAAAACCGAAGACGACGTTATGTGCGGACAATGTTCTGCCTTTCCGTGCAAATGGAGATGTTCACCAGGCGTACGCTTCCGTGCTCGTGCACACGGTCCATGATTGCGTGGCCGTCCTGTTCGGGGTTGCCGTCCCGACGTTCATCGTGCCCAGGACGAGCCGGCACGCGGCTGGGCCGCTGCGGCCCAGCCGCGTGTAGCCCCTGTCAGGCGGCGCCGAACTGCTCGGTGAAGCGGCCGGTGAACAGGTCCGCCCCCTTGTACGCCGAGACGGTCTCGGCCGGGACGACGGCGGGGCCGTCGGGGGTCGGCAACTGGCCGACACCCCCACGCGGGCCGAGGGGCAGCAGGATCATCGGGTGGGGCAGCGGCTGGTAGGTGGCCCCCGGCTGCTCCCCGCGCAGCTGGGCGATGATGTTCTGGGCCACGACCTCGGCGTGCTGCATCGCGTACCCGGCCATCTTGGCCTCGGCGACGTCGGTGATGTCGCCGATGGCGTAGACGTGCTCGTGAACGGCGTCGTGCCCGTGGACGTTGAGGGTTTCGGTGACGGGAACCTGTCCCTGCGGCGTCCGAGTCGTCAGCCGGCCGTCGGCGAGGTAGTCGCTGTTGACGTGCACGCCGTGCGCGCGGAACCAGATGTCGGCGGTGATCTCCTCCCCGCCGGTCGTGGTGACGGTGAAGGTCGCCGCCTGGCCGGGCCCGGTCGCCGGAGGCGCGGTCAGGCCGGTGCCCAGCCGCAGGTGGATGTCCTGCTCGTCGAGCTGGCGGCGCAGCTCCTCGCGCATCTCCGCGGGGAAGGCGGCCAGCAGTTGCTCGGCGGGGTCGATGACGGTCACGTGCTTGTGCGGCCAGACTTCCTTGATCTCGCCGGCCAGTTCCAGGCCGACCGGCCCGGCGCCGAGGATCAGCACCCGCTCGGCGCCGGCCAGCTCCTTGTGGGTACGGAGCAGGTCGTCCAGGACCTCGTCTGCGGAGTCGGCGGCCGGCTTGGCGGGGTAGGCGTAGCTGGAGCCGGTGGCCAGGACCAGGTAGTCGGCCTCCACCCGCCGGCCCGAGGCCAGGTGACGCCGCCGGGGTCCACCGAGACCGCGCGGTCGCGGACCACCGTGCCACGCCTGAGCCACTGGTCGTAGGGGAAGAACATGTTGTGCGCCCAGTCGGGCTGGGTCAGCGCCCGCAGGGAGCCGGCCGAGTTGATGAACGCGTCACGGGGGTCGATGAGGACGACGTCGGCCTCGGCGTCCAGCGCCTGGGCGACCGCAGAACCACCGTAACCTCCGCCGATGACCACGACTGTACGACTCATGATTTACGCTCCAACACAAAAAGGGCTGCAGTTCGTGTCACGAACCATATTAGTTCGTAGTACGAACCGCAACTCCTTCTTGGGTTCAGCGTATGGAATCCGGCTCCATGAAGACGGAAGGAACCTTGTTGTCCGTCACGACGCGGCTGAGCAGGGCGGCGAGCGTGTCGCGCTCCGCCGGCGCGAACCCTGAGGTCAGTTCATCGATGCGGCGGCAGGTCTCGGTGTAGAACGCGTCGGCGAGCTTGGCGCCCTGCTTGGTGAGCGCCACCCTCACCGCGCGGGAGTCTTGCGGGTCGGGTTGGCGTTGGACCAGGCCGTTGCGCTCGCTGCGGTCCACCATGCCGGTCAGGCTCGATTTGGCCAGGCCGAGCATCGCACCCAGCTCGCTCATCCCGTACGGCTGGGCCATCAAGACGCACAACAACTGGCCCTGCTGCTGGGTGAGGCCGTACTCGCGGGCGGAATCTGCGTACACGGCATTCACCAGGAACGTTGACCGTACCAGCGCGGCCACCGTCCCCATCTGGCCGTCAACATGCTTGCTCACTGCCCCAGGGTAACAAATTCGTGGAACGAACTACTGCTCGGTTGACCAGTTGGTGGCAGCGATGACGTCGCGTGCGATGTCGGCAACGGAGCGGCCGTCGGTGGGGATCCGCACTACCCACGAGGGCGCGTTGCTCTCCAGGTGCCGGGCCATGCGGGCGCTGCGGGTCAGGTGCGCGTCCAGCTGGCTGCCGATCTCGCGGGCACCGAGGCGGTGTCGGGCGGTTGCGTCGTCAGCGGTCAGGAGTATTGAGGTGATGCGGGGCGTGCCACCCATGGCACGGGCGATGAGGTCGGACTCCAGAACGGAAACGGTGTTGGTGTAGATCAGTCTGCGGTATCCCAGCGCGGCGTAGTTGTGCCAGAGGGCGGCGAGGTTGGCCTCGGTCATGTGGGTGCGGTGCGGGTCGCCGGGTGGGGCAGGGAACGCCTGGTCCAGGTTGTCGCCCTCGATGAGGCAGTGGGCGACGTGAGCAGCCTGCAGTTGCGCGGAGATCTCCCATCCGACCGTGCTCTTGCCGACCCCGGCACGACCTCCGATGAGCAGCGCTTCGAACAGGGCGACGTCATGCAAAGACGGTCTCCATGTGGTCAGAGGATCGATGGCGCTACGGAGTCACGTAGTGGTGGAGCAGGGCGGGCTCACCGGCTGCGTTGACCCAGTCAGCGCGGCTGCTGCCAACCCTGCGCCAGCCGGACCGTTCGTAGAAGGCGATGGCCGCAGTGCCCTCAGAGGAAACCTCCAGCTTCAGCGGCCCCCGCACAGCGGCGCGGACGGAGTCGAGCAGTTGAGCGGCCAGACCACGCCCACGTGCTGCCGGGGTCACGAACAGGCGGACGATCTCGGCGTCTCGGGTAAGACCCACGTGGCCAAGTACGGTGCCTCGCTCGACCGCTATCCAGGCCGATGCCAGGTCGGCCGGCGTCAGCCAACCCCAAGGATCGTCCGGCCAGTCCACGGGATAGCGGTCAGCGGCCTGGACCTGGGCGAGTGCTTCAACGCATGCTTTCCTGTCCTCGGGGTTTCTGAGGCGGATCTTCATGCAGGCAAGCGTAGAGCCCTGCTCCGTGTCGAGAGATGTCGAGAGAGATATGGTTCGCCGCCCGGCACTGATCCGCAGGGTGGAAGATCCTGGGTGAACTGGTGGCCGGACCGATCAGGTTTCGAGAAGCACCGGTCACCGAGCCGCAGCTAACGTGACGGCATGGACATCACCATTCACACGACCGTCCTCCCGCACGACGACCCGGACGCTTCCCTGGCCTTCTACCGCGACACCCTCGGCTTCGAAGTTCGCACCGATGTCGGACACGGCAAGATGCGCTGGATCACCGTCGGCCCTGTCGGCCAGCCCGGCACGTCCATCCTCCTGGCGCCGCCCGCCGCCGACCCCGGCATCACCGACGACGAGCGCCGCACCATCACCGAGATGATGGCCAAGGGCACCTACGGCTGGATCCTGCTGGCCACCCGAGACCTCGACGACACCTTCGAGAAGCTGCAGGCCCGCGACGCCGAGGTCGTCCAGGAGCCGACGGAGCAGCCGTACGGGGTTCGCGACTGCGCCTTCCGCGATCCCGCGGGCAACCTGGTCCGCATCCAGGAGGTTCGCTGAGCCGTTCACTGGGGGCGGCAGCGAGCCAGACCACTGGGCTCGCTTCGCCGACATCGAGCAGTTTCCCAGCTCGACCGGCTCGTCGACGCCCGGCAGGCCGGTCATCGTCGTCGAGCACCTCGCCCTGCAGCCCAGGTGCTCGCGGACATCGATGAAAGGTGTTCTCTCATGTGTCATCCCTCATGGGGACCCGCACTTACCGCGGCACATCGCCTGAGCGACCTTGCGCGACTGCGTCGCGTCCGCGATCGGATCGACCGGGAGTACGCGCAGCCGCTGGACGTGGAGGCGCTCGCCCGGGGCGTGAACATGTCGGCCGGGCACCTCAGCCGCCAGTTCCGGCTCGCCTACGGCGAGTCGCCGTACTCCTATCTGATGACGCGGCGCATCGAACGCGCGATGGCGCTGCTTCGGCGTGGCGACCTCAGCGTCACCGACGTCTGTTTCGCAGTCGGCTGCTCCTCGCTGGGCACCTTCAGCACGCGCTTCACCGAGCTGGTCGGCATGCCGCCCAGCGCCTACCGGCACCGCGCGGCGGGCGCTGCGTCGGGGATGCCGTCATGCGTGGCGAAACAGGTGACCCGACCGGTCAGGAATCGAAGAAGCGCCGGTCATCGAGCCGCACCTAGCGTGCCGGCTATGACTTCCATCGAATCCCTCACCCTCGAGATGGCCTGACCTGAACGGGAACACCGGCATCCAGACCGCCGAGCAGGGCGCCGAAATCAGCCGAAATCATAGGAATTCACGCGTCACAACGGGCGCAGGTGCTCGATCGTGACGCGGTGCTGCTCGGTCAGCCGCTGGGCGATCAGCGAGCGGTGGCAGGCCTCGGGGTCGCGCTCGACACAGAGCAGCGCTGCGGTCCGGCTGCTCGACAGCGCCGACACGATCGGCGTGAGGTCGGCGTGGTCGAGGATCTCGGTGGTGTAGCGGCGGGCGTACTCGGCAGCGAGCTCGCGGCGCGATCGCTTGCCGACCCCTTGGCGGTCATCCTCGGCGTACTGGAGCCGGCGTAACTCGGTGGTTGGCGCGAGCTCGAGGTGGTGCTCGTAGGCGATCCGAGCATCGGCGAGGGCCGCCTGCAGCCGGCGTGAGTTCGCCCAGGCGTACTCGGGGCCGCGGACACCGCGGCGCTGGCGTACGTCGAGCAGCAGACGAACGTCCGCGTGCCGCAGTCGTTGCAGGAAGGACTCGCCGCCGAAGCCATAGACGCCGATGGTCACCATTCTGAGCACCGGAAATCACCCACCTGCCTCCTGCTCGTGCCGCCTCCGGCAGCCCTGCCGGAGGCGGCGAGGTCGCATCACGCGACAGCGGTCCCCTCAAGCTCGACCATCAGGTCGGGGATCGCCAGCCGTGTCACCCCGAGCATCGTGGTGGACGGTGCCACCCCGGCGGCGCCCAACCGCGACGCCAGCACGCCGTAGTGCTCGAAGAGCCGATCGACATCGGTGGTGTAGACGTTGAGCCGGACGAGGTTCGCCAGGGACATGCCGGCCTCGCCGAGCACGGCCTCCAGGTTGTCGAGGCTCAGCGCCAACTGCGCCGCCATGTCATCGGCATGCTGGGGCTTGCCGTCGCCGCTCATCGCGGTCTGCCCGGCGCAGTACAGGGTCCGGGTGTGCCCGGAGACGATCTCACCCTGGTTGTACCCCAGCTCCACCGACCACGCCCACGGGTTGACCGCCGTACGCTCCATTGCCGCATCAGCTCCATTCGATTTGTCGACATTTACGCAGGTCCGTCGGTTGATGAGCCTCCCAACAAATCACGACATCCTGTGTCGTGTATTTCGATAAAGTTCTCCGTATGCGCGCCGACCGGTTGGTCTCGCTGGTGCTGCTGTTGCGCCGGCACGGCCGGCTGTCGGCGGCCGCGCTGGCCCGCGAGCTGGAGGTGTCCACCCGCACCGTGCTGCGCGACATCGAGGCGCTGTCCGCAGCGGGCGTCCCGGTCTACGCCGAACGCGGCCGGCACGGCGGTTTCGCGTTGTTGCCCGGTTTCCGGACCGAGCTCACCGGACTGAACCACGACGAGGCCCTTGCCCTGCTGGTCGCCGGATCGCGGCGCGGCGCGCAGGCATTCGGCCTCGGCTCGGCGCTCGCTTCGGCGATGCTCAAGGTGGTTGACGCGCTGCCCGAAAGCTATCGGGATACCGCGGCCGGCGCGGCCGAGCGATTGCTCATCGACCCGGAGACCGACCTCCTCTCGCGTCGGCTGGTCGATGAGGAGGTGCCTGATGCCATAGCGGCCGAGGTCCTGCGCGCGGTGTTCGCCGGGCACAAGCTGCGCATCCACTACGCGGCTGTGGACAAGACTCCGGAGTGGCGCACGGTGGACCCGATCGGCCTGGTCACCGTACGCGACCGGGGCTACTTACTGGCCACGAGGTCCGGCGCGGACCGTACCTACCGGCTGTCCCGGGTCTTGGCCGCCGAGGAACTCGCCGAACCCGCACAGCGACCTGACCGGGTCGATCTGGACCGGGCCTGGCAGGAACGCAGCACGCGGTTCCGGACCGGCGGCGACCAGGTCGCCGTGCTGGTACGGGTGAACCCGGCGCGGCGGGAGGACCTGGTGGGCACCGCGCTGGCCGTCCTCGCCGAAGAAGCCGACCCAGACGGCTGGCTGCGGCTGGAGGTGACCTTCCAAGATCCGCGTCACGCCGAATGGGCGCTGTGGCAGCTCAGCACGAACGCGGAAGCCCTGGCCCCGCAGTGGCTGCGCAACTCCCTGCGCAACCGCGCCACCGCGATCGCCACCCGCTACGGAGTGTCATCCTGAGAGTTGTCGCCTTATGCGGGCCGAAGGGGACGAGTTCGGTGACGGGCCGGCTACAAGGCTGAGTTGTCGTCATTGGGACGGGATCTCTGCCGGCATCGTGTCGGACAACTCGGCGCAGTGATCGGTTGTCACAGGGCGCCAACCACGTTCGACTGACCGGCGGCATTGCTCGGGATTGTCGCCTGCGCTGGTGAACAGGGCCGTCAGCAGCGGCACTCCGTGGGCGAGCGCTTGACCCGGCAATGGGCCGGTCGCGACCAGCGATGCCAGTCCATGACCGATGGTCCAGCTCTGCGTAGCCAGCTCCAGCGGGTCGATGTCGTCACGAAAGCGACCGGCGGCCGTCGCCCTTTCGACGCCGCGAACCAGACAGTGCAGCGTGTCATCTGCGGCCACGGCGTCCTGGAGCTCGAATCCGGCGTCGAACATGACCCTGTAAAGATCGGGACTGGTCAGGGCGTTGGACAGGTACGCGGCGCCGAGGGCGGCCAGATCCCGCACGGGATCCTCCGACGGCGAGACTGCGGCGAGCCGGGCCGCCAGGCGAGTGAATCCCTCCTGCCGCACGGCTTTCCACAGGCCGTCCATGCCGCCGAAGTAGGTGTAGACGGCCATGGACGAGACGCCGGTTCCGGCCACCAGCGAGCGGAGCGTGACCGGCTGCCGGACGGCCAGCATCTGCGCGGCCCGGTCGATCAGCAGGGAGCGTACCGCCGGGTCCTTCACCCTCACCATGGCACCACAATACATAGCATTGCTATGTTTTCGGGGAACGCCCAACCTTCTGTGCTGATTCAAGGAGCGGACATGGCCGTGACACTGGTCAACCCCGACGGACTGCCGAAACCCGACGTCTATCGCCAACTGTCGATCGCCACCGGGTCCAAAATGGTGTTCCTGGCGGGCCAGGTGGCCCGCGATGCCGAGGGCCGGCGAGTCGGCGAAGGAGATCTGGCCGCTCAGGTCGAGCAGGCCTACCTCAATATCGGCACCGCACTGGCCGCGGTCGGCGGATCCTTCGACGACGTGGCCAAGCTGACCATCTACGTCGTCAACTGGGCACCCGACAAGATGCCGCTGCTGGGAGAGGGTGTCGCGCGGGCAGCCGCGAAGCTGGGGGTCGATCCGGTCAAGCCGATCACGCTCCTGGGAGTCGCGGCGCTGGGCGAACCCGATCTGCTGGTCGAGGTCGAAGCCACCGCCGTCATCGACTGAATCGGGCACCCTTGGGACACCTCCGCCGATCTCCCGTGTCGGCGGGCGGTGTCCGCCTCCCAGCCTGCGGTGTGCTCGCCGAGTACACCGCGTTCCTCAAGGCGTGCCTCAAGGGCCCGAAGCTCGTGCACCGGCTGCCAGGATGCGGCCTGGGCTCACAGCGGCAGCTCCAGCGTGATGGTCGTTCCGTCGCCGTTTGATGAGGCGAGGTCGTACCGCCCTCCCAACGCTGCCGCGCGGGCGCGCAGCTCGCCGCGGTCGAGAACCTCCCGCGAGCCGAGCCCCAACCCGTCGTCGCACACGGTCAGCCTCAACGTGTCCCCGGCGGTCAGCGCCATCGACACGTACGTGGCCCGCTCCACAGCGGAGAGCGCGTCGACGAGCACCGAGAACGCGAGGCCGGCCACCTCGTCGGGCACGACGCGCTTGGGCAGCGCCCACACCTCGACCGGGATCGCCGTGTGCTTGCTCCAGCCGGCCACGAACGCCTCCACCGACTCCCGCAACGTACGGCCCGTGACGTGCGACGGCTTCCTGGCCAATTCCGACACCGCGGTCATGACACCCCCCTCTCTCCCTATGGGACCAGAGTCGTGGAGCATCCTTTGAGCCACATGGTGATGGGATGAGAGTCACATGAAACATGTGGGCGACCGGGCGATTTCACGGGCGAGAAGTGGTTTGCCCGGGAATCGTGGTGCCGCGCACGGAGAAGAGGTCCCGTATCAGCGCGGGGTGAGGACGCAGAACTCGTTGCCCTCCGGGTCGGCGAGGACCGTCCACGGCACGTCGCCCTGGCCGAGGTCGACATCGGTGGCGCCGAGAGCCCGCAGCCGGGCCACCTCCGCCGCTTGATCGTCACCGAGGTACGGCCGGAGGTCGAGATGGATACGGTTCTTCACGGTCTTCACGCCGGGGGTGCGGAGGAACTCCAGATACGGCCCTACCCCCTTGGCGGAGCGCAGCACCGCATGATCGTCGGTCACCTCGTGCAGAGTCCAGTCCATCGCCTCGCCCCAGAACGCGGCCATGGCCCGCGGATCCACGCAGTCGACCACCACCGCGGCGATCGGCCCGGTGTCCTGGTAGTTCGATCGAGGCTCCAGCACACAGAACTCATTGCCCTCCGGGTCGGCGAGGACCGTCCACGGGACGTCGCCCTGGCCCACGTCGGCGGGCGTCGCGCCGAGATCCCGCAGGCGGCTGACCAGGTCCGCCTGATGGGCCGCAGACGTGGTCGCGAAATCGAGGTGCACGCGGTTCTTCACCGTTTTAGGTTCCGGAACGGCAACGACGTCGATGTAGACGGCGACGGGGTCCGGATAGACGAGGCCCACCGGCTCGACGTTGGTCACGCCGGGCCCCTCGCTGGAAACACTCCAGCCGAGCGCCTCCGCCCAGAACCGGCCCACTGCGGAGTCATCCCGGGCATCCATCGCAATCTGAACGAGCCGCGTCGCCATGCCGCCAACCTTATGCCTCCGTACAACCACCAGACCGAGACAGAGCACAAGATCTGGTGGAGGGACGGCACGGCGGGAGGCGACAGGTGACAAATAGAACGTGCGAACACGGAATGCCGCCCGCATGGTTCATTCCGGACACGGAATCGTCCCCCTCACGTGTAGAAGTGACCGACGCATACGCCCCCACGTGTGGCCATCACCTCGTTGAGATGGCTGCCCTCGGGCCAGCCGTTGACGACCACACGTAGCGCGGCTGTGTGACCCGCACACACCTGCGCCAGCGGTCCCGCGCCACTGGGCCACCGTGGTGGCGGGCACGTCGAACCGCGATCTGGATGAGCAGCTCCTCCAGAGTGCCTTTCGCGCGTCGATCAGGGTTCGGCTCTGCCGGTCGCCCATGCCCAGGCCGCGATGGCGACGCGGTTTCTGGCGCCGGTCTTGCGCTGGATGGCCGCGATGTGGTTCTTCGCTGTGCCCGGGGAGAGGAAGAGCAACCGCCTTACCTGCGCTAGTTGGATCGCCGTCGACCTCATTCACCCCCGTGTAAAGGTCGGCGGAAGGAAACCATAAGCGCGCTCCGCCACAGTAGAGCCATCGAAACGAACACGACCTGGTTCCACCAGGACGTGAGCTGAAGAGGAGAACCACGATGGGAACAGTCCGCTCGCAGGACGGCACCATGATTGCATTCGACGAGTACGGCCCGGCCGACGCGCCGGCGATCGTCCACGTTTACGGCGCCACCGCGCACCGCGCAGTGCAGGCCTCTCCGGCCGCGATCGCCGACGTCGCCGGCGGTGACCTCCGAGTGATCGTCTTCGACCGGCGGGGACGCGGCGAGAGCGGCGACACCGAACCGTACGCCGTGCAGCGTGAGATCGAGGACATCGCGGCGCTCATCGCCCACGCCGGCGGCCGCGCCACCTTGCTCGGGGAGTCTTCGGGTGCCGTGCTGGCCCTCGAGGCCGCCCGCGCCGGGCTGCCGGTCGACGGCGTGGTGATGTTCGAGCCGCCGTTCGTCGTCGACGACCAGCGGCCACCGGTGCCGGCCGACTACCTGCCGCGACTGGACGCGCTCATCGCCGAGGGCCGCCGAGAAGAGGCGCTGAAGCTGTTCACCGTCGAGGCCGTCGGCATCCCCGAAGAGTGGCTCGGTGGCATGACCGCCATGCCGACCTGGGAGCCCGCGATCCAGGTCGCGCCTACTCTGCGCTACGACGGGCGGATCATGGAAGGGCTGATGGCCGGCGACCCGGCCGCCCTCCAGCGCTACGCCGACGTCACGACGCCGGTGCTCGTGCTTGTCGGCGAGCAGACCTTCCCGTCCCTGCCACCGGCTGCCGCCGCGATCGCCGACGTGCTGCCCAAGGGTGAGCTGCGACAGATTCCCACCGCCGACCACACCCTCACGGCCGACGCGGTGGTGCCGGTGCTGCGCGAGTTCGTGGCTGGGCGCTGACCTGGTCGCACACGTGGATGATCAAGGGCTCGCGTCTCGGTGTTCCTATGCCGAGCCGGGCCCCTTCTGCTGGGGACCTCGACGATACAGCCGAGATCCTCCATCCCTTCGCCTGCCTTCGATGGCGCAGCTCGTGGGCCGCGCCTCCTGCGTCGAAGTAGGCACTCTTCCTGCTCACGCAGGCATGGGCATATGTCGATTCTCCTGGCCAGCCGGTACGGACGCCGTGGGGCAGTCCTGCCGTTGGTCTCTCCTGACTGATCGGTAGCCTGCAAGTCACATGTAAGCCCGCACGTCTAGACATGCACATGTGAACCAAGACGCCGGAAATCCGCACGAAGACGGCGTTCCAGCCGTCATCGCCGCGAATGAGCCCGGCCATCTCGTTACAATGCGGACCCCGTTGAAGGAGGGAAACACGCTCCCTATGGCACTGGAGATCAGGTACCTCGGCCCGTGGCAGGTCCTGGCCGGTGACGAACCGGTCCGGCTCGCCGGGCAGCGCCGAATCGGCGTGCTCGCCAGACTTGCCCTGGACGCCGGGCAGGGCGTACACACCGAGCGGATCCTCACCGACATATGGGGAGAAAGCTCCACGGCGACCATGGCTAAACAACTCCACATCGTGATCTCCAAACTCCGCGAAACCCTGGGACCCCACACCACCGAAGAGATCATCCAGACCATGCCCGGCGGCTACCTGCTCGCGCTCGAACCCGAGCACATCGACGCCCACCGGTTCACCCGCCTGGCCAAACGCGCCCGCACCGCCCAAGCGCAGGGAGCCAGGGACACCGCGGACGCCCTGTTCCGCACGGCCCTGCAGCTGTGGCGAGGCGAACCGCTGGCCGAACTGACCGCCCCCTGGGCACGAATCGAAGCCACCCGCCTGGGAGAAGAACACCTCACCGTCCTGGAAGACCACGCCGATCTCCGCCTCGCCGCCGGCGACCACCACGCGGTAGCCGCCGGCCTGGCCGCACACGTGCGGGCGCACCCTCTGCGCGAACGCCCCGCCGCCCAGCTCATGCTCGCCCTGCACCGCGCCGGCCGCCCATCCGAGGCGCTCGCCGTCTACCGGGACACCCGCCGGATCATGGTCTCCGAACTCGGCATCGAACCCGGCGCCCAGCTACGCCGCCTGCACCAGGCCGTCCTGCTCAAGGACCCCGTCCTTGACCTGACCGCCCCGGCCCAACAGATCACGCTCAGCGAGCCGTACATCCCGGCCGAACTGCCCGCCGACACCCGCGCCTTCACCGCCCGCGCCACCGAGATCCAGGACCTGCGCACCGCGCTCGGCGACGGACCCGCCCACGGGCCTGCCATCACCGTGATCGACGGACCCGGCGGCATCGGCAAATCCGCCCTGACCGTCCACGTCGCCCACGCCGTGGCCGCCCGGTACACCGACGGCGTCATCTACCTCAACCTTCACGGATCCACCCCCGGCCTCGACCCGCTGACCCCGGCCCAGGCTCTGCGCTACCTGCTGCGCTCCCTCGGTCTGGACGGCGCCGCCGTCCCCGCCGACCCGGGCGAGGCCGCCGCGCGCTACCGCTCCCTGACCGCGACCGGCAACCTGTTGGTCATCCTGGACAACGCCCGCGACGTCCGCCAGATCCGCCCGCTCATCCCCGCCGGCCCAGGCTGCCGAGTGCTGATCACCAGCCGGGACCCGCTGGCCACCCTGGACAACGCCCGCCACCTTCACCTGGGCACCCTGGATGCCGCCGACGCCGCCGCGCTCCTGTCCCGCCTGGCCGGACCCGACCGGGTACGCGCCGAGCCGCAGGCGGCCCAGCGGATCGTCCACCTGTGCGGTGGCTTCCCCCTCGCTCTGCGGATCGTCGGCGCCCGACTGGCCGCCCGCCCCGACTGGACCCTGTCCGACCTGGAAACACGGCTGGCCGACGCCACCCGCCGCCTTGACGTGCTGGAGTATGCCGACCTGGCCATCCGCGCCAGCATCGCGGTGAGCCACCACCACCTCAACGAAGAACCCACCGGTCGCGACGCCGCCCACCTGCTGCCCCTGCTCGGCCTGCTCGACCTGCCCACCCACACGCCCGCGGCCACCGCCGCCCTGGCCGGCTGGCCCCTCCACCGCGCCGAAGCCGCCCTGGAACGCCTACAGGACGCCCGCCTCCTCGAACCCGCCGGAGCCGACCGCTACCAGTTCCACGACCTGGTCGGCCTTTATGCCCGCGAACAGGCGCACCAGGCCCTGTCCGAGGAGGAACGCACCACCGCCGTACGACGCGCCCTCCACCATTACCTGACCACCCTCTGGATGGCGGGCTCCGTGGTCAACAGCGATCCCGTACTGCGATGCCCCGTCGAGTTGCCCGACATCGCCTTCAAGGATCTGGCGGAGGCGGGACGATGGGTCCAGGACGAGCGGGACAACCTGCTCGCCACCGCGCAGCAGGCGTTGGACGGCCCCGACCCGGCGACCGCCATCGGCCTGGTCATCGGGCTCCACTGGCCCTTCTGTTACCAGGCCTGGCACACCGAACTGGCCGACGTCTACGCGAA
This sequence comes from Nonomuraea sp. 10N515B, assembly GCF_052245915.1. NCBI lineage: Bacteria > Bacillati > Actinomycetota > Actinomycetes > Streptosporangiales > Streptosporangiaceae > Nonomuraea > Nonomuraea sp. 10N515B. The sequence goes on from NZ_JBQQBQ010000017.1 coordinate 90,930, forward strand.
GGCCATCGACGTGGCCGATCGCATCGCGGCGTGGGAGGACAAGGCCCAGCTCCGCAACTTCCTCGGCTGGGTTTACCGAGACCAGGGCCGCTACGACGCCGCGATCGCGGAACTGAAGACAGCTCTCACCGACTGGGACCGCGCGGGACTGCCCCGAAGGAAGGTGGGAGCGCTCAACCACCTCGGTGTCATCAACACGATCATGGGCCGTCTCGATGACGCGCTCGGCTACCTGGAGTCCGCTCAAACGCTCAACGACGACACCGAACGCCCAGGGGCAGCGGCCGCGATCCGCAACAACCGGGTGCACGTCTACTTCCGCCAGGGGCGCTTCGATGAGGCGCTCGCGGAAGCACGCCAGTTGGTAGAGGTCTGGCCGAAGACGGACCCGCTCGCCGGTGCGGGCACGGCACACGATTCGCTGGGCGACGTCTACCGCCACGCCGGCCGGCTGACCGAGGCGGTGGAGAGCTACACGACGGCCGTGCGGCTACTCCGCGAGTCGGGATACCGCCTCGGGGAAGTCATGTCACGCTGGTGGCTCGGCACCACCCTGCACGACCTGGGACGGCACGGCGAAGCACGGAAACAGTGGGAGGAGTCCGTCCGCCTCCTACGCGACGCCCGCCTGCTCACGCCCGGGGAGGCGACCGAGATCCTCGCCCAGGCGGTGCCGGAAACCCCCCGGCCGATCAAGAACATGCTCTGACCCTCGGGCGGCGAATCAGTTCTCCTGGTGCCCCATTTGGTGTCGCGGGCCATGGTCTCCCAGCCGTACCACCGCTGGCGCTGAAGGCGCAGCTCGACTCGTCCCTTACAGTCGCTCGACACAGAGCCCGCGCCGACGACATCCCGGTAGCCGTCCTTCTTCGCCTTGCCGGGGAACAGTATGCGCTTCGCCGCACTGACGGTTCCGACCTGGGCAGACGCGCAGGGACGCTCCGGACCACAGAACCACTCTTTCGTTACGAGAAATTCGATAAGTTCCTGGATCAAGGACTTAGGGATGAAGTGGACTTTAGTGATGCCCGGTATGTCCGCGGTATGTTGTTCAGGTCACCTGCGAATCGATCCCGAAGCCCTCGAAAACACCGCTATGCCCAGGGGCGGGGGAAGGTGTCGCCGTCCAACCGGTCGCCCACGGCGAGTCCGAGAGGGTCGGTCACGATGTGTTCGCTCCCGCTGTAGGTGGTCGCCTCGTCCATGTAGATGGTGACGTGCGCGAACCGGGCCTGGCCGGTGCGGTTGGGCAGCGCCATGTGGCCGGTGTAGCCGCTGTGGAAGGTGCAGTCGCCGGCCCGGAGCGGCACGGTGACCCGAGGGATCCAGCGCAGGGACGGGTCCATCGCGAACAGGTCTTCCTCGTGGTGGAGGTCCTGCGGACGCAGGCCGGTCCGATCCTGGGTCCCGGGCAGGAAGGTCATGCAGCCTCGCTCCGGCGGCACGTCGACCAGCGCGATCCACGCCGACAGCGGCAGCCGGTCGCCCGCATGCGGCCAGTACGGACGATCCTGGTGGAACTCCGTGGCGGCGTTGTTGTGCGGCTCCTTGACCAGCATCTGGTCGTGCCAGAGCCGCAGCGGGAACCCGGCGAGCTGCTCGGCGATCCGCCCCAGCCGCGGGTCGAACGTGAGCTCCCGCAGCGTCCGGTCGCGTTGCCAGACGTTGACCAGCTGGCTGAAGACGCCGTGCTTCTCCAGACTCTCCGCGCGATGGGCCTCCAGGAACGCCTCGGCGGCGGCCCGAAAGCGCTCGACCTGACCCGGCTGGAGAACGTCCCGCACTCGGACGAAACCGTATTCGCGGTACGCCGCCACAAGCTCCTCCGGCACCCGGCCGTCGGCGCCCACGTCGCTGCCGGACTGCCCGGCCGTCGTCATCGTCATCGCTGACCTCCAAGGTTCTCGCGGCTGAGATACCAACCAGCGTCGACGAGACGCACCGTCAAGGGCTAGGCCGATCCCGGCGAACAGTCGTACGATCCCGACATGCCTGCCACGCTGCACGAACACGCGCTGTTCGCCGGGAGCCCGGTCTTGGCAGGTGTCCACCACGTGGATCTCGACCTCGAGCCGCACGCGCACGACTTCCTCGAGATCGCCGTGATCGGAAGCGGTGACGGCCGGCACGTGACCAGCCAGGGCGAGCACCCGCTGCGGCGCGGGCAGGTCATCGTGCTCCGCCCCGGCGCCTGGCACGGATTCCTGGACTGCACTGACCTGACCGTCGCCAACTGCTGCCTGTCCGCCCATGCCCTGCGAGCCGAACTGGCGGCACTGTACGACATCCCGATGCTGCGCCGGACGCTGTGGACCGACCCGGTGGCATCCGGCACACACGGCGTGGCGGTCACGACCGTCGATCCGGCCGCCGCAGAGGAGGCCATCACGGAGATCAGCCTGCTCGAACGGGACCTCGGAGCCGACCAGGGCCGGCCGGGCCGCGTGCTGGGCCGGCTGATCACCGTGCTCGGCATCCTGGCTGACGGCCGTGACCCCGAACGGGAGACGCCCGAGTCCGCCATCCACCCCGCTGTCGCCGCCACCATCGCTCGGCTCGAGGCAGCCCCTGCGGATCCGTGGCGGCTGGATGATCTCGCCCGGGCGGTCAACCTCGACCCCGCCTACCTCGGACGGCTGTTCGGACGCTACGTCGGGCTGACGCCGCTGGGCTTCCTGGCCCGGCTGCGGGCCGAGCGCGCCGCCACGTTACTGGCACACTCGACCCTGCCGGCTGCCCGGGTCGGCGCCGCCGTCGGCTGGGACGACCCGACCTACTTCGCCCGCCGCTTCCGGACACTGGTCGGACTGACACCCACCGAGTACCGGCGACGTAGCCGATCAGCCGCCCATACGCAGCTCAGCACCCCGGCCGAGTCGACGGACGAGCGGCGCAGGTCGCGCCACTTGCCGCCGTCGCCCACGTAGGTGGCGTCCACGATCTGGCGACGGCAGCACTCTTCGATCAGTTGTTCACGGCGAGGTGGACAATGGTTTCGGTGCCGTCGTCCCAGCGCCACGGCACGTGGTGGCCCTGCAGATGCACGCCGCCGATCCATCGGTCGATGCCGTTGAGGGCGATCTGGTCGGCCTCGCCGGCCAGCACCCGTGCCCCGGTGTCGGTCAGGCGCACGCCCGTCGTCCCCTCGACGGGGCGGCCGGGTGGGTTGAGGCGGAGCAGCGGGTGCGGCCCCTCCGCCATCCGTTTCATTCGGCCGAAGCACGTGCTGTCCCCCATGTACGGCCGCGTCTCCCGTGCCCCGGCCCGCACGAAGGCCGTCCCGGCGTCGGGTGCGCCATCGGCGACGGCGGCCAGCACCCGCCGCTCGGTCAGCGACAGGCCGTCCCGCGTCGCCGGATACTCCCGGCTGAGCCGGTCGAACGCCTCGCCAAGGAACCGCAGCTCGCCCAGCCGCGCGGCGGCGATGGCGCCCAGACCCTCGGGGGTGGGCGCGCGGAAGGCCGCCCACGCGCGGGTGGCCAGCTCGAGCGCCGCCGGGGTCAGCCGCGCGCACGCGTTCGTGTGCGGCAGCTCCCGCAACTGCTCGGCGGTCAGCTCCCCGAGGCCGCCGAAGCGGGCGATGCCCGCGTGTTCGCCTATGCAGATCAAGGTGATGCGCTCGGCGGCAACGCCCAGATCGGCCAGGCGGGCGAGGATCTCAGCGATCTGCAGCTGGTCGTACAGGTCCGCCTCGAACCACAGCACGTATTCCCCGCCGCGGTTGGCCTCCAGTGCCTGGTCCCGCTCAGTGAACTGGCGCGTCGCCTCGGCGGGTTCGGCGCTCTCGTAGCCGGTGAGGTAGTCGACCCTGATCCGGCGCAACTCGGCCGGCGCGACCTCGGGCACCGGTCCCTCGTGCAGGATGTCGCGCCAGTAGACCACGCGCCGTGCGAGCCCGGTGCCCGGCACATCGGTGCAGTCGCCGTTGCTGATGTGGAGCGCGTCGGGCATCCAGTCGAGCGGGGAGTCGTCCGGCGTCGTGCCCGGGTGCTCAGCGAGGAGCTTACTGCGGGCGGTCGCGTACGATTCGCCGGTCTTGGCCATCCGGGCGCGCACGCGCCGCTTGAAACCGGCCTGCTTGGTCATGATCGTCTCCCGCGTCCCGTCCGCGGATCCCCCAGCGATCGCTGCGGCGGGCGCACGATCGACGAATGACGCCCCGGCCGAGAGATGGGTCTCCCTTTGCCTCCGTCGGGTGACCCGGCTGGGGCGGGTCGCCGGAGGTTGGGCGCGGACGGTCGCCACCTCTTAAGGTACTCGGCGGCCGGTACGTCGCGCGATCCCTCCCGCTCAACTGACTCCTCAGCGTTTCTCGACAAGTGTTGCGTAGATAATCTGCACACATCAATCTAGAATGGATGTGAGATATGGATTAGAGGACATGTGATGCTGCTTAGATTCAGAGGGGCGAACCATAGATCGTTTCGCGACGAGTTCGAGGTCTGGCTGGCGGCGAGCAAGTTCAACCAAGGGGCAAGGCGCCCCGCCGGTCTCGCCGAAGATCCCGACTTGACCTACCTGCCGGCGACCGCGATCTACGGCTCGAACGCGTCCGGCAAGTCGAACGTCCTGCATGCCATCCGCTGGATGCGGCAGGCCGTCCTCAACTCCGTCCACGGGTGGTCCGCTCTTGACGGCATCCCCCGCGAGCCGTACGAACTGGACCCGACCGCCCGCACGGACACTTCCCTTTTCGAGGTCGACATTGTTCTCGGCGGGGACCGGTACGTCTATGGCTTCGAGGTCTCCGACGAGCAGGTCGAGACCGAATGGCTGCATGCATATCCAGGCGGTCAGGCCCGTCGGCAGGTCTGGTTCGAACGCGACGCCGACACCGCCGAGCCCTTCTCCTTTCCCGGTGAAGGGCTCAAGGGACCCAAGGAAAGCCTTGTCTCCCAGACCCGTCCCAACGCGCTGTTCCTGACCGTCGCCGCAGCCTTCAACCAGCCCCATCTCAAGCCGATCCACGACTGGTTCCGGCACAACCTCTGGTGGATCAGCCCAGGACGCGACTTCGAAGACCGCCAAAGCTTCACGCGCAAGATGCTCGACGACCCGCAGCAGCGGGATCGCATCATCGGGCTTCTCAAAGTCGCCGACCTCGGCGTCGTGGGGACCGAGATCGACAGCCTGACCGGCGAGCTCCGGCTCGTACACCAAGGGCCCCACGGCCCTGTCGCGCTGAGCTATGACCGGCAGGAATCCATGGGCACCCGATCCTGGTTCGCCTTCCTCGGCCCCCTCCTCACCACCCTGGACCACGGGGCGGCTCTCCTCGTCGACGAACTCGACACCAGCCTGCACCCCCTCTTCGCCGCCGAAGTCCTCCGGCTCTTCCAAGACCCGGCGGCCAACCCCAACAACGCGCAACTGGTGTGCACGGTCCACGACGCGACCCTGCTGGGTCGTACGCACCTCTTCCAGCCGTTGGAACGGGACCAGGTCCGCATCACCGTCAAGAACCGGGACGGCGTCTCCGAGATCTACCCGCTGACCGACGCCCGTCCTCGTAAGACCGAGGCCCTCGACCGCAACTACCTGGCCGGCGCGTACGGCGGCGTGCCCAGGCTGACCGTCGGCGAGATCGCAGAGACGCTCGCCGGCCCACTCGCGGAGCCGTCAACGGAGGTGCACGCCTAATGGCCAAGCGCGGGGCACCCGGTGGAGCCACGCCTCCGCGTCCAGGTGCGGGCAGCCGCAGAAAGAACAAAGTCCTGTTCATAGTCTGCGAAGGTCAGACCGAGCGGAGCTACTTCCACCATCTCAACCACCGTTATGGAGCGGAGCACAACTTCCAGATCCAGCTCACCCCACGCAGGGTCACCGAGGGGCAGCAGTTCAACGGCTACAAGCCCGTCCCAGCGGTACGAGAGGCGATACGGCTCAAGAATTCCACGAAAGGGATCAAGAACACGGTGTTCTGGGCGGTCTTCGACCGTGACGAGAACGAGGACATCTACGAGGCGTTTCGCCTTGCCCGCCAGAACGGGATCAACGTCGCCTTCTCCCACCCGCACTTCGAGCTCTGGCTCTGGCTCCACCTCGCATCAGGCCCACCTGGCCGACTCGGCGGGGACCGTACGGTGATCCCGGCGAAGCTTCGAAGGATCAAGGAATTCTCGGACTTCGTCAAGCTCGTCGAGCCCCATCATTTCGAGGAGCTGATCAAGGATGGTCGGCAGGCGACAGCCGTCAAGCTGGCCCAGCACCTCGTGGCCGACTGCCCAAGCGGACGCTGCGCTCCCGCACCAGAACCCGGTGCTTCTGGCCACGTTCCCAACTGCGACATCCTCCTACGCGATCCCTCGACCGACGTCTACCGCATCCTCGAGGTCCTCGGGATCGTCTCCTGATACAACAGGAGATCGAGAACATACGATCTCGGCCCCAACGGATTTGGTGTCAGCCGCCGCTCGGCATGGAGCACGAGTGAGGCGTGGGTCGTCGACGATCTATGGGATCTGATCGAACCGTTGCTGCCACCCTGGCCTGACAAAGCACCTGGGCCACGGTCCCGGACGAGGTCTACGCGCCGACGGAGGGCAAGTTTCTCCCCGGGTTCGCCGCGCTCCCGCCGTCCGCATTCGGGGATTCGGCCGTCGGGGCCGATGCGATCGACGGCATCCGGGCCGCGCTTGAGTCCCGGCTGGCCGAGCTGGAGAAGTCAGCCCAGCGCGGCCGCCTTGCGCAGCAGCACTGAGCGTTCGCGCTGGTTGGCGCACAGCCGGGCCGCCAGCTCCAGCTCGGCGCGCGCCTCCGGTCGCCGGCCGAGCCGGGCCAGCAGCTCACCGCGTACGGTCGGAACCAAATGCGAACCGGGGAGCCGGTCCAAGGCGATCAGCTCGTCCACGATGGCCAGGGCTTGCGCCGGGCCCGAGGCCATGGCAACGGCGACGGCCCGGTTGAGCTCGACCACCGGCGAGGGTGCGACCCGGCCGAGTGCCTCGTAGAGCACCACGATCCGGTCCCAGTCGGTCGCCTCGACCGAGGGTGCCGATGCGTGGGTGGCGGCGATCGCGGCCTGCAGGCCGTAGGGGCCGAGGCCGCGAGTCGAGGCCTTGGCCAGCGCGGCCAGCCCACGGCGGATCGCCGAGAAGTCCCACAGCCGCCGGTCCTGCTCGTCGAGCAGGACCGGCGAACCGTCGGGGCCGGTCCGGGCAGGGAAACGCGCGGCCGTCAGCTCGCACAACGCCAGCAGACCGTGCACCTCCGGCTCGTCCGGCAGCAGCGCGGCCAGCGTGCGGGCCAGCCGGATCGCCTCGTACGCGACGTCGGGGCGCAGCAGCCGGTCGCCCGACGTGGCCGTCGACCCCTCGGTGAAGATCACGTAGAGGACGCTGAGCACGCCGCCCAGCCGCTCCCGGCGCTCGGCGGCCGGCGGCAGCTCGAACGGCACCCGGGCCGCCGCGATCGTCTTCTTGGCCCGTGTGATGCGGGCCTGCACGGTCGGCACGGGTACGAGGAACGCGCGGGCGATCTCCTCGCTGGACAGGCCGCCGACCACGCGCAGGGTCAGCGCCACCCGGGCCTCGGGGGAGAGCACCGGGTGGCAGCTGACGAACATCAGCGCCAGTACGTCGTCATCGATCTTGTCGGGATCGATTTCTTCGTCAACCGCCGGGTCGACCGCCAAGTCGGCCGCCAGCAGGGCGTATCGGTCCTGGAGGGCGGCCCGGCGGCGGATCGCGTCGATCGCCCGCCGCCGGGCCGTGGCCATCAGCCAGCCGGCCGGACTGGCCGGAGAGGCGAGCGGCCACGACACCAGCGCCTCGGCCACCGCCTCCTGGGCCGCGTCCTCGGCCAGCCCGAAATCGCCGGTGAACCGGGTCAGCGCGGCGACGATCCGCGCCGACTCGATCCGCCAGACGGCCTCGACATCGGCCGTACCCATCAGATCCGGCCGTTGCTCTCGCACCCGGCCCAGTCCTTGGTGATCACGCGTCGACCTGCGGGACCTCGTCGCTCCCGGGCACCCGCCGAACCTCGATCTTGGACCCGGGGGCCGCCGGGACCCGCTTGGCCCACTCGACCGCCTCCTGCTTCGAGGCGACGTCGAGCAGGAAGAAGCCCCCGAACAGTTCCTTGGTCTCGCCGTACGGCCCGTCCGTGACCACCGGGGCCTCGCCGCTGAAGTCGACCACGACGCCCTTGCGCGGATCGTCCAGCCCTTCCGCCGCGAGGAGAACGCCGGCCTTGACCATCTCCTCGATGAACTGGCGGGTCGTGGCCATCATCTCGTCGATGTTGGCCATCATGGCCGCGTTCGACTCGTCGGTGCCCCGCATGATCAGCAGGTATTTCGACATCGCGTTCTCCTCGTCCGGCGGGGCCGCCTCTCGGCCCTCGTACCCACAGGTCGAACGAGCGGCCCGCGGATCGACACGACCCCGGAGAAATCTCTCGCCGCAACGCTGCCGATCCCTGCGACCCGCGTTTCGCCCGTCAGAGCGGCCCCTGAGCGATGGCTGACGCGGACGCCCCGCTGATCAGAGAGCTTATCGTCGCATCTTTGGAAGGCGGCGACGCTCACACGGATCTGGGGAAAAGCATTCGGGACGCGCTCAGTACACAGCCTGAATGCGTATCTACCGATCTCGGCGGCCCCGACGCGTTCCCGCTCACCGTCTGGGCCGCGTGCCCGTCGCGATGATCAGGATGCCGTGCCACCAGCGTCATGCCACCTCATCTACGGATACCGCGTCCGCCGATATCTTTCTCTAGACTAATCACCAACGATGCGACCTGCGTATTTACGCCTTACCGCGTGACCACGCAAGCAAAAGAACTTGCGCTCCCATCGACCTCCCATGCTACGGTTTCGATCAGTTAAGCCCCTCCGAAATTCACTATCCCGTCGGGCTCGGAGCGGGTACGGGTCGAATGGCATCGGTTATCTCTTTCTCGAAAAAAGATCGCATCCGGTGCCGCCTCTCATATCCGCATCCGCTCCCGGCTCGACGGTCTTCGGTGCGGCTCGGTGAGGGCACGGGTCGAAGTTCGTCGGTTACCACTTCTAATGGGGCGGTCGCAGGTTCGAGTCCTGCCCGGGGCTAACGCTCCGGTAGCTCAGCTGGCCAGAGCACCAAACGCCGGTGAACATCCCACATCCGTGTCTTCTCCGAACCACACCGATCCACTCGTCAGCCCTGTCGAGAGCACGGGTCGAATTCTGTCGGTTACCACAACGGGTAAAGGTTCGACTCCTTTCTGGCCCACTCATGGGCCAGCATGCCCAGGTCGGCTGGGCACTCGGCAGGAGCCCCACATCCGCGCCACCGGCAAGGCTGACGATCATGGGAGGAGGGTCGAAGTCCTCCCCCACATCCGCCGCCTGGCGGGTCGAACACCTTGGAGATCCTTCATGGCCCGCAACCGTGACCCTCTCGCAAGCGTTTCCGCATTCACCATCCCGCAGACCCAGCCTCTGCCCGGACGCACCGACCAGGTGAAGAACGCGGCGGGCGGCTACGTGTTCGCCAAGGATCCGTGGCGCAAGCTGGAGGACTTCCTGATCCTCGGCACCACGGGCGGCACCTACTACGTGTCGCAGGATCAGCTGACGGCCGAGAACGCCGGCGTGTTGTTCGAGGCGATCGCCGAGGACGGCCCGCGCGTCGTCGAACTGCTGACGGAGATCTCGACCGCGCGCCCGCCGCGCGCCCCGAAGCAGCGCCCGGCGCTGTTCGCGCTGGCCGCCGCTTACGCCAAGGGCGACGCGGCCACCCGCCAGGCGGCCAAGTCGGCGCTGCCGGACGTGGCGCGCACCACCGACCACCTCGCTCAGTTCTTCGGCTACTACAAGAACCTGGGCGGCAAGCCGACCGCTCGCGGCACCGCGCCGGTCGTCGGCCGGTCGCTGCGTACCGCCCTCGCCTCCTGGTTCCTGTCGGACCGCGCGGACACCGTCGCGTTCAAGGTGTGCAAGGCCCGCCAGCGGAAGACCCCGCAGGGCGAGGCTTTCGACCTGCGCGACGTGCTGCGCATCGCGCACCCGAAGGCGGACAGCCCGGAGCGGGCGCGGCTGTTCGGCTGGATCGCCGGGAACGTCTCCGATGCCGAAGCGCGTGACGTGCTGGAGTCGGTGGACCGGTTCCTGGTCGCCAAGGCCGTCACCACGCCGCACGACGCGATCCGCGTCGTGACCGAGCGGAAGGTGCCGTGGGAGTTCCTGCCCGACGCCATGCTGCGCGAGTCAAGCGTGTGGGAGGCGCTGATCGACACGGTCGGCCTGACCGCGCTCATCCGCAACCTTTCCCGCATGACCCGCATCGGCACCCTGCGTCCGATGAACGACGCGACCCGGCGCACGGTCGCCCGGCTCACCGACCAGGGGGCGCTCCTTCGGGCGCGCATTCACCCGATGGACGCCTTCCTCGCGATGCGCGTCTACGGCTCGGGCCGGTCCCAGCCGAACCCGCGCGCCGACGTGCAGACGTGGACGCCGGTCCCGGCGATCCTCGACGCGTTGGAGGAGACGTACGAGCTGTCGTTCGGCAGCGTCGAGCCTTCGGGCCGGCGACTGCTGGTCGCGGTGGACTCGTCCGGGTCGATGTCGGGTAACTGGCTCGGCAGTCGCGGCGTCGTGGTCGGCGGTTCGTCGATCGGTTCGCCGTACGAGGTCGGCTGCGCTCTGGCCGTCATGCTCGCCCGCATCGAGAAGGGGAACGTGCATGTCATCGACGTGGACACCAGTGTCCACGCTTCGAAGGTGACGCCGCGGACCAACCTCCGGGAGATCAAGAGCTGGCGGCCGTCCGGCGGCGGCACCGACCTGTCGCTGCCGTTCCGGTGGGCGCGCGACCAGCGGATGGCCGTGGACGGCTTCGTGGTGTTGACCGACAACGAGACGTGGGCCGGGCGGTCTCACCCGTCGCAGGAGCTCGACGCCTACCGGCGCACGGTGGCCCCAGATGCCCGCGTCGTCGTGGCGGCGATGACGGCGGCGGGCTACTCGATCGGCGACGCTGCCGACGCGGGTGTGCTGAACGTGGCGGGCCTGGACGCGTCGCTGCCGCTGATCGTGAACGGATTCATCCGGCCGTAGCCCCGAGCACGACGAAAAGGCCCGGCCATCTTCGCGTGGAAGATGACCGGGGCCTTTTAATTGTGTCGCACCCGATCTGTGTTCAGCACCCGTCGCGGTTGCTCCAGCTACCCACTACCGTGTACCCGGGTCCAGCGCTTCCGGGTGGGAGAGCTCCACTGCTCTTTTGACGCCCCACTCGAACGGTGATCTGACATATGCGCTGCCCGGTGGACGGGAGGCTTACCGAAACCCACTTGTCCACGCCGTTGCACTCCAAACGCGTGTGCGTCTGCACAGGCTCGTAGCTGAACTCGTCGACCCAGCCTGCCGCGCAGTACCCGTCTGTGGCGAAGTCCTTGAGCCAGAACGAGACCGTGACCCTCGCCCCGTAGTCGGTCCAGTACAATTCGCCTTCGCCAAGGCGGGCGACGTTCCGCCACACGCCATTCACGTAGCCTGCGTGAAGCGTGTACGGGATTGGATCCCGGTGCCAGGAGTCGGCGGCGCTGGATGCGGTGGCCGGGCTGCTTCCCAAGACAGGAAACGCGACGCACGCCGCTAACACGAGCCGAATGATCGAACGCATTATCATCCCCTCATCGATCGTGAACCCCCCGGTTGCTTTCTGGGATCGTCCGCGGGGAGCCACGCCCCTGTCGATGTCATTCGGTTGTGGCCGAAACACCCAGCTCAGGGCAGGTCAGGGCGGGTCAGGGCCGGGAACGCTCCAGCGCGACGGCGCTGCAAAGCTGGCCTGGGACACAAAAGAGATGCCGGCGGCCTGAACGGCGAACTTCATCAAGAAATGCTAATGAACAGCAACTTTCACACGAAATAGTGAGAGAGTTCGGCACCCCCTACTGCGGAGGGCCCGGTCATGCTCAGGATCTACTTCACGAGCGACGACATCGCACGCACCAGGATCGCCCCCGGGCCGGACCCGCTGTGGGAGCTGGTCCTGAGCCTGCAGATGCTCAGGCCACAGCGAGGCGATCTGCTGTTCACCACATGGCGCCACGAGTCATGCAAGGCGGTACGGCACGCGAGGCTCGGAGAGGTGCTGGGCCTGCTGCTGGCCTTGACCCCGAACGTGGGCTACTTCCCGGACTTTCTCAACCCCATCGAGGCAATACATGGTCTGGATCACGGTATTGAGGCGCTTCGCACAACCCCCATCCCGATGCTCAAGCGGGACGTCTGCCGCCTGGCTGCGACGCACCGGCTGCCCGAAAGCGCGCGGCGCCTGGCCGACGGCGAACCCGCCATACTCACCGACCTGACCGAGGCCATGCGTACCTGCTACGACCTGGCTGTCATGCCCTACCGACGCAGCATCGACGCCGCCCTGGGGAAAGACCGCCGGATCCGTACCTTCGCCCTGGCCAATGGCGGTGTTGAAGGGCTGCTGGCCAGCCTGCGCCCGATGATGACCTGGTCAGCCGGCGAACTTCGCATCCCCGGACACCGTCACCAGGAGCTTCACCTTCACGGCCGAGGATTACTGCTCATCCCGTCGTACTTCTGCGTCAGCGGACCACTGACGATGTTCGATCCGGACCTGCCGCCGGTGTTGATTTACCCTGTCGTGCGCGGGCCGGACGCCTTGCCGTCGCGAGCCTCGACGATGCCAGCCGCGCTCGGAGCGCTGATCGGATCGACACGGGCTGCGGTGCTGGATGTCATTGGCACGCGCGAGGGGGCGAGCACGACTACGCTGGCCCGCCACCTGGGGATCTCCATGGCCACGGCCAGCGAGCACACCACCGTCCTGCGGCAATCCGGTTTGATCTCCAGCCATCGCGACCACAACCGGACACTGCATCACCTGACCGAACTCGGTCGCGCGCTGTTGGACACCAATGGTTAGTGATCACGGGCTCCTCATGACGACAGGGCTGAACGTGCTGGCAGGCGTAGGCCGGGAGGATGGTGCCCCGCTTGCCAATCGAGCTGATGCAGAGACACGTGCCGGTGCTCCCTCCATCGATGAGCTCGTTGTTTTGATTTGGGGCCCGCGTTCTTCAGCTGCCTCCAGGACGGAGGAATTTGGTACGCGCATCGGTGGGGACCGCTGCCATCATTTCCAGGATGTCCGGCGTGATCACCGGGCTGCCACCGATGAGGATGGCGCTGATGCGGCTCTTTACCTGCTCGTCAACGGAGTCGATGGCCTCGAAAGTGCGCCGGTCGAGATCGTCCGGAAAGTTAAGACGAAAGACACCGAGCCCTTCCTTGATTTCGTATGAGTGGTCCCCGATCTTTCGATAGCCGTGCTCTATCGGATCACCCATCGGCCCGAAGGTGTCCGCTAAAACGGCCGTGACATTCGGCGGGGCAGGAAGCGGCAATCTGTTGATTCGTCTCGATGTCGCGTCCCAGCGAAGCATCTGCTCCTGCCCGGATCGCCATCGTGTCCAGCTGGCGAGCCGGCCGTTCTCGTCGATCTGAGCGGCGACTAATTCAACGACCTCCTCTCCTCTCGCCTCGATGTCCATCAATACCTTGGACCGCTGCCGGCGAATTACACCGTCTGGGTCACTGCTGAACTCGTCCAGGCGGAACTTCACGCTTGTCGTGCGAATTTGGTTATTCACATCTCGTCCGAAGTCGATCTGGGCTCCTGATCCGCTGCACAACATCACGGCCAAAGTCGATACGGCGACCAACACCATCCGCGATGAGGGCCGCGAGCTCCTGGTGCCGGGATCAGTTTTCAACACGTTATCCTGATCACATTGCTGCTCGTCCTGTCGCCTCCCGTCGTTCCGTCCCTCCACCAGATCTTGTGCTCTGTCTCGGTCTGGTAGTTGTACGTGCCTGTGCTCGCGCAGCCCCAGACGGCGCTGGAAAAGACCGATGACCGACCTCTCACCTCCGTGGGGTCATCTTTCAGGCGCTGCCAACCCCAAAATCTATGGCGGATCAGTCTCGCGTTGACGAACTGTTTCGGTTCTGCCGAGAGACATTGATTGTATCCTTCTCCTGCGATCTGCGTTCTGCCGGCGACACGTTCGGGATCCTCCGATCTGACCCAGCATCCCTCCGGCTGCCTGGCCGAATTCCGGGAGCGCGAAGGAGTGAGTCGCTTCCGGCTGGCCTGTGACTCCTGTAAGCCGGGCTCAGGAGCAGTGGGATCGGTCGCCGGCACCACAATCGCATTGGCTGGACACGATGAAACCAGGATCATTCCGAGAGCCAGGGCCGCCGATGCTCCGGGCATGGTGAGTGTGCGTAGCATTATGGATCTTTTCCGCCTGGACATGCTGCGGCCTCCCCTGGTCGAGTTACTCCCCGTTCGACTATCGAGGACGCTAGGCTTACGGCACGAGCCGGTCAAGGACTATTGATAGTTCTCGTTGGTTTGGGTTAGGCGCCGTTTTCAAGTACTTGATCGATGAGGCATTCTCATCCCGAATGCCCTGGTCATTGCGGGCCTGCAGTGCGGTGGCGGATGAGATTATGAAGCGCAGCTCGTCGTCGAACTTTCGGGCCGGTTCGGCGTGTGGGTGGTCTCCCGCTACCGGCCCAGGCCGGCCTCGTAAGCGAGCAGACCGGCCTGTGTGCGGTTGGTGCACTGCGTCTTGGCGAGAATGCGGGAGATGTGGCCTTTGACGGTGGTCTCGCTCAGGAACAGCGCGCTGGCGATCTCCGCATTGGAGTTCCCGCGGGAGAGGCAGATCAACACCTCCCTCTCCCGCTCGGTCAGCTCGTCCAGGCATGCCAGCCTGCGGTCGCGGGCCGCACGTTGCCGGGTGGTGGTGGTGAGGAGGCTCTTGGTGGCGGTACGCGACATCACGGCGCGTCCCTCGGCGGCGACACGGACCAGGCCGATCAGGTCCTGCGGAGGGGTGGACTTAAGCAGGAAGCCCGACGCGCCCGCGTGGAGCGTGCGCAGCACGTAGTGGTCAGCGTCGAACGTGGTCAGCACGACGACGTGCGGCGGCCTGGCCAGCTCGGCGATCCGGCCGATGGCGGTGATCCCGTCGGCTCCCGGCATCCGCAGATCCATCAACACGAGGTCCGGCCGATGGCGGATGACCTCTTCCAGCCCTGCCGCTCCGTCGTACGCCTCGCCGACCACCTCGATGTCACCGGCCGAGCCGAGGATGGTGCGCAAGTGTGCACACACCATCGGCTCGTCATCGAGCACGACGACGGGAGAAGGAGATCCCGATGCCGATGCCGAGGTGGTGGGGCACGTGAACAAGAGGCTGTTCAACCCTCGCGCGCGGGCGGGAGGTGGCCGGTGCTGATTCACACCGGTCGCATTTCTGGCGCGACGTACCGCACGCCGCTCGATGCGCATCGTGTCGACGGTGGCTACCTGTTCGTTCTGGTGTATGGATCGCGCTCGGACCGGGTGCAGAACGTCCTGGCAGCTGACGGTGCGCGGCTCCCGGTCGACGGGAGAGAGGTGGAACTCGCCGCCCTACGCCTGGTCGGGGAGTGTCACTTCCCACCGGCATCAAGCCGCCCAAGTAGACGCAGGAGATGGCCAAGAGCCCGTGGACGAGCCACGGATCGTCAACCCCGGCAACCTGGAGGCGTTTGTGAGCCGCCCGGAAGCGTCGTAAGCGGCCGGTTGCCCTGAAGGCGTCACAACAGGACGGGCTGTCTGGTCTTAACCGGCGACGCCCCCCAGAGAACAGAGGACCTAGTGCGGACGACTTCGTTGGCCAGCGGCCACGTCGGCCCTTCCATGCTCCGGAGGAGGCCATGACCGAGGCGGGCGCCGAAACAGCCGTCCTGATCGTCCAGGAGGCCTATCGGGTTCGCGGCGGCGTGAGCGTCGCCGGAGCGGAGGTCACCGCAAGGTGGATCGTGCTGAACCCCGACACGCTGGAGCGCTGGCACCGCCCATGACCAGCCTGCCCTCACCACAGGCGCCTCGTGCGCCGCTGAAAGGCGTACCGATGAACGACCCGAACCTGTCCACCGAGCACGACTACAACGGCTCTGTGTTCAAACCGCTCTACGTCACACGCGTCGCCGTGGGCGGCGGCAGTTCCGCCCACGGCCGGGCCACCGGCCAGGCCCGCTCCGCCGACGGCGCCCTCGCCCTGGAACTGCGGATGCCTGAGGAACTGGGCGGTGACAACCCCGGCCCGAATCCCGAACAACTCTTCGCCGCCGGATACGCCGCTTGCTTCCACGGCGCCCTCAGCCTGCTGGCCAGGCGGCACCTCCTCGACCCTGGCCAGATCACGGTGGAGGCGACCGTGACCTTCGGCCGCGACCCCGCCGACGGCGGCTACGAGCTACGCGCCGACCTCGCCGTCACCTGGCCCGGAGTCGAACCCGCATCGGCCGCCCCGCTGCTCGCGCATGCCGCCGCGCTGTGCCCGTACGCGAAGATGACCCGCCAGGGCATCCCGGCCAGGATCACCCTGGCCCGCTCCTAGCCGCCTCAGTGAGGAGGAATCCCGGTCATGACGCGACCGGGAGAGCCCGGTTGCGAGGCGGGTCGCGGGCTCCCGCGTTGACCACGATCACCAGCAGAAATCGCGGCCGTCCGTCCAGTCGTCGGTGGCCGCGGTCAGGGCGGCCCGCCACCAACAGGACGTTGATCAGTGTGTCGCGTGGCTGTCAGTCCACACGACGCCACAGCGGAACGGGCGCCTTGCTCGGCAGCAGGTTCGGGCCGTTTCGCGGCGGCCTCCGCCGACGATAGCCCGGGGCGTGTCGCTTGCCAGGACCTCGGGCCCGCTCATCGCTTGCCGCCGGCTCTGATGCAGCCCTTTCATCTTCGCTGGTGATGACCCCAGTCCGGGGCCGAAGGTTCCGACCATCGGCCCAACGGCTACATCGCCTGGCATCAAAAATTGGTCCTTCTGCGTTTTGTGCGGGCATCAGCGCCGGTCGGGCGAGGTGACTGTTCGCCCGGCCTCCCCGCCCGACGCTCGCAGCCGGTGGTCACTCCCTCGCGCGACCCTGGCCGATTTGGCCGGTCAAGTCCGGGATGTCCTCGATGACATGCCCCGCTTCCTCGTTGCTCCGTTCCTGCGACGTCGACGCCTGACCTGGGGCCACCCCTGCGGAAGTGACCGCGCCGATGCCCGGCGACGGCCTGCTGCCCCGAGCCCAGTACCGCTGCACCCGCGCGATCACCATCGACGCGCCGCCGGAGCAGGTGTGGCCATGGCTGGTCCAGGTCGGGTACGGGCGTGCCGGCTGGTACGCCGACGACCTTCTGGACAACTTCGCTCGCCCCAGCATCCGGGAGATCGTCCCGGAGCTTCAGGATCTCCGAATCGGTCAGTGGCTGCCGTGGGGCCCGAATTCCTCCGAGCGCACAGCGTTCGTCGTCGACGGCTTCGCTCAGCCGTCCTGGCTCCTGTGGCGCTCACCGACCCGCACCTGGGCCTGGCGCCTGATGCCGCTGAACGGCGGGCAGACCCGGTTGATCACTCGAATGCACACCGTGAATGGACGGGGATCCGAGAGCGAGCCGAAGCCCAGCACTGACGGGAGGCGTCGGGGCCCCAGCTCGCTCAGCTCTCATGGGCTCCGTGGGGAATCCGCCGACGATGTGACCGGTCAGCGGTCCGACGCTGGCAGCTCGCGGCACATCTCACCCTCGAGTCGCAGTCGTCGGACCTGTAGCGGGCAACGTCAGCAGCGAGAAGCTCTTCCAATTCGGCGACGTCGCCGGCCTGCGCCGCAGCCAGGAACGTCCGCAGGAGGCGCCGATGCGCGGCGGCGTTCACCGGCTGGCGTTGCCCGGTGGCGATGCGTTCTTGGGCGCGCCACACGAGTTGCCGCGTCTGGTCTTCCCCCAGGTGAAGAACCTCGGAGATGCGCCGGTAGGGGTACTCGAAGGCTTTGCGCAGGAGATATGCCGCCCATTCGGTGGGCGTCAGCTTCTCCAACAGCAGCCGGACCGCCGCATCGACCGCCTCATGTCGTTCTGCGGCTGTCTCAGGGCTGACGCTGTGATCCACCGTCTCGGGAAGCCATGGGCCCCCGGACGTCTCGCGACGCCTCCGGGCGGACTGGGTGACATTGATGGCGAGCCTGGTGGTGGTCAGCGCAAGAAACGCGGGCGGACTGATGACGACCGAGCGGTCGGCGCGTTCCCACCGGAGCCACGCCTCCTGCACCACGTCCTCGGCCTCGCCCACGTCTTCGAGGATGCGGAGCGCGATCGCGAAGAGCCGCGGCCGTGTGGTGACGAACACCGAAGCGGCCACGTCCAACTCGCTGATCAATCGGTCATCGTGTGCGGAGATTGTCGGACTGGTCTGCGCGGCGTCGTCTCTGTGCGACTCCAAGAGGTTCATGGTCACGGTCTCGGCTCCGTTCGCACACGGCATCCTGCGATGCCACTGCGACAACGGTCGCTTTGCGGACCTCTCCATCGCGCCCCGGGGAGACCGTGGTCGATACCCTGATCCGCGGTCGCCGCCACCTAGGGGTGCGCCCACGTGGTGCGGAAACGGCGCTGCCGGGAGGCCAGCCCCGCCGCCGCGACGCCGCGTACGTGAGGTGATCACCAACGCGGCCACTCCCACCCACCCCGGCCACCGACCTTTAGCTCAGCAGCGCGGTGCCTAGCCCGCGCTCTTCCGGCCGGTACCGACGTCCGACGGGCGAAGCTGCCTGCGTGACGTGATGCCCAGCTTGGCGAAGACCTTGCGCAGGTGCCACTCGACGGTATGCGGACTGAGGAACAGCTGTGCGCCGATCGCGGCGTTGGTCAGCCCACTGGCGGCGAGCCCGGCGATGTGCGCCTCCTGCGGGGTCAGGGTGTCGCTCGCGCGGGCGGCGCGCTTGGCGAGCGACTCGCCGACGGCGGCGAGCTCGTAGCGGGCGCGGTCCGCGAACGCGTTGGCGCCGGCCGCGGTGAACATGTCGTAGGCGGCGCGGAGCGAGCGGCGGGCCTCCTGGCGCCGGTCTTCCCGCCGCAGCCACTCGCCGTACAGCAGGTGGCCGCGGGCCAGTTCCATCCGGATCCGGGTCCGGCCGAGGTGGTCGATCGCCTGCTGGTACAGGGCCTCCGCCGTACGGCCGGTCGCCAGCAGGGCCCCGGCTCGGGCCAGCACACCGAGCGCCCACTCGGTCCCGCTGGCTCGGGCCGTCGCGGCGAGGCGCTCGTAAGCGGAGGCCGCAAGCTCAGGCTCGCCGCTGCGAACGGCTGATTCGATCAGCTCCGACAGTGCCCAGTAGACGACGGCGGATTCCACCGGATGCTCGGTCGCGGCGCGGGCCGCCGGGACGGCGTCCTGGTAACGGGCGAGTCCGTTCAGCAGCAGCGCCTGCGCCCAGTGGGTGACCATGACTCCGCTGTCTTCGCCGCGGGCCACCACATCGGCCAGGCCCGCCTCGATGAGCGGGGCGGCGGCAGCCTCGTCGCCATGCCAGGCTGCCAGCGCCAACGCACCGTACGGCGCCAGCGCGACCCCGGTCGCCTCCCCGATCGCCTGGATCTCCGCGACCAGCGAGACGGCCGCCGCGCGGTCACCGGAGAAGAGGCGCATGACCACGAGCGAGTTGAGGGTGAAGGGAAGAGTGCTGAGATCGCCGACGTCACGGGCGACACGTACGTGCCGCTCGGTCAGGATCGCCCAGCTCTCGTCGTCCCACATGTCGGCGGCGGTGACCCCCGCCAGCCACAACCAGGGCTGGTCCTTCGCGCCGGACGTGTCCTCGGTGCGGAACGCCCGCAGAGCCTTCTTCGCCAGCGGTACGGCGGCCGGGTATCCGTCGGTGAACAGCGTGGTGAGGCTGTCCAGCAGGAGATCGCCGGGCCGGTGCCGCGTCGGTTTCGGCGCCGCTTGCACCGCCCGCGCCACCGCCAGTACACCGGAACCATCGGCGAACCCCCCGGCGAGCAGGGCCGCCCCCATCGCGTCGCGGTAGGTGTCCCGGGCGAGCTCACTGTCCAGCGGCTCGAGCCGACGGCCTGCTTCGAGGAGCAGACGCGGCGCGGCCATGTCCTGACCGGAGGCGAAGGCGATCTGTGCCCGCATCAGATTCACCAGTGCCCGGTGGAACTCGTCGGCCGGACCCTCGTCTGCCGTGAGCAGCAGCGCCAGCGCGACGTCGAAGGCGCCGCAACGCAGGGCGGCCTCGGCGGCGGACAAGGCGCGGATCGCGCGCGTCGCCGCGTCGGGGGTCAGCTCGGTCGCGCGCCGCAGGAAC
Organism: Nonomuraea sp. 10N515B; assembly: GCF_052245915.1. NCBI lineage: Bacteria > Bacillati > Actinomycetota > Actinomycetes > Streptosporangiales > Streptosporangiaceae > Nonomuraea > Nonomuraea sp. 10N515B. Next base: position 111,097 of record NZ_JBQQBQ010000017.1, read on the forward strand.
TCGGCCACGGCCGCGACACCACCGCGACGCTGGGCCCGGTCGGCAGAGCTGACCAGTTCGGCGGCGACCTCTTCGTCGGCATCGGCGGCCGCGTGTGCACGGTGCCAGGCGCGCCGGTCGGGGTCGACAGCCGGGTCGATCGCCTCGGCGAGGGCTCGATGCACGGTGCGGCGGTCGGCAGGCGTCGCCGCCCGGTAGATCGCCGTCCGCACCAGCGGATGCCGGAACCGCACCCGGGAACCCAGCTCGATCAGCCCGGCTGCCTCCGCCGACGCCCCCGCGCTCATCGGGAGGTCCAGCAGCTGAGTCGCGCGGAGCAACAACGTCATGTCGCCGAGCGGCTCGGCCGCCGCCGTCAGCAGCATCTTCTGCGTCGGCGCCGGCAGCGACCGCACCCGCCGGGCGAAGCTGTGCTCGATCTGGCTCGCCAACGGCTGAACGTCCGGCCGCCCGAACCCACCGGCCAACTCCGCCGCCGTCAATCCCCGCGGCAACTCCAGCAGGGCCAGCGGATTGCCCCGCGTCTCCGCCACGATCCGATCCCGTACCCGTTCGTCGAGCCGCCCGGGAACGGCCGAGTCCAGCAGTGCGCGGGCGTCGTCTTCGGGCAAGCCGCCCACTGTCAACTCCGGCAAGCCTCGCCACTCAGGTCCGGCCGCCGGCTCCCGGACCGAGAACACCACACCGATTCGCTCGGCGAACAGACGTCGCGAGACGAACGTCAATGTCTGCACCGAAGCCTGGTCCAGCCACTGTCCATCGTCGATGACGCAGAGGAGCGGCCTGTCCTCCGACACCACCGCCAGCAGACTCAAGACGGCCACTCCGAGCAGAAACCTGTCCGGCGGGCTTCCGACGCTGTAGCCGAACGCGATGGCCAACGCATCGCTCTGCGGACCCGGTATGCGATCGCGAAGATCAAGCATCGGCGCGCACAACTGATGCAAACCTGCGAAGGGCACCTCCATTTCCGATTCGACACCTGCCGCACGCGCAACCCTGTATTCGGTCGAACGCCCCACGAGGTAATCGAGCAAGGCCGATTTCCCGACGCCTGCCTCACCACGGATCAGCAAGGCTCGCCCTGGACCGGAGCGTACGTCAGCGAGCAGCCGGTCCAGCACCGCGCACTCCACACGCCGATCGCGGAGCTTATGCGCCCCCGCACCGCTTGTCATGGCCCCACCACCCTGAGACGAGGTTAGAGCCATTGACCCTTTCGCGCGATAGGTGTCGTCTGGAACCCACGGCCGGCACGCCGTACCACTGCGAGCGGCTTCGTCGACGGTCAGGTCGTCAGGGCCGTACCGGATGAAACGGCGTGCGGCGTCCCCGCTGAGTCGGTCGATGCCGTGATGGTGGTTCCGGCCGTGGCGGCCAGCACCGCGGACGCATCCCGCAGTGCCCCGATCGCCGCCGCCCGTCCGGTCGCGGTGACGAACCGGATGCAGGCGTCGATCTTCGGTGCCATCGATCCGGCTGGGAAGCGCATGGCGCGTAGCTCGCCGACGTCCACCGTGGAGAGCGATTGCTCCTGAGGGGTGCCGAAGTCACGCCGGACGGCGTCGACGTCGGTGAGCACTACGAGACGGTCGGCTCCCAATTCGATCGCCAGCAGCGCCGCCGTGAGGTCCTTGTCGACGACGGCCTGCGCACCCTCGAATCGCCCGCCGTCCCGGGCGAGGACAGGCACCCCGCCCCCGCCGCCGCAGATCACGGTCGTGCCGCCGGCGACCAGTTGCCGGATGGTGGGAAGTTCGACGATCCGGCGGGGTGACGGGGACGCGACGACCCGACGCCAGGCCCGGCCATCCCGGGCAACCGTCCACCCATGCTCCAGCGCGAACCTGCGGGCTACCGGCTCTGGGTAGCCTTGACCGACGAACTTCGTCGGGGTGCGGAACGCCGGATCATCCGCGTCGATCTCGGTCTGCGTGACGATCGTGACAACTGGTCGGCCCATGCCCGCGTTGCCGAGTTCCTGCGACAGCCAGTATCCGATCATGCCCTGCGTCTGGGCACCGAGCGTGTCGAGGGGGAACGGGTGGGCCAGGGCAGGGTCGTTCTCGCTCTCGACGGCCAGCATCCCGATCTGTGGCCCGTTGCCGTGGCAGAGCACGAGCGTGTGCTCAGCGGCGAGCGGCGCCAGCGCACGGGCGGCGGACCGCACGTGCTGCCGTTGCACCGCCGCATCGGGGCGTTCGCCTCGCTCGAGCAGGGCGTTCCCGCCCAACGCGACGACAAGCAGCATGTCACTCTCCCAGCGCCGCGACGAGCAGAGCCTTGATGGTGTGCAGCCGGTTCTCCGCCTGTTGGAAGACCACGGAGGCGGCGGAGGTGAACACCTCGTCAGTGACCTCGGCCCCGACGAGTCCGTAGCGCTGGTGGATCCGCAGGCCGAGCTCGGTGGTGGTGTCGTGCACGGCCGGGAGGCAATGGAGGAACCGCGTGTCGGGACGGCCCGTGGCGGCCATCACCTCCGCCGTGACCCGGTAGGGCGTGAGCAGCGGAACGCGCCGGTCCCACTCGGCTTCGGCCTCGCCCATGCTGACCCACACGTCGGTGTAGACGAAGGCGGCGCCGTCGAGCGCCGTCGCCAGGTCCTCGGTGACGGTCACCCGGGCGCCGCTGGCCGGCGCCATGCGCTCGGCCTCCTTCACCAGTGGTTCGGGAGGGCGCAGCTCGTCGGGTGCGGCGATCCGTACGTCCATGCCGAGCATGGCCCCGGTGACGAGCAGCGACCGGGCGACGTTGCCGCGCCCGTCGCCGACGAAGCAGTAGCTGATCGTCTCGATCCCGCCGGGCTGGTGTTCGCGCATGGTGAGGACGTCGGCGAGCATCTGGGTCGGGTGCCACTCGTCGGTGAGCCCGTTCCAGACCGGCACACCGGCGTGCCGGGCCAGCTCCTCGACGGTCTCCTGGGCGAACCCACGGAACTCGATCCCGTCGAACAGCGCACCCAGCACCCGCGCGGTGTCGGCGACGCTTTCCTCCCGCCCGAGGTGTGACCCGGACGGTCCGAGGTAGGTGACGTGGGCGCCCTGGTCGTACGCGGCCACCTCGAACGCGCATCGGGTGCGGGTGGAGTCCTTCTGGAATACCAGGGCGATGTTGCGGCCGGTCAATGCGGGTCGTTCACGTCCGGCCCTCTTGGCTTCCTTGAGCCCCGCGGCGCGGTCGAGCATCTCGAGGAAACCCTCGCGGCCGAGGTCGGTCACGGTGAGCAACGAGCGGGATGCCGCTGAGCGGGTCATGGCGATTCCTTCGAGGAGAAGGGTACGGGGTCGCGCAGGATGGGGCAGGTCATGCACCGTGCGCCGCCGCGTCCGCGGCCGAGTTCGCCACCGGCCAGAGGAATGACCTCGAGGCCGTGGTCGCGCAGCATGGCGTTGGTCGCGGTGTTGCGCTCGTATCCGAGTACCACTCCGGGAGAGATCGCCAGGAAGTTGTCGGCGTCGTTCCACTGCTCCCGCTCGGCCTCGCGTCGGTCCCCCACAGCGGTGAGGACGCGGACGTCGTCGTCCTCGATCGCCTCGCGCAGTCCGGCGGTCAGCCCTATCAGGTGCTGGACGTTCACGCCCTTCCCGACAGGGGCGGGGGTGAGCAGCCAGACCCGGGCCGCGGCCTGGTCGAAGTAGGGGTAGGCCACGAAGGTGGCGACGTCGACCATCGTGAGCACGGTGTCCAGGTGCATCGTCGAGCGGGCTTTGGGCAGCTCGACGGCCAGGACGCGGCGGGCGTGGCCATCCGAGAAGAGCCGCCGGGCAAGCATCTCCATGCCCATCGGCGTGGTGCGCTCGCCCATTCCGACCATGACGACGCCCCGGGCGATGACGTGGATGTCGCCGCCCTCCAGCGTGGCCGGGGCGTGAGCGAGGTCGTCGTCGCCGTAGACGGTCACGAAGTCGGCGTCGGTGAACAGCGGATGGTGCCGGTAGACGGTGCGGGTGTTGATCGACTCGCGGCTCCGAGCCGACTTGGCCATGGGGTTGACCGCGACGCTCCGTCCGATCCACGCCGAGTTGTCGCGTTGGAACAGCGTGTTGGGCAGCGGGGTGAGCACGAAGTCGTCGGTGCCGAGGCTTTGCCACGCCACGCTGGCCCTGCCGGGCACGTCGATGTCCGACTTCAGGACCCCGCCGATCAGGTAGTCGGCCAGCGAGACCGGGTCGGTGTCCAACAACAGCGCCCGCAACTCTGCAGCCAGAGCCGGCCCGAACTGCTGGTCGGTGCACACGCGATTCACGGCGAAGTGCCGACCGGCGTCCGTCGCGAGCGCCTGTGCCAGCAGATCGGCGAACAGGTGCACCCGTACGCCGTGGCCTCTCATCACCTCGACGAACTCGTCGTGTTCGCGGCGGGCGCGGTCTGCCCAGAGCACGTCGTCGAACAGCAGGTCGGCGGCGTTGTCCGGGGTCAGCCGGTCCAGTTCGGGTCCGGGCCGGTGCACGATGACCTCGCGCAGCCGGCCGATCTCGGAATGGATGCCGACCTTCAACGCGATGTCCTGGTCCGTGGTCATCGCGTCACCGCCGGGGTCTCGCCGTACATGCCGCGGCGGGCCTTGACCCACACGTACACCGGCACACCGAGCAGCAGGCAGAACGTCCCGTAGTAGACGGCCGCGTAGCCGCTCCCGGCGAGGGCCCAGAAGCCGAACGCCAGCGCGAGCGCCGAGACGACGACGTCGCGCGCCAGATGCCTGACCCGTAGCCGCCTGCCGTCGGTGCGCAGCCAATACAGCTGTGCCGCTGCGGACAGCAGGTACGGGACGACCGAGGTGAGCACCGACAAGAGCACGACGGTGATGAACACTTGCTCGAAGCTGGTGTAGCTGACGACGGTGAGTCCCGCAGCCAACAGGGTCGAGATGACGATCCCGAACGCGGGAACGCCGGCACGGTTCTGCCTGGCGAAGGCGGTCGGGAACAACCCGTCCTGCGCCGCTGCCCGCGGCATCTCGGCCACGATCAGGGTCCAGCCGACCAGCGCCCCGAAGCCGGACACGACGGCTGCCGCGGCGACCGTGGCCCCCGCCCACTGACCACCGAAGATGGCGTTGGCCGCGTCGGTGAAGGGCGCGGTGGAGCTGACGAGGTCGTCGTGCGCCACGGTGCCGAAAACGGTGACGGTGCCGAGGATGTAGACCGCGGCGCAGGCCAGGGTGCCCAGCACGGTGGCTCGGCCGACGTTCCGCTTCGGGTCCCGGACCCGGGCCGCGGCGACCGATGCGGTCTCGATGCCCAGGTAACTGAACAGGGCGATGGCGCCTGCGGCGCTGATCGCGCCGAGCCAGGAGGTCCCACTGGCATTGAATGCGCCGAAGTTCGCCGTGTTGATGAACAGCAGGCCGATGGTGGCCATGAACAACAGCGGGATGAACTTGAGAACAGTCGTGACGACCTGGAACGCGGCGAAGCTGCGCAAGCCCATCAGGTTGACCAGCGCCGGCAGGAGCAGCCCGACCAGCGCGATGACGATCGACCACCCGATCTCGTGCCCGGTGTTCCAGAACACCTCGACATAGCCGACCCACGCCACGACGATCGCGGCGTTCCCGGCCCACGCGGTGATCCAGTAGCTCCAGGCGATGAGGAATCCGGCGAACTCGCCGAACGCGTCGCGGGCGTAGACGTAGGGGCCACCCGCGCCGGGCAGGCGCACCGCGAGATCGCGGAATGTCAGCGCCAGCGCGATCGCACCGATCGTGACGAGCCCGAACGCCACCAGCGAGATCGGACCGAACACCGCCAAAGCGGAGGGCAGAGCGAACACTCCGGTCCCGATGACCGAGCCGACCACCAGCGCCGACGCCGTACCGAGCCCGAAGCGGCGCTCACCCGGCTCACGCCCGGTCGGCGGCCCGGCCGAGACTGAAGGACGGGTGGCGTCCGGAGGCGGCGAGCCGCTGCCCGCCTGTCGCGGCGCTCCGATGTCATGGCTCATCACGAGCTCCTCATGGGAATGCCGGCGCCTGAGGCCGGTCTCCGGTGACAAGCAGCCCTCATGATCCACCTCTCTCACCACTGATCGGATTGGTTCGCCCACTTGGACCGGGCGGCCATCCGATTCGTGACACCGCACGCCCCAGGCGTGTCTGGCGAAGCAGTGACTCGGAACGGTGACAACGCTCATCTGGCGCTCATGGCCGTTGGTGCTCGTGCAGGGGCGACAAGCCGTACCCGCCCGTGCACCGTGACCTCGCCAGGTTGCTCGCGTTCATGCAGGTGCGTCAGCAGAGCGCGAACGAGTGCAGTCAACGAGACCTTGGTCATGACTGCGGCGCGCGACGGATCACGTCCCCACCGGGCTCGGAGAACGCCTCACCGGCCCGGACAACCCGCACGGGGTCGCCTTCGAGCTCGAAGTTTGATGGCCCCCTTGACCACGAACCCGTACGCGGGCCCGGAGTGCCGGTGAGGCGGCGCGCCGGGGCTGTTCGGTGGCAACGTGACCAGGAGCGTCATCGCCTCGGCTCCCTCCCGCGCAGGCGGCGCCCCCGGCACGGTGGCGACCACGTCGATCTTCGGCGGCGGCCCGCTCTTGTCGGGGCCCGAACGTTGCGCCTGCCGGAAAACCTCATCAAACAGCATCAGAGGGCCAATGCGGCCATGAAGGCCATGCTGGCCGCCATTCCGGCCGAGCACACATCCTGGCTGAGCACTCTTCGGTCGGCGCTCGGCTCGGGCAGAACACGGATGAGCCGAGCGCAGGTCCAGCCCAGCCCGATGACCAGGGCCACCGTGGCGAGCGAACCGCTCCCATGCAGGTGCCCGGACGAAGCGCCGGCCAGAGGCGGCCCGCTGAACGCCGTCAGCACCAAAAGCAGGGACATGACCACGAAGTCCTGGATGTGATGCCCGATCTCGGCGCGACGGGAGGAGGAGCCGCAGAGCCAGCCGGCGGTCAGCAGCACGAGCACCGCGATGGAGAGGAACAAGCCCCCCAGATGCCCGGCCGCCATGCCGAGCGCCATGACGACGTGCGGCCACCTTCTGGTGGGACGGGCGGAGGGCAGCAGGGCCGGGGCGAGGGCCAGGACGCAGCCGACCGATGCTCCCGCCGTGTGGAGGAAAGCCTGCATCAGGCGATCTCAACTTTCACCTGAGCCGCTCAAGCGGGCATCCATGATGCACTCCTTGCCGATGGTGGTGGTACCACCCTCTGACAGGACAGCTCGGCAAGCTGTGACAGGGACATGCGTCTCCCTTCTGGCACCGCGTGTCACATATCGCCGCGCCATCCGGTCGTTGGCTGTGACAATGCAACCGAGCCGGGTGCGGGGTGACGATGAAGGTCGGCTCACTGGCCAAGACGCTTGACGATCGTGTCGGCGGCGCCGGTTTCCTGAACAGGGCGATGCGCAAGGCCTTCGCCAACCACTGGACATTCCTGCTGGGCGAGATCGCCCTGTACGCCTTCGTGGTCGTCCTGGTCACTGGCGTCTTCCTCACGTTCTTCTTCAAGCCGTCCATGGAGGAGGTCGTCTACGACGGCGCGTATGTGCCGCTGCGCGGCGTCACGATGAGCCAGGCGTACGCGTCCTCCTTGGAGATCAGCTTCGAGGTGCGAGGCGGCCTGCTGGTCCGGCAGATGCACCACTGGGGCACGCTGATCTTCATCGGCGGGATCGTGGCGCACCTGCTGCGCAACTTCTTCACCGGCGCCTTCCGCAAGCCGCGCGAGCTGAACTGGCTGATCGGCATGGCCCTGTTCGGGCTGGTGATGCTCAACGGACTGCTCGGCTACTCGCTGCCCGACGACCTGCTGTCCGGGGCCGGGCTGCGCATCCTGCACGGGGTCACGCTGTCGGTGCCGCTGGTGGGCACGTACCTGGCGACGTTCCTGTTCGGCGGCGAGTTCCCCGGCGATGACATCATCTCCCGCCTCTACAGCCTCCACGTGCTGCTCATTCCGGGCCTGCTGCTGGTGCTGGTGCCGCTGCATGCGGTGGTGCTGACGTGGCGGCAGATGCACACGCAGTTCCGGGCGAAAGGACTGAACGAGCGCTTGGTGCGCGGGGATCCGTTCTTCCCGGCGTTCCTGGCGAAGACGACGGCGTTCCTCCTGTGGGTGACCGGGGTGATCGCGCTGCTGGCCACGGTGTTCCAGATCAACCCGATCTGGCTGTACGGGCCGTACGTGCCCAGCACGGTCAGTGCGGGCTCCCAGCCCGACTGGTACATGGGGTTCCTGGAGGGCGCGCTGCGGCTCATGCCGCCGTGGGAGTTCACCGTGTTCGGCCACACCGTGACCATGAGTGTGCTGATCCCCGCACTGGCGGCGCCGGGGTTGCTGTTCGCCGGCCTCGCGCTGTATCCGTTCGTGGAGCGGTGGGTCACCGGTGACCGGGCCGTGCACAATCTGCTCGACCGGCCGCGCGACGTACCGACGCGGACCGGGATCGGGGTCGCGGGGATCGTGTACTACGGGGTGCTGTGGATGTCCGGAGGCAACGACCTGATCGCCTCGACCTTCCACATCTCCCTGAACGCGACGACGTGGATCTTCCGGGTGGCGATCCTGGCAGGGCCGGTGCTGGCGTACGTGGTCACCCGGTGGATCTGCCTGGGGCTGCAAGCGCGGGACCGGCACACGGTCGAGCACGGCGTGGAGACCGGCGTGATCGTACGCGGGCCCGGCGGCGGCTTCACCGAGGTCGAACGGCCGGCGACCGAGGAAGAGAAGGCGAAGCTCGCGCCGCCCGCCCCCGAGAGCCCGCCCGCGTTGCCGCCCGTGAGCAACGGGGACGTCCCGCCGCCGGCCAAACACCGGATCCGAGAGGCGCTCCACCGCTCCTGGAGCAGCCGCTGACAGGATGGGTGAAGCCCTGCCCAATTACGACGTAGAGCCGGTCGCCTCCTACCTTCGACAGTCAATGGTCAATGGGCGTATGCCCGGCGGGGCGGTGCCATGGCAAGCAGGGATTCCGGGTTGCAGCTACGTGGTCGGCAGATCGAGTGCGAGACGCTGGACCAGCTCGTGGCGAGGGTGCAGGCCGGCCACAGCTCGGTCATGGTTGTGCGCGGCGAGGCCGGCATCGGTAAGACGGCGCTGCTGGAATACGCGCGGACCAGCGCGTCCGGCTGCCGGATCGCCAGGGCGGCGGGCGTGGAATCTGAGATGGAGCTGGCCTTCGGCGGGCTACATCAGTTGTGCGCCCCGTTTCTGGATCGTCTCGGTCGACTGCCGGAGCCGCAACGCGACGCGCTCGGTACGGCGTTCGGCCTGAGCGCGGGCACTCCACCGGACCGTTTCCTGGTCGGGCTCGCAGTGCTCAGCCTGCTGGCCGACGTGGCCGAGAAGGAGCCGCTGGTCTGCCTCGTCGATGACGCCCAGTGGCTCGATCGAGTCTCCGCGCAGACCCTCGCCTTCGTCGCCCGGCGCCTGCTCGCGGAGCGGATCGGGCTGGTGCTCGCGGTGCGCGAGCCCGGCCTCGAACCCGAGTTGACGGGGCTGCCGCAGCTCGAGGTGGGGCGATTGAGCGACAGCGACGCCCGCGCCCTGCTGGACTCCGTGACCCCCGGGCGGCTCGACGAGCGGGTCCGGGACCGGATCCTCGCCGAGACGCAGGGAAACCCGCTGGCCCTGCTCGAGCTGCCCCGCGGATTGACGGCGGCGGAGCTGGCAGGTGGGTTCGCGCGGCCCGACGCGCGGCCGCTGTTGACCCAAATCGAGCAGAGTTTCCTGCGGCGGGTCCAGTCGCTACCGGCCCAGACGCAGCAGCTGTTGCTCATCGCGGCGGCCGAGCCGGTGGGCGATGTGACCTTGTTGAGGCGAGCGGCGGAGCTGCTGGGCATCGAAGCGGCCGCCGCAGCGCCGGCCGAAGCCGTGGGTCTGATCACCTTGGGGACCCGGGTGCGTTTCCGTCATCCCCTCGTGCGCTCGGCGGCCTACCGCGTGGCCGCCCCCGAGGATCGGCAGAACGTGCACCGCGCGCTGGCCGACGCGACCGACCCTCAATCGGATCCCGACCGCCGGGCGTGGCATCTGGCCAACGCGACGGCCGACCCCGACGAGACGGTGGCCGCCGAGCTCGAGCGCTCCGCCGATCGGGCGCAGGCGCGTGGCGGGGTGGCGGCGGCGGCCGCGTTCCTGGAGCGGGCGGCCGAGTTGAGCCCCGCTTCCGCGCGCCGGGGAGCCAGAGCGTTGGCGGCGGCACGGGCCAAGTATCAGGCCGGTGGGTACGACGCCGCGCTCGAGCTGCTGGATGCGGCGGAACTCAGCCCTCTGGAGGATCGCGGACATGCCCAGTCCGACCTGCTGCGTGGTCAGATCATGTTCGCCTCCAGAAGTGCCGGTGCCGGCTTGCCGCTGCTGCTCCAAGCCGGCAAGCGACTCGAGCCGCTGGACCCCGGGCTGGCCCGCGAGACCTACCGTGACGCGCTGTACGCGGCTTTCACCGCCGGCCGTCTGCCGAGCGGCGCTCAGTTGGCGGACGTGGCCAAGGCGGCGCTCGCCGCACCGGCGGGGCCGCCACCGGAGCGCAACGATCTGCTCCTGAATGGCGTGGCAGTGATGATCACTGAGGGTTACTCGCCGGGCGTGCCGATGGTGCGGCAGGCCCTGGACGCCTTCCGCGCCGAAGGGGTCTCCAGGGAAGAAGGCCTTGGCTGGCTCCCGCTCGCATGCCGCACGGCCTTTAACGTTTGGGACTTCGACAGCTGGTCGGTGCTCTCGTCGAGGCTGGTCGACCTGGCACGCGAGACGGGGGCTCTGTCGATCCTGCCGTCGGCTCTCCTGTTGCTCGTGCCGAATCGGGCACTCGCCGGCGAGCTTGCCGTCGCGGATTCGCTGGTCGCTGAGGCGGTGACGATCGGTGAGGTGACGGGCAGCCGCTTCATGGCCCAGTACTGTGCCATGGTGGTCGAGCCGTGGAGAGGCCGGGAAGCCGCGACACGCGAGGCGATCGAAGCGATCACGCGAGACACGGCCCTTCAAGGGGAAGGGAAGGTGGTGACCGCCACCCAATGGGCCAGCGCGGTGCTCTACAACGGCCTCGGTCGCTACGAGGAGGCGTACATCGCGGCCGAGCGAGGCTGCGAGAACCCGCAGGAGCTCGGACTGGCCCTCTCGTCCATGGTCGAGCTCGTCGAGGCCGCCGCCCGGAGCGGAAGGCCTGCCCCCGCCGCCGCCGCGGCCCAGCAACTCGACGAGATGGCACAGGCCAGTGGCACCGACTGGGCCCTCGGCACCTCGGCGGGCGCGCGTGCCCAGGTGAGCATCGGACCGGCCGCCGACACTCTGTACCGTGAGTCGATCGAGCGGCTTGACCGCACCGAGGTGGGGATGGCCCTCGCCCGCACCCGGCTGCTCTACGGTGAGTGGCTGCGCCGGGAGAACCGCCGCGTCGACGCCCGGGAGCACCTGGGCATCGCGTACGAGATGCTCAGCCAGATGGGGGCCGAGGGGTTCGCGGAACGTGCCCGGCGCGAGCTGCAGGCCACTGGCGAGACGGTACGCAAGCGCACCGTCATGGTGCGCAACGCTCTCACCGGCCAGGAAACGCAGATAGCGCGCCTGGCCGGTGACGGGCTGACGAACTCGGAGATCGGCGCTCAGCTCTTCATCAGCCCGCACACGGTCGAATGGCACTTGCGCAAGGTCTTCGCGAAGCTCGGCGTCGTGTCCCGCAAACAGATCCGCACCGCGCTGCTCGAAGGCCCCGCCACTACGGCCTGACGCTCCCTGATCGGCGGCCCAGCCGAGGCAGTGTCGCGGCGATGGCCACCCGGAGGCTGGTCGGAGGGCTCACGCGCCGTGGGCGCTTTGACGGCGGTCGCGGGCGCGGAGCAGGGCTTTGACGAGTTCGCCGACCCACAGGATGGCCGAGCCGACGGCCAGGCAGATCAGCCACTGGTCAAAGGTGAGATCGGTGGTGGTGAAGAAGCCGTGCAGGGGGTCCAGTTCGACGATGAGCAGCAGCAGGGCGACGACCGCGAGGGTGGCGATCAGTGGGTTGGCGTTGTGCAAGGTTTCGCGGTGGAACAGGCTGCGGGTGGGGTGGCGGACGGTGAGCAGGTTGAACGCCTGGAAGAAGACGAAGGTGACCAGCGCCATCGTGCCCGCGACGCCGGCCTGACCCACGGCAGGCGCGGGCCCAGGTGCCCAGGCGAGGATGGCGGCGGTGCCCGTCGCCATGACGGCACTGGTCAGCAGGATGCGAATGAGGCGCTCCCTGGTGAGGATGGGTTCGCGTGCAGGGCGGGGTGGCCGGCTCATCGCGTCCGGGCTGACCGGGTCGACGCCGAGCGACATGGCGGGCGGGCCGTCCATGACGAGGTTGACGAAGAGGATCTGCAGGGCGGTGAACGGGGCGCCCTCGGCGATGCCGGTCAGTGAGGTGATCAGGAACGTCAGCACGAAGCCGAGCGCGGTGGAGACCTGGAAGCGGGTGAACTTGACGATGTTGTCGTAGACGCCGCGCCCTTCGCGTACGGCTCCCACGATGGTGGCGAAGTTGTCGTCGGTGAGCACCATGGTCGCCGCTTCCTTGGTCACCTCCGTTCCGGTCAGGCCCATGGCGACGCCGATGTCCGCCTTGCGTAGCGCGGGGGCGTCGTTGACACCGTCGCCGGTCATCGCGACCACGTCGCCGCGGGCCTGCAGGGCGCCGACGATGCGGAGCTTGTGCTCGGGTGAGACCCGGGCGATGACTCCGATGTCGTCCAGGCGGCGGGCCAGCTCGGCGTCGCCGGGGATCTGGTCGAGTTCGGCGCCGGTGACGGCTTGGCCGGGGATGTCGAGGTCGCGGGCGATGGCCGCGGCCGTCACCGCGTGATCACCGGTGATCATGCGGACGCGGATGCCCGCGTCATGGCACTGCTGGATGGCCTGGCGTGCCTGCGGCCTCGGCGGGTCGACGATGCCGACCAGGGCGATGAGGACGATGCGGTCCAGCAGCTCCATATCAGCACTGGCGTCGAAGCCGTCGGCGGGGAAGTCTTGGTGGGCCATGGCCAGCACCCGGCGGCCCTGCTCGGCCAGGGTCGCATTGGCTTCGTCGTAGCGTCGCCGGGCCTGCGGGTCGATGTCGGTGATGCCGTCCGGGCCCAGGTAGTGGGTGGCCCGTGCGGCCAGGACGTCCGGCGCGCCCTTGATGAAGCAGCGCACGATCGGCCGGCCGTCATCGCCGGTCCAGTGGTGGAAGGTGGCCATGAACTTGTAGTCCGCGTCGAACGGGATCTCGGCCAGACGCGGGCGCTGTTGGCGCAGTGCCGCGACGTCGACGCCGCCCTTTTCGGCGAGCACGATCAGGGCGGCCTCGGTGGGGTCGCCGACCACCTCCTCGTCCTCGCGGAGCACGGCGTCGGTGCACAGCGCCATCGCGATCAACGCCTGGTCCAGGGTGTCCGGTGGCGGGCGGCCGTCGGTGGAGCGGATCCGTCCGTCGATGGCGTAGCCATGACCGGAGACGGTGAAGCGCCGCCCCGCGAGGATGAGCTCCCGCGCGGTCATCTGGTTCAGGGTCAGCGTGCCGGTCTTGTCGGTGCAGATCTGCGAGGTGCTGCCGAGGGTCTCCACCGAGGACAGCCGCTTGACGATGGCGCCGCGGCGGGCGAGCCGGTCGGTGCCCATGGCCAGGGTGAACGCCACCACCGCCGGCAGCCCCTCGGGGATGGCGGCCACGGCCAGCGAGACGGCGGTGACGAACAGCACCCCGAACTCCTGCCCGCGTACCAGTCCGAGCACGACCACGATGACCACCACGACGGCGGAGATGAGCGCCAGGGTTCGGCTGAGTGAGCTGATCTGCCGTTGCAGCGGGGTCGGGGCGGGTTCGGCCACGGCGAGCAGGCCGGCGATCCGGCCGGTCTCGGTCGCCATGCCGGTGGCCGTGACGAGCATGTCGCCCCGGCCGCGGGTGACCGAGGTGTTCATGAACAACGCATTCGTACGGTCGGCTAGCGGCGCCCCCTCCTCGACGCGGCCGATGACGGACTTGGCGACCGGCTGCGCCTCTCCGGTCAGCTCCGCCTCCCGCACCTCCAGAGAGGCCGCGGACAGCAGCCGCCCGTCCGCGGGCACTCGGTCTCCGGCCTCGACGGCCACCACATCACCCGGAACCAGCTCCTTGGCGTCCAGGCGGGCGAGCCGGCCGTCGCGCCGGACGGTCGCAACAGTGGAGGTCATCTTGCGCAGCGCCTCCAGCGAGGCTTCGGCGCGGGATTCCTGAACGAAGCCGATGGCGGCGTTCAGCAGCACGACCACGGAGATCGCGAGCGGGGTCTCCCACTCGCGCGAGATCAGCAGGCTGACCACGGCCGCGATCAGCAAGATCACGATCATCAAGTCCTGGAACTGACGCAGGAACACTCGCCAGCGCGGTTCGCGGGCCGCCTCCCGCAGTTGGTTGGGGCCGTAGCGCTCGAGTCGTCGCGCCGCCTCGCCGGTTGACAAGCCCTGGTCCGGGGCCGCCGCTTGGAGCATGACGGCGACGTCGCCGACCGGCAGCGCGTGCCACGGCGTCTGATCCGGTTCGATCATGTGGTCAGTCCTCTGTTGGCTGCGCCTGAAGAAGGGGATGCGAAGGTCGGCTCACCTCCTAAGACCGGGACGACCGTGCGCGTTGTGACAGGTCCCTTCAGTGGGTCGTGTCGACTGACCGGAGCCGGGTCGAGGTGTCGCCAGCCTGCTTTCCCGTGATCGCCCTGAGGGCGTCACAACAGGACCGGCTCCCTGGTCTTAATGGCCGGGCAGACGTTCTGGCAACCGGGCGGGGAGACCCAACCTGGCAAGCACTTGGCTCGTCTGCCTGGCCTCTCGCGGTCGTCGCGGCCACGAAGTGGTGGCCGATGGCCCGTCTGACGGGGCAACCAGGGGAGGGGGCCATGGGCGCGGGCCGTTTCGGGGCGGCCCGCGCCTGTGCGCCGGCGGCTCAGCGGGGCGAGCACGACGCCCACCTGTCGGCTCCCTGAGCCTTTGATCCCATTCCCGGTCGCTCGATGAGGCAGATCCATCCACGCAAGCACGTTCGGAGGAAAGATGAGCGGTCCGACCGGTGAGAACACCTTCCTGCACGAGCTCAAAACCGTGGTCGCGGTCGCACTGACCATGGCCGAGCTGAGTCACTCGCAGAACGCAGGTGATCTGCCAGTCACCAAGTGGCTGCACGATCCGACCGACATCGAGCGCGAGCGAGTGGAGCTGCGCGGCATTCTGGCCGCGATCACGGAGCTGGAGAACGGCTCCTTCCCGTTCCGGACATGAACGTGTCGATTCTCGTCTGCTGTCCGCGGGTCGAGCAGATCCGGGGACGGCGATGACGCGGAACACCCTCGTTCACCAGGTGGCGATCATGACCTTCTACCAGACTCGCCGGCACCGCGACCCACGATCACCTCTGCGCTGGACGGCACACGCCGCCTGCCAGGACGCCGACCCCGACCTGTTCTTCCCGATCACCTGGGACGACCAAGCCAGTCAACCCGTCGATCAGGCACGGCGCATCTGCCAGGCCTGCCCCGTACAGCGGGCCTGCCTCGACTGGGCCCTGCGCACCGGCGAACCGGACGGCGTGTGGGGCGGCACCACCCCCGCAGAACGCCGCCGGCTACGCGCCCACCGCCTGCAGGCAACGGCGTGACCATCCGTCATCCACGCCATCGCGGGCAAGGCCGCGGTCGATGGCAAGGTACACATGGCGCCCGGTGCGGTCCAGCCGATGGCGGGTGACGACGTGGCAAAGGCGGTCGGCCGGGTGCTCGTGTTGCACCGCTCCTTGCATCTGATGAATGATTCTCGCGTCAGATGGAAGGGGTGCGCGCGTGGCCAGAGGGGTCGAAGGGCCGTCGGGACGGGTCCGCCGCGCGCCGGGCGGGGGCCACGGGTGATCGTCGGGCGGGCGGCGCAGATCCAGGCGCTGACCGCCGTGCTGGATGAGGCCACGCAGCACCGTGGTAGCGCCCTCGTGGTACGGGGAGAGGCCGGGATCGGCAAGTCCGCGCTGTGGGGCGAAGCCTGTGCGCTGGCCGAGGTCCGCGGGATGCGAGTGCTGACCACCGTGGGCGTGCAGGCCGAGGTGCAACTGCCGTACGCCGGGGTCGGGCACTTGTTCCGCCAGCTACGCCCGGAGTTCGGCACGGTCGAGGGCGAGTCCCCGTTCCGGGTCGGCGTCGAGGTGCTCGACCTGCTCGGCGGCCTGGACAAGCCGGTCCTGCTGGCCGTGGAGGACGCCCACTGGCTGGACCGGGCGAGCTGGGAGGTGATGGCCTTCGTTGCCCGGCGGCTGGAGTCCGACCCGGTCGTGCTCGTGCTGACGGCGCGCGACGGCGAGGACGTCGACCGGCTCCTCACCGCCGCGGCGCTGCCGGAGCTGCGGCTCGAGCCGCTGGAAGCGGACCATGCAGGGACCTTGCTCGACCAGGTCGCGCCCGGGCTCTCGCCTGCCCTGCGCGAACGCGTGCTCGCCGTGTCGGCGGGCAACCCCCTCGGAGTGGTCGAGCTCGGCGGACTGGCCGCCCGCTCCGGCGGCGGCGCGCTGCTGCCGTCACGCCTTCCGCTGAGCACCCGGGTGGAGCGCACGTTCGCCGGGCTCGTCGGTGAGCTGCCCGCGGCGACACGCGCGCTACTGCTCGTGGCGGCGCTGGACGACGGCGACGACCTCGATGAGGTGCTCGCTGCGGCATCCACGCTCGAAGACCGGCCGGTCACGGCCGACGACATGGAGCCGGCCGCGGTCAGCCGGCTGGTCAGCGTGGACGAGCAATACCGGTTACGGTTCCGGCACCCGCTGCTGCGCTCGGCCTTGCGGCAGTCGGCGAGCGCGGCGCAGCGGCGGCGGGCGCACGCCTGCCTCGCGGCGGTCGTGGCCGACGACGATCGGCGGGTGTGGCACCGCGCCGCCGCGGCGGCCGGCCCCGACGAGGCCCTCGCCACGGACCTGGCCGCCATGGCCACCCGGGCCCGCTACGTCCAGGCCGCGTCGACCGCGCTGACCGCCATGGAACGGGCGGCGCAGCTCAGCGAGGACCCGCGGGAGCGCGGCAGCCGGCTGTTGTGGGCCACGATGACGGCAGACGAGCAAGGCGACGGCGAGACCGTACGCCGCCTGCTCGACCTGGTGGACGAGACCCGGCTACGCCCGGCGGACCTGGCGCGATATTCCTGGTACCGAGAGGCGTTGCTCGGCAACGGCTGGACCGGTAGCGCGCGGCTGGGCGTCTACCTCGAGCTCATCGACTCCATCCGGCACGTAGGCGACATCGAGCTCGCCCTTGAGGCCCTGACCAACATCTGCCTGCGGTTCTACTGGTCCAACCCCGACGACCGCACCAGGCTCCGGTTCGTGGAGGTCGCCGAGCAGATCGACGCACCGGAGGGCGACATCCGAGTGCTCTGCGCGCTGGCCCAGGTTGCGCCCGTCGAGCGTGGCGCGTCCTGCCTGGAGGGGGTGACGGCGTCGCAGTACCGGCTGGACCTGACCCCGCGGCAGCACCACGACCTCGGCTTCGCGGCGTCGGCGCTCGGCGCGTACGCCCTGTCGAACACGTTCTTGAAGGCGACCACGGACACGCTCAGGACGCAGGGCCGGATCGGCATGCTGATGCAGAGCCTGACGAGCGTGGCCTACAACGCGGCCGCCGCCGGCGACGCGAGGGCCGCCGTGTCCGCCGCGACGGAGTGCACGGCGCTGGCCACCGAGACCGGGGCGCCGGTCTGGGCACTGCAGGCCCGGCTCCAGCTCGGCATGGCCGAGGCGCTGCGCGGCAACGGCGAGACCGCCGCCGAGATCGCGGATGTCAGCGAGAAGACGATGTTCACGGCCGGCATGCACGCGATGTTGTCGCTGACGCAACGCATCCGCGGCATCAACGCGCTCGCCTCCCGCCGGTTCGAGGAGGCGTTCGGGCATCTGCACCGGGTGTTCGACCCGGGCGACGTCGCCTACCACCCGTACCTGCGGTTCACCCTCATCGGGCACCTCGCTGAGGCGGCGGCGCACTGTGGCGCGCTCGACGAGGTCCGCGCTGTGGTGGCCGAGCTGACCCCGATCGCCGAGCGGAGCCGCTCGCCCGTCCTCATCACCGGGCTCGGTTACGCCGAAGCCGTGCTGGCCGACGACGCGGCGACGTACGAGGCCGCGATCGCCGCGGACCTGCGTGACTGGCCGTTCGAGCGGGCCCGCCTGCAGCTCACGTACGGCGGATGGTTGCGCAGGCAGCGACAGGCGGCGGAGTCACGGCCGCTGCTGCGTGCCGCCGCCGCCGCGTTCGACGCGCTCGGGGCGGCGCCGTGGGCGGAACGGGCACGGGCCGAGCTGCGGGCCACGGGCGAATCCCGGCGCAAGCCGATCGACGCCCTCGACGCGCTGACCCCGCAGGAGCAGCAGATCGCGCGGCTCGCGGCCGACGGGCTGAGCAACCGGGAGATCGCCGAACGGCTCTTTTTGTCTCCGCGCACGGTCACCACCCACCTCTATCGGATCTACCCGAAGGTCGGAGTCAAGTCGCGCAGCGAACTGGCTGCGATGATGGCCGGACGGCCGTTCTGACGAGGGCGGGCCGCGGCGGTGCCGGAACGGCGTCCGGGCACGCTCTCGTACCTTTACGTACTCCTACGTACGCAGACCCCCATCAACCACCCGTACGTTCTTGAACATTCAAGAGATGTGGCGGGGGGCGATTCCGGGGTGGTTGGCAAGTCGAGCCTCGATCTTCACGGGAACGTGGGCGGTCACGGCAGGGGACTCTCGACGTGGGGCACCGTCGACGGCCTGCCCGGCAGGTTTCACCGTCCCAGTGCAAACGCCGGCCTGCTGGGCCGGCGGGCCGAGTGTGAGGCGCTTGATCGGTTGCTCGCCGCGGTTCGCGTCGGCCAGAGCCGGGCGCTGGTGGTACGCGGTGAGGCAGGGGTGGGCAAGTCGGCGCTGCTGGAGCACCTGATCGAGCGGGCTTCCGGTTGCCGTGTGGTGTGCGCCGCCGGTGTGCAGTCGGAGATGGAGGTCGCGTTCGCGGCGCTGTACTCGCTCTGCGCACCGATGTTGGACCTGGTGGACGGCCTGCCGGAACCACAGCGCGACGCGCTCGACAAGGCGTTCGGGCTACGCGCCGGGCCGGCGCCAGACCGCTTGCTCCTCGGCTTGGCCGTCCTCGGCCTGCTCGCGGCGGCGGCCGACGAGCGTCCGCTGGTGTGCGTGATCGACGATGCCCAGTGGCTGGACCACGCCTCGGCGCAGGTGCTCGCCTTCGTCGCCCGACGGCTTTTCGCGGAGTCGGTGGCCTGCGTGTTCGCGGTACGCGACCCCAGCGAGCTGTCCGGGCTGCCGGTGATGGACGTCCCGGGCCTGTCCGCCGGCGATGCCCGGACTCTGCTGCGCTCGGTGGTTCCCGGCCCCCTGGACGAACAGGTACAGGATCGGCTGGTCGCCGAGGCCCGTGGCAACCCGCTGGCGCTGCTGGAGCTGGTACGTGAGTTCACCCGCCCCGAACTGGCGGGCGGGTTCGGGCCGCCGACCGCGCAGACGCTTCCGGGCCGTATCGAGGGCGGCTTCCAGCGACAACTGGGAGGCATGCCCGCGCACACCCGGCGGCTGCTGCTGCTGGCGGCCGCCGACCCGCTCGGCGACGCGGCGCTGCTGTGGCGTGCGGCCGCGCGGCTCGGCCTCGGCATGGCGGTGGCCGGCGCCGTGACCGACATGATCGTCATCGGTGTCCGCGTGCGGTTCCGGCATCCGCTGATGCGTTCGGCGGTGTACCGGGCGGCCTTGCCGGAGGAACGCCGGAGGGTGCATCTGGCGCTGGCGGAGGCGACCGATGTCGACGCCGATCCCGATCGGCGCGCCTGGCACCGTGCGCACAGCACCGCGGAGCCGCATGAGGAGGTCGCCGCTGAGCTCGAACGCTCGGCCGGACGTGCGCAGGCGCGCGGTGGCCTGGCGGCCGTCGGCGCCTTCATGGGGCGGGCAGCCGAGCTCACGCCCGACCCCCGGCGCCGGGCAGAGCGCGCGCTGGCCGCCGCACGGGCCAAGCACCTGGCCGGCGCTCCTGAGCCGGCCCTGGCGCTGCTGGCCTCGGCCCAGGCCGGGCCGCTGGACGAGCTGCGACTCGCCCACGCGGAACTCCTGCGCGCCGAGATCACGAGCACCTCGAATCACGGCAGATCCGCCGCGCCGATGCTGCTCGAAGCCGCCAGACGCTTCGAGCCCCTGGACACCGGACTGGCCCGCGACACGTATCTGCAAGCGTTGTCCGCCGCGATCGGCGCCGTCCCAGACAAGGGCCGCAGCCTCGTAGAAGTCGCGGCGGCCACCCGCGCGGCGCCACCCGCGCCCGCCACCCTCCGGGTCGCCGACCGCCTCCTCGACGCCCTGGCCCGGCACTTCACGCAGGACGCGCGGAGCGCGGCTCCGGCCATGCGGCGGGCCCTGGCCTCCTTCTTGGGCGAGGACATCTCCGCCGCAGAGGAGTCCCGCTGGCTATGGGCCGCCCAGACCATCGCCGTGGCCCTGTGGGATGACAGGTCGGGTCGCGCACTGGCGGATCGCCACGTCCGTCTGGTCCGTGACACCGGCGCGCTCGCCGTGCTGCCCCTGGCGTGGAGCACGCGTCTCATACCGCTCATCTTCGAGGGGGAACTGGACGAGGCGGCGTCGGTGAACGAGGAGATACAGACGCTCGTCGCCGCGACCGGTGTCCGGGCCGGCTTCGGCTACCAGGGACCGGTGGGCGGCGCCCTCGCTCTGGCAGCGTGGCGGGGACGGCAGGCCGAGACGGAACAACTGGCCAATGCCCTGATGAGCGAGGCGGCATCCCGCGGCGAGGGATCCACCGTGTCGGTCAGCCAGTGGCTGCGAGCCGTACTCCACAACAGCCTCGGCCAGTACGAGGAAGCCCGGGTGTCCGCCGAACGCGCCTGCGCGTACCACCCCTCGCCGGGTGCCGCGGCACATTGGGCGCCGGCCGAGCTCGTCGAGGCGGCGGTCTACAGCGGCGAGCGCGAGCTCGCCGCCCGGGCGCTCGAGCAACTCGTCCTGACGACTCAGGCGAGCGGGACCGACTGGGCTCTCGGGGTCGAGGCCCGGTCGCGGGCGCTGCTCAGCCAAGGCGAGGAGGCCGACGGCCACTATCGCGAGGCGATCGACCGGCTTCGCCGGACCCGCATGCGCGTCGACCTCGCCCGCTCCCACTTGGTCTACGGCGAATGGCTGCGCCGCGAGCGGCGCCGGCTCGACGCCCGCGAGCAGTTGTGCACCGCCCACGAGCTGTTCGTGGCCATGGGCATGGAGGGATTCGCCGGCCGGGCGGAGCTCGAGTTGGCGGCGACCGGAGAGACCGCCCGCAGGCGTACGGTCGAAACCGCCGACCAGCTCACGCCGCAGGAAACGCAGATCGTGAGACTGGCCCGCCAGGGCCTGACGAACAAGGAGATCGCCAGTCGCATGTACGTCAGCCCCCGCACCGTCGAATACCACCTTGGCAAGGTCTTCGCCAAGCTGGGCATCACCTCTCGTAGCCAGCTCCAAGGCATCGCATGACCGGTGACAGGACGGCGAAGGGGGAGGCCCACGAGATGACCTGCAAGCTGGACTACCGGTGGCGTCTGCGGGAGGTCATGGCCGGTCGCGGCATGTTCTCCACCACCGGCTTGCGTCCGCTGCTGGCCGAGCGTGGCATCGAGCTGTCGCCGAGCCAGGTGTACCGGCTGGTCACGGAGAGGCCGGAGCGGCTGAGCCTCCGTACGTTGATGGCGCTGCTGGACATCCTGGACTGCACCATGGAGGACCTGATCGAACCGTTGCCCGCACGGCCATCGGGCCTCTGAACTTTGGCGGAACGTGTGACGGTGTCACAGATTTGGTTGATACGGGAGGTTGTAGGCCCACAGCACCCGCCCGCAACAGGGCCTCCGCAACCACAGCGGCAACCCGAAGTAAGAGCCGCCCGGCCCTATAGCTTCGGCGCCATGAGCGCGCCGCTTCTTCAGCTGCCTCCGGGACGGAGGAATTTGGTACGCGCATCAGTGGGGACCGCAGCCATCATTTCCAGGATGTCCGGCGTGATCACCGGGCTGCCACCGATGAGGATGGCGGCGCGAACGAGCCCGCGCAGCGCGATCGCGGCTCGCGCTGCACGGGCTACCGGTATCCCCGTTTGAGCAGGTATTTGGCTCCTGCCTCGTAGCCCTCGGGGCTGAGCAGTTCGAACCCGAAGGCGTCGGCGAGCCGGTTGGTCGTGTTGAAGGCGGCGCAGACCGCCAGCGCGTCCTTGACCTGCTGGGGTGAGACACCGGCGGCCAGCACTTCCCGCATGTCCTCGGCGCCGACCTTTCCCTCCCGGGTCAGCTTGCCGATCATCCGCAGCGTTGCCCGCAGTGGCTCCTCGACGGGGGCCGATTCCAGGTCCGCCAGCACCCCCGCGACCCGTGGCCGGTCCTGGAACGCCTGCCTTGCGGTCGCGGTGTGCGCGCCGACGCAGAACGCGGACTCGTTCACCTTGGACACGTAGGCCGCCATCAACTCCCGGTCGCCTACCGACCAGGCGGACGGCCCGCGCATCGCCTCGTGGGTGAACTCCTTGGCTCGGGCGCCGTAGAAATCGGGCCGGTAAAACACCAGCTTGGCGGCGTCCGGCACCGGGTGCCCGGAGAACAGCCGGATGAGCGCGAACAGCAGCTTGGTTCCGGGACCGTAACCATGGTTGAGGATGTCAAGCCGCATGATCCGGCCTTCCGCTGGCGGTCGCTTCGGCCAGGGCGTCCAGTCCCGCTTCATACAGCCGTGCGGACTGGCCCACCGCGGCGCATACCACCAGCTCGAAAAGCTGGTCCTCGGTGCAGCCCGACACCTTCACCGCGGCCAGGTCCTCCTCGGTGACCTGCGCCGGCCTGTCGGCGACCTTGCCGATCAGCGCGTCCAACGGCGGGGAGAGGCCGTCGTTGCCGAAGGCACGCGCTCGCTGCTCCACAGATGCCCGGCCCTCCCCGTTCAGCACGCGATCCACCAGGGCTCGGTGCGCTGCTCGCTTCTTGTCCTCATCCGGCACGGCGCCCTCAGCCTCCTTTGCAGTCTGGGGCTATCTGCCCTCATGTATAAGACGACTGGCGCGCCGCCGAACACGACACGGGCCGAAGAAAGCCAACCACAGAGAAGTACCCGCAGGCCGGGCGGGCTGCATGACCAGCTTGAAGCCCAGGCGGTACGGCAGGGCGTCGGATCCATGCCGGCGGCGGCCAGGACGCACAGCACGGTGTCAACTGAGGGACGGGCCGGATAACGGCCCAGCGCCACACGGCCTGAATCCCCTTGGCCGTCAGGCCGGGACGCGCGTCACCGCAGGTTCACCTCCAACGCCACCGCTGGTTGTTCCCCCCGTGACAGGTCCACTGGCCGACCCGGGCCCAGTCGGCCGTGCTCCAGCCAAGGACTTCCAAGCACTTGCCGCTGTGGACGTTCCCGATCAGTCCGGTGGACGTGGCCATGTACCACCGCTGGTTGTTCCCCCCGTGGCAGGTCCATTGACCGGCCACTCGCCCCATCGGCCGTGCTCCAGCCGAGGATTTCGAGGCACTTGCCGCTGTGGACGTTCTGGATCAGTCCGGTCGTGTAGCTGTAGTTCCACTGCTGGTTGTTGCCGCCGTGGCAGGTCCATTGACCGGCCTCAGCCCAGTCGGCCGTGCTCCAGCCAAGGATTTCGAGGCACTTGCCGCTGTGGAGGTTGCCGATCAGCGTGGAGCTGACGCTCGATGACGCTACTGCGCTGGATACGGCGGAGGCCGTGCCGGTCAGGAACACCGCTGCGGTGACCAAGACGACCGATGTCGACCTCACCTTCCGATTGATCGTAGACATTGGGACTCCCGCGTTGCTGGAGTGATCTGTTTCATGAATGCTGGCGCAGGCAAGCGGGGTACGCCTGAGTAGGCCCTACTCAGCTCCGGGCAAGAGCCAGGACGACCGGACGGCGGCGGTCCCGACCTTAGTTGGCCCGCTGGATGTTGGGGATGGGCTGGGCGGGGAGGTCAGTGACGGCGGGCCGTGATGATCCAGGCACGCGAGTCGAAGTACACGCCGCTGTCGGTGTTGTGGGCGGCGAGGGTGGCGCGTAGCCGCGTGCATGCTTGCTCGGCCGTCACGGCGTCGAGGTTGGCGAGCAGGTCTTTGTCCCAGAGGCGGAGCACGTTATCGAAGGCGGTGGCGCTGTCCGGGCCGTAGTAGACGGGTTCGTGCACGTCGGTGAAGCTGACTTCCGTGAAGCCTGCCGCCGCCAGGATGCCTTTGGTGATGGCCGGGTCGGCGAGGGAGAATGGGTCTGGACTGCGGGTGGGAGGGGTGGGTTCGGGGGTTGCGGCGGTGCGGGGCTGTCGGATCGCGGAGGCCCATTCATTGCGGTCGCGGTCTTGCCAGACCAGCAGCACCAGATGCGCTGCGGGGCGCAGAGCGCGCCCGATGTTGGTGAACGCGGCGACTGGGTCGGCGAAGAACATCGTTCCGAACCTGCTGATACAGAGGTCGAAATGCGCCGGCGGGAAGGGGTAAACCTGGGCGTCGGCCTGCAGGTAGGTGACGTTGGGCAGTCCCTGGTCGTCGCTCAGCTGACGGGCCCGTTCGAGCATTCGTGCGGATGAGTCGACGCCTACCGCGCTTCCATTGACGGCGGCGCGGGCGGCCTCGCGCGTCGACTGGCCCGTACCACAGCCGATGTCGAGCACACGGTCGCGGGAGCCGACGCGGGCAGCGGCGCGGAAGAGTTCGTTGTGCAGGCGCAACTCCGCGTCGTAGTCGAACAGGTCGGTGTGGTCGGACGTCACCGTCACTGGATCCTCTCGTTGGTCATGTGGAGATCGATGTCTCAAGGCTCTATCGGGCCGTCGCGGAGTACGCCTCGCACCGGGTCCAGCGACACCGTTTCCGGCGGGAACTCCGCCAGCCACCCGGTGGCACCCGCCTTGGCGTAGGGCGTCGGATCGTTAAGAGGGCTCCCGTGGGCGGCTCGCCGTGACTTTCGTCGGGAGGTGCCTGGCCGCCCGAAACCGGCCTATTCGACGCGTTCGGCGTTGGAGTCGTAGCCGCCCCCGCCCGGGTAGACCCAGGCTCCGATGAGGCTGCGGCCGTCGGGACTGAAGGTGCCCTGGTAGTAGGCGGGGGAACCCCGATCACCCGCCCAGATGGTGAGGGTGTCGCCCTCGAGTTCATAGGTGTAGTCGAGGGTGCTGCCGTCGTCGCCGTAGTAGCGAGACTTGATGTCGGTGCTGGGCTCGGCCATCAGCCTGCGTTCCCGGCCGATGATCTCGATGCCGTGGGTGTCGCCCAGCTCTACATCCTGCTGGAGGAAGAAGTCGTTCAGCCAGCGGTAGGTCACGGTTCCCCCGTGCCCTCCGGTGATCTTCCACGTGCCGACGAGCCTGGCCAAGGCCTGCAGTGCTGGGTCGTTGGTCATCGCCGTCTCCTTCAGAGTGGGTTCCTGCCTTTACAGACCGGCGTCGTCGAGAAAACTCATCGGTCCGTAAGACGTACAAGCCACAGAAGTCAACCTCGAACTCCACGGCCGCTTGCAGGCCGGCGACGGTGATCAGGTTCGGCTGCTCGACAGGGTGGGGAGCGCATGGACGGACTCAGACATGCAGGGTGGGCCGGTAGATGAGCTCTTGAATGTTGCCGTCGAGCGTCCGGCTCTCGATCAGTTCGAGGTCGAAGTCGGCCGCCCCCTGGAAGATCGGGTCCAGTCCGGTCTGACCGGTGATCACAGGGAAGAGCGTCACCTGAACGCGGTCGACCAGACCGGCGGCCATCAGCGCCCGGTTCATCGACAGGCTGCCGTGCGAGCGCAACGGCACCTTTGACTCCTCCTTGAGCCGAGCGACAACGTCGACGGCGTCACCGCGCACGACGTTCGCATCCGGCCAATCGAGGGATCCTTCCAGTGTGGTCGACACCACCGTTGCCGGCAGGTTCCTCATCCGGGTGACCCATGGGTCACGCACGTCGGACTCCTCGGTGCTCGAGGCCAGCATCCGCGCGAACGCCCGATACGTGTTGGCCCCGAAGACCATCCGCTGCTCCTCGCCGTACAGGGCGAGGCGGTGGTCGAGGAGCTCGGGGCCTTGCTTGCCCCAGTAGCCGGTCCAGTTGCCGCTGGCGGCGCCGAACCCGTCGAGGCTGGTAAAGACGTCGAAGGTGTAGGTAGCGGTCATGATGTTCTCCTCGAGTACGGTTGATCGGGTGTGTCGATACAGACTGGAAACCTCGGCGAATCTCATCGCCGTTGGACTCCTGGCGTCCGGCGCCCCGGACGCGGATTGACCACGGCCAAGACGGTCGCGAACACCAGATCAGCTCGAAACGCCGCCCAGAGTGCCACATAGCGCGCCCCGCCTGTATGAGAGTGCTGTCCCCCGGCCGGGACATATGCCCGGGCCTGGGGGGTAGGACCGGGACCCGCGTCGACGTACGCGGCGCGGATTGCCTGCCTATATGTCCAGGGATCGGCCCAGATCGACGATGAAGCGGGCGAGCCCGGCCCGCTTGCGGAAGAGCTCGTGCAGTTCGGGGGTGGGCTCCTGGCCCAGGAGCTCGAAGGGGATCGCGGACCACGCGCTGCGGAGCACAAGAGAGGCGACGTAGCCGAAGGACACCTCGTCCGGGCTCGCCAGGGCGTCGGCCGAGGCGGCGTACGCGGTCTCGATCGCCTCGTGGACGGCGGGCAGGTCCTCGGGGTCGAGCTCGCCGGTGTGGGCGCGACCGACCAGCAGCTGGCCCAGGTCGAAGCCCACGGCCGCAGGGCACGGCCAGCTCCAGTCGATGGCCACGAACTCCGCCGAGCCGTCGGCCGGGACCAGGAGGTTATTTGGGCCGGCGTCGCCGTGGACGAGAGTGTGCGGGAGGCGGTCCAGGGCCTCCATCAGCGGATCGATCCGGTCGGCGAGGGCCAGCAGGTCGGCGCGCAGCAGGGGGTCGGCGTTCACGGCGACCAGCGGGTGCCGCCACGTCGCCGGGTCGCGTAGCGCCGGCAGGAACACATTGTCGAGCGGGCCCTCGCGGTAGTAGCGGAGGTGGCTGTCGAGCGGCTCGCGCGGGCCGGTCGCCGCCCCTGCCACGGGTTGTGCCGCGGCCAGGTCGCCGAGCAGGCGGGCGGCGCAACGGTAGCGGTTCAGGTCCCACTCCGCGGGTGCGACCTGAACGTCCTCCAGCCACATGACCAGCCGGTCGTCGCCCAGGTCGTCCAGCCGGTACATCCGCGGCAGCCGCAGTCCGTCAGGGAGCGGCCGGTCGGCGAGGTAGACGTCCGCGTCGGCCCGCCAGGGGAAGTTCGCGTCCGCGTCGGCCAGCAGGTGTTCGGGGATCATCGCGCGCCCGGGCCAATGCCTGAGCGAGTGGATCGACTTGACGAAAAACGACCAGGTCGCGCCGCTCGTCGTGGTGCCATGCACGCGGTGGAGCGAGGCCGTGGACAACATCCCTGGCCCGTGGTCGAGCAGCTCGGCATGCTGGCCGGCGATCTCGGCCAGCGGGTCGCCGAGGCTCTCCCGGACGAGATCGGTCAGGTCAGCGGTCAGTGCCATGGTCATGGGCACAGCATGCTCGACCGGACAATGCCCTCGCATGAGCATGGTCTACTCAAATACGCTTTCGCCGTGGCACTAAGCTCCTGGCCGTTCACCGGGCGTGCGGCGCAACTCGCGGAGATCAGGTCTGCTTCCAGGGGCGTCGTGGTCGCCGGCCCGCCGGGGACGGGCAAGAGCCGGCTGGTGGCGCAGGCCGTTCACGATCTCGACGGGGTCGCCTGGGTGCGCGCCACCGCGGCCGCCGCGGAGATCCCGCTGGGCGCCTTCGCCCCGCTGCTCCCCACCACACCGCCCGCCGGCAACCCGCTGGGCTGGGCAGCCGCCGCGCTGGGCGCGCCGGTGCTGGTGGTGGACGACGCCCACCTGCTCGATGCGGCCTCCGCCGCGCTCGTCCACCACCTCGTGACGCACGGCGGCACCCGGGTGATCGCGACACTCCGCAGCCGGACGCCCTTGCCGGACGCAGTGTTGGCGCTGTTGAAAGACGGTATGACGCCGCTGCTGGAGCTGGAGCCGTTCTCGCTCGAGGAGACCACGGCCGTGCTCGAGGGCGCGCTGGGCGGCCACGTCGAGTCCGCGACCGTGACGCGGCTGTGGCGTGCCAGCCAGGGCAACGCTCTCTACCTGCGCGAGCTCGTGTTGTCCGGGGTGCTCACCGACGACGACGGCGTGTGGCGCTGGCGCGGGCCGATGACGATCACGCCCACACTGCGCGAGACCATCGCCGGCCGCATCGGCAAGGTCACGCCCCAGGAGCGAGAGGTGATGGAGCTCTTGGCGTACGGGGAGCCGCTCGGCGCGGACCTGCTCGCCGCGCTCGGCTCCTTCGACGCCGTCCAGCACCTGGAGGACCGGCAGCTCGTCAGCGTGCAACCGGACGGCCGGCGCCTCCAGGTGCGGCTCGCGCATCCCCTGCACGGCGAGGTCATCAGAGACGGCTGCGGGGTGCTGCGTGCCCGCACGATGATGCGGAGACTGGCCGAGGCGGTCACCGAGGCCGGGCTGCGGCGGCGCGAGGACGTGCTCAGGGTGGCCGTGTGGCGGCTGGACGCCGGCATGACCGGCGATCCCGGGCTGCTGCTGGCCGGCTGCGAGCGCGCCCGGGTCGCCCGCGACCTGGAGCTGGCCGTACGGCTCGGGCGTGCGGCCGTGGCCGCCGGCGGCGGGACATCCGCGCTCGCCGCGCTGGCAACCGTGCTGTTCTACACCGACCGGTACGAGGAGTCCGAGGAGGTGTCGGCCGCCGTCTGGGAGACGGAGATGGACGAGACCGCCCGGGCCGACCTCGGCATCCAACGGGCGATGAACCTGGCCGTGGGCCTCGGAGACGTCGCCAAGGCGCGCGCCGTCCTCGAGGAGACCACCCGGCTCGTCCGCGACGTCCCCCTGCTGCAGGGCATGTACGTCATGCGGGCCGTCCTGGCCACGCTCACCGGCGACATCGCCGCCACCGAGGACCTGCTGGCGCGGACGCGGCGCCTGGGCCCGCTCACCCCGCACGGCGAGCGCACGATCGGCGGCGCCGAAGCGGCCGTCTTGCTGGCGCGCGGCAGCGCCAGGGAATGCCTGGCCCGTGTGGAGCAGACCCGCACCTGGATCGCCAGGGAACGGGACGCCATGGGCAGCCTCACCGCCGCGCTGACGGGCCATGCCACCAACGCCGCGTTACTGCTCGGCGATCTGGACACCGCCGAGCGGCTCGCCGACGAGGGATACCGCCTGGACGGCCAGTTCGGCACCTGGACCCGGGCGATCCTCGAGTTCGGCGCTCTCAAGGCCGGCGTGCTCCGGTTGCGCGGCCGGCTAGGCGACGCACTCTCCTGGGCCCGCGACACGGCTGCGCGACTGCCCACCCGCAGCGCCTCGGCCGGACCGTGCCTGGGCGAGCTGGCGCACGCGCACGCGCTCCTCGGTGACGTGGACGCGGCGGAGGAGGCGCTGGCGCGCGCGGAGGCGACCGGCATGCCGATCGGCCCGTCCGTCGTCGTGCCCCTCCGCCTCGCCCGGGTCTGGACCCATGCCGGTCGCGGCGACGTGGCGAGGGCCGTCGAACTCTGCCTGGAGGTCGCCGAGACCGCGCTGCCCTGCGACCTGCCGATCGTGCTGCACGACGTCGTCCGGCTCGGCCGGCCCGACCTGGTCGCCGGGCGGCTCACCACGGTCGGCGTGGAGGGCCCGCTGGTGGCGCTGTTCGCACAGCACGCCGTCGCCCGCAACGGCGCGGAGCTGGACGCGGTCTCGGCCGGCTTCGAGCGGCTGGGCCTGCTGCTGTACGCGGCCGAGGCGGCGGCCCATGCGGCCGCCTCGGCGCTACCGCGCATCGGGCCTGTCCCGCGGCGCGCGGGCGGCCGAGACCCGGGCATGGCACCTCGCGCAGCGCTGCCAGGGCGCCCGTACGCTCGCGCTGATGGACCTCGAGGTTCCCGGGCTGACCCCGAGGCAGCGGGAGATCGCGGTGCTGGCCGCGCAGGGGCTGACAAACCGGGAGATCGCCGAGCGGCTCGTCGTCTCCGTCCGCACCGTCGCGAACACGCTGTACGCCATTTACGACAAGACCGGCGTCAACGACCGCACCGCCCTGACGGCTCTCCTGAACCGGCCACCCGCCTGAGCGAACCCCCATCCCCGCCCCTTCAACCGGCGGCGCGGACAAGCCCCAGCCGCGCCGACCGGCTACGGCCTGTGCCCATGATCACAGCAGTGAGCAGGACCGCCAGGCGATCGGCACGCGCGGCGACCACTGTCCGCCGTCACCGCGTACGACCACATACGCGGTGAGCGGCGCTTTGAACGAGCTCCCGCCGCACAGGACGCGCCCCGTGTCGACCGAGTAACTGCCCGCCGGTCCATTGCCGCCCGACTGCGCGGTGGCCCGGCCCTGCCACAGCACCCGGCCATCCGAGGAGCGCTTGACCTGGACGGTGACCTGGGTGCCAGGCGTCAGGTAGTAGCCGCGGACGGCCACCGTCTGATACGGCCCCTCGTTGGTGGTGGAGCAGGTTCCGCCGTCACAGGAGGGCCCGTTGCCGGCGTGGTTGCGCTTCACCATGATGACCCAGGCCAGCCTGCGGGCCGCGCTGTCGTTGTCGCGCCGCGCCTGAGTGCGGGAGCCGGGGACCACGCACCGGTAGTCGCCGGGGTAGGCCTCCCGCCAGACGAACCCGGTCGTGCACGCGTGCCAGACTCCTGACGCGTTCTCCGACTGCGTCCGGTCGCGTACGGACGGGTCCACGCATACATGGTCGCTGGCCCGCGCGCCGCGCCAGACGTACCCGCTGGCGCAGGTGTCGGGGGCGAACGCGGTCTCGGCGCCGGCTCCCGTGACCCCGACCAGCGACCACGCCAGGCACCCCGATGCTGTCATCGCCGCGAGCCTGCCGGAACGTGTGAGCATCTTGTTCCTCCGGGAGAGATCAAAGAATGGAACGCGGCCGGGCACTCCCGGCCCCCGCGATCGCATCCTGTCCCGCGGCCCACCGCCGGGACATGAGTAGCCCCTACTCATATTTCGCTCTCTGGAATGCGGCTCGTCTGGCCGCCATGGCGGTCGCGACGCTCGCTTCGCGTTTCGCTGCCGCCCTCACGGACCAACGCTGACAGCGATGTCTTCGGCATGCCTCCCCACAGGGGTGTCTCCGGCATACCGGCCTCAACACGAATGATCCACATTTTGTGCCATTCGCGTTGACAGCAGCCGTATTCCGATCGATGCTTTTCTTCGCTGCGCGCCCATCTTTTGACCATCATGCCCAATATTTGGGCATCCGGGGAGAAGTTCACGCCGTGTTCGCGATGCATTGCCTGAAACCCGAGGTCGGACCCGCCGCCGCCTTATCAAGGCGCCTCATGGAGAGTGGCGCGGGCCCGGGAGCCACCAAGGAGAGAGGCGTCGCGCGGTGCCGTAACGGCACGCCACCCTGCCCTTCACCGCCAATCGAAGCGAGCGCGCGATGACCGTCGTCACCGACCTCACGAGCAGGCGCCTCTCCGGCTGGTGCGATCTGCCCTGCTCCCCGATCGCGTCATCAATCGCTCGCCGCTGGGTGTCGGCGATGCTCGCCTCCTGGGATCTGCCTCTCTGCGCCGCCGTCGACGCGACGATCATGGAGCTGACCAGTGAGTTGGTCACGAACGCGGTCCAGCACGCGACCCCTCCCGCTCGGGGATCCTCCGACATAAGGATCAACGTGCGGGCGGGGAACACCACGGTCTGGCTGGCGGTCTGCGACTCCGATCCGACCCTCCCCACGCAGCGAGCCCCTGACTTCCTCGCCGAAAGCGGGCGTGGACTGTTCCTGGTGGAGGCGCAGGCCGACCATTGGGGCGCCGTCCCGCACGAAGCCGGCAAGTACGTCTGGTTCAGCCTGGAGTGCCTCGGCGACGCCCGACGGGCGGGCGAGGTGCCGCCTGGCAGGACATTCGCTGAGCGTTCCCCATCCGGCGCCACGAACACGAAGGAGAATCCCCCATGTCCCCCGTCGTTCTTCCCCACGACGTCCACGGCTCCGGGCCGCACCGCGTAATTGCGTTGCACGGCTGGTTCGGAGACCGCGGCTCCTTCAGGAAGATCCAGCCCTACCTGGACGGCGACGCCTTCACCTACGCCTTTCCCGACTACCGGGGGTACGGCGAGGCCAGCGACCTCACCGGCGAGTACACCCTCGCCGAGATCGCCGCCGACGTGACAGCACTCGCCGACAAGCTGGGCTGGGAGACCTTCTCCCTGGTCGGTCACTCCATGGGCGGCACGGCGATGCAGCGGGTGATGCTGGACGCGCCCGGACGGGTCCGCAAGCTCGTCGGCATCTCTCCGGTGCCGGCCTCCGGCGTGCCGTTCGACGACGACGGGTGGGCGCTGTTCTCCGGCTCTGCCGAGGAGCCCGCCAACCGTCGTGCGATCATCGATCTCACCACCGGCAACCGGCTTCCGGGCACATGGCTCGATGAGATGGTGGACAACTCGCTGCGAAACTCCACGGTGACCGCCTACCGGGCCTACCTGGACGCCTGGGCGCGTACCGACTTCCACACCGAGGTGGCCGGCGCCGCCACGCCTGTGCTCGTCATCGCCGGTGAGCGCGACCCCGCGCTTTCCGCCGACGTCATGCGGGGTACGTGGATGCAGTGGTACCCGAACGCCGAGCTGCTGACATTCGCAGACGCCGGCCACTACGCGATGGATGAGACACCGTTGGCCCTGGTGTCCGCCATCGAACGTTTCCTGTCCGCCTGACGATCTCCAGATGGGATGTCCATGACCGACACGAATACGACGGTCAACGTGTTCGACCCGCGTATCTACACACAAGGCATCCCGCACGAGACGTACCGCTGGCTGCGCGACCACGACCCCGTGCACTGGCAGGAGGAGCACGAAGTCGGTGATTGGCCGGCAGGGCCCGGATTCTGGGCGGTGGCCCGCCACGCGGACGTCGTACGCGTGCTACGCACGCCGACCGAGTACAGCTCCTGGCTCGGCGCCACCCAGATCCGTGACCCGGACCCCGCCGACCTGTCGTTCATCCGGCGCACGATGCTCAACCTCGATCCGCCGGACCACGGCCGGCTCCGGCGGATCGTCTCCGGCGTGTTCACCGCCGGGCGCATCGAGCGCTTCACGACCGGCATCGCGGCACGGGCGCGTCTGCTCGTCGACGAGATCGCTGAGCGAGGCGAGTGCGACCTGCCGGTGGACGTGACCGACGACTACCCGATCCACAACCTCGCGGATCTCCTCGGCATCCCCTCCGCCGACCGCGGCCAGATCCTGGAGTGGACCAACCGCGTGATCGGCTACCAGGATCCTGAGCACGCGACAGTCGTTCACGGCCCGGACGGCAAGCCGGCCAACCCGCGATCCCCGGCCATGCTCAGCGACATGTTCGAGTATGCTCACTCCCTCGCCGCCTACAAGCGCCGGAATCCGGCAGGCGACGTCATGACCGCGCTCGCCACGGCGGAGGTGGACGGGCAGCGTCTCACCGATCCCGAACTGTCGATGTTCTTCTTCGTCCTGGTCATCGCGGGCAACGACACTGTGCGTTCGGCCCTGCCCGGCGGGATGCTCGCCCTGCTCGACCATCCCGACCAGCATCGTCGGCTGCTCGATCAGCCTGAGCTCCTCGACTCGGCCATCGAGGAGATGCTGCGCTGGCATCCCCCCGTCCTCAGCTTCCGGCGTACCGCTGTACGCGACACCGTCCTGGCCGGGCGGCGCATCGCCGCGGGCGACAAGGTCGTCGTCTTTCACGGTGCCGCCAACTTCGACGAGCGGCAGTTCCCCGACCCGATGCGTTTCGACATCGCACGCCGACCCAATGACCACATCTCGTTCGGGGACGGCCCGCACGTGTGCCTCGGCTCCCATTTCGCCCGGCTGCAACTCCGCGTGTTCTACCGGGAACTGCTTTGGCGGCTGCCCGACGTCGAACTCGCCGGACCACCGGTCCGGCTGGTGTCGAACTTCATCGGCGGCATCAAGCACCTGCCCATGTGCTACACCCCAGTGCCTCGCCAATGACCGGGGAGCACCACAGCACGGCCGCCTCCATGGCGGGCTCGAAGACGATCGACACCGGACTGCGGCTCCTGGAAATCCTCAGGGACCATCCGGACGGTTTGACGATCACCGAACTCGCGCAGCTGGCCGGGATCCATCGCAACGCCGTCTCCCGCCATCTGACCGCCCTCGGCAACCACCGGCTGGTCGCACGGATCGGCACGCGCTACACCCTCGGCCTGGGCATCGTCGAGCTCAACGCCGCCGTGCAGCACAGGCTCCGCAGCGCGGCCGCCTCCGCGCTCCAGGTGCTGGCCGACACCTGCAACGCCACCGCTTTCATCACGGTGCTCGACATCGACGAGAGCCAGGCGGTCGTGCTCGCAGTGGCCGAGCCGCGCGCCTCACAGATCCACGTCAGCTATCGCGCCGGCACCCGGCATCCCGCGAACCGCGGCGCCTCGGGGATCGCCATCCTGGCCGGCCGCCCGCCCTGCCCGGGCGAGCGCCCGGCGATAGCCGAGGCCCGCGTCACCGGCTACTCGGTCACTGCGGGTGAGCTACAGCCCGGGGCGTGGGGTGTCGCCGTCCCGATCATCACGCCCGGGCGACCGGCCGACGCCAGCGTGGGCGTGGTCACCATCGGTGTGCGGGATGAGAGCACGATCGTCCCACTGGTGCTCAGCGCCGCGACCGAGATATCGCGGCTCCTCTAGCGTGACAGGGCAGGCCGTCTCGCCCTGCACCCCCATCGAAGAGGATTCAAGGGCCGGCTCTTCATGCTCCGCTGACCCGCACCTGGCGTTGATCGCCAGCCCGGTGGAAGATCCCGTTGATCACCGTCCGGTGGTCGTTCCACCGCGCGCCCCACCCCGTGCTCACCGGCAGCAGCGAGTCCAGGAGTAGCCACGCGCCCTCCCCCGCCGCCCTCCGCACTCCGGCACAGGTCCTTCCGGAAGGACAGCCCACATCTCGGGCACAGGCCCCGGATCCACCCCGCGCCCCGGCACGGTGCCCTTCGGAGGAGGCCCCGCGCCCCGGTGTGGGGGCGCACGCCGGAGGAGATCGGCCGCCTGCGCTTACTCCCGCGGTGGTGCCGAGAAATGCCAATGGATGAGGTCTTCGGATTATCCGTCCGCTCCGAGGAGGTCCTCGATCACGGTCGTCAGGCGTGAGCCGACCGTTGCGGCGTCGTATAGGCGTGCCTGTTTGGCAAGCGTCCGACCGACCCCGTGTGCCGCTTCCGGATTCGTGATGAAGTGAATGAGGCGCTGCTCGAGTTCGTCGATGGAGTCGTAGAGGACGTCCTCGTTGTACGCGCAGATCTCCGGATAGCTTCCCGTGCGGGGCAGCAGGCAGCAGTTTTCGGTGTACATCGCTTCGAGGGTCGCTATCCCAAGGCTCTCGTGCGACGCGGTCGAGACCTGGATGTCCGACATCCAGAGCGCCCGGAAATAGCTGGGCAACGACATGTTCTCACCCAGCATCACTCGTTCGCCGAACTGCTTGCGCAGGGCCCTGATCTCCGCGAACCCGGTACCGTCATTTGTGGTGGCTCGGGTGATGAGCACGTTGACGTCGAAACGTGCCATCACCCGCTCGATCACACCGATGAACGCCAGCGGGTTTTTCGCAGGAATGAGAGCGTGGTTGAAAACCACGGTGGTCCGCGAATATTTTTCATCCGTCCGGCAGTGATCAATGAATTCGGTGTCGATCGGGATGCCGGTGACGACGGACCGTGCGGCCATCGCCTGCGCGACCTCGTGATTCAGGCCGGCGACGTTGTCCAGCACCGCCGTCTTGATGAAATCCGAGCCGAACAGGATCCGGTCGAGAGCCAGCAGGTTGGCCAGATCCAGCATTTCCAGTTCCGGGTAGAGATTCCGGCGGAAAGAGTCCGACGGATCCCAGTGACTGCCATGGGTATACCCGATCATCGGCACCGGCGTCCCCAGTTCCAGCATGATGCGGCGGATCTCGGCGGGAAAAGCACTGAATGAATGAAAAACGAATATCAGGTCCGGCGGCCGCTCGGCGATGACCTCGGCAATTCTCTCGTAGCCACGCAGCACCCACCGCAGACGAGCGCTCCGCGAGCCGTCCGCGAAGGGCTCAAGGTCCGCCATCGGCCGGACGAGCTCGAAACCGCTCGTTCGAAACGAATCGCGAATGACCCGGCTCGCCGTGACGCCGTAGCCGATGGACATGCTCGACGGAACATTGCGGGATCGAAGGTCGGGGAGAGTATAGCAGTCCACGTAAAGCAAACGCCGCACAGCTTTCCCCCATTATCCAGGGCGATCCGTCAGAGGAGATCCGGGTTAGTGCCCGGCAACAGTAGTAAATGCATGGTGCTTACGGTAAATATATACTAATGCCGGGAGACGCGCCGATCTCGCGCTGGGACCAAGGGCCAGCGAGCGGGGCTGCGGCGATAGTGGAAAGGATGCGCTGTGGCCAGTCAGGTTGTGCCGATGCGGTTCGGTGGCGTCGAGGTGTTGGTCCAGACCGTTCCGGTGGCGGGGACGGAGCGGGCGTCGAGAGTGGGCGACGCCGGACAGCGCGTTCTCGATGCCTTCGAGGAGGCGCGGGCTGTGATCGTGGCAGCTGCGAATTCCACCGTCGAGGTGATCGGCAGGCTGGGAAACCAGGCCGCCCGCCCCACCGTTGTCGAGGTGGAGTTCGGGTTGGGCTTCTCGGCCAAAGGCAACGTGATCGTGGCGTCGGCCTCGGGCGACGCGACCTTGAAGGTCAAACTGACCTATGACACGCGGGATGTGGAATAACGCCGGGAAATCCGTCAGGGGAGCCTCAAGTTCAGGACATGGACGGCGCCGGTTGCTTCGCCGCATACGAGCGGCCCATCGGCGGCGACACAGGTGATGGCGCTGTCACCGTCGAAACCGGCGATCCGCGCTCCGGTGCCGAGGTCGAAGACCACCAGGCTCTCCGCTGACGTCCCCACGACATGACGGCCGTCGGTCGTTGCGGTGAGCGCGCGCACCGGGCCGGCGCCGGTCATCAGGGTCGCCAGGTGCTCGCCGTCCATGGATCGCCAGAGCAGGATCGAACCGTCCCCGCCGCCGGACACCAGCCGGTCGCCGAGTACGTGAACCGCGTTCAGCAGCGATGTGTGGGCATGGTGCTCCCAGACGAGACGACCGGACCGCACCTCCCACATCGCGAGCATTCCGTCGATGCAGCCGCTGACCACTCGCTCGCCGTCGGCGGTGAAGGCCAGGGCAAGAATGGGGCCGCCCCTGCCGCGGAGGTCGCGCAGGCGTTCGCCAGTATCGCCATCCCAGACGGTCACTGTTCCGAACGCTCCACCGGCGGCCACCAGCCGGCCGCCGGGCGAGGCGCTGAGTTGCTCGACCGGCTCGCCGAACGGCAGCACACGACGGTTCGCCCCGGTGTCCAGGTCCCACAGGTTCAGGGTGGCGTGCGTCGTACCGGCAACAATCCGGCGGCCACCGGCGGCGAGGACGATCGAGGTGACAGGGGCGTCAGCGGACAGCGTTCGTTCCCGCTCCGCCGCGCCGACTCGGCCGACCACGACCGAGCCGTCGCGTGATCCGGAGACGATGGCGCCCCCGTCCCCGGTCACGGCCACTCCGGTGACCGGGCCGGTATGCCAGTCCAGCACGCTGCGCTCGGCTCCAGTCGCGGTGTCCCAGAGGCGGAGGGTCCCGTCATCCGACGCAGAGACGGCCGTCCCGGAGCCGATCATCGAGACCCTGCCTACCCAGCCGCTGTGGCCGCTGACCGAACTTCCCGCCGTGAGCGCCTTGAGATCCCACACCCTCAGCATGGTGTCGCTGGCGCCGGAGATCGCGTGGATTCCGTCGGAGGTGACCGCGGCGCTGACGATCCAGCCTCCGTGGCCGCGCAGCGTGGCGGTCGGAGTCCCAGTGTCGACGTCCCACAATCGCAGGATCGCGTCGTCCCCGCCGGACAAGATGTGTCTCTGATCGGGTGTCACCACCAACTGCTCGACCCAGCCGACGTGCCCGTGCATGACCTGGAGCGCTTCACCGGTGCCGAGATCCCACAGTGTGAGCGGACCGGCTGTGGAGGAGGTGACTGCGCGGTTTCCGTCAGAGGTGACGGCGATCTCCCACACGCGGCCTGTGGCCGAGGAGTCGAGGACGTGGGCGAGGGAGCCGTCCGCCAGGTTCCAGACGTGGATACGGCCGCTGTCCCCGGCGAAGAGAGCGTGCCTGGCGGTGAGAGCCATGGCGAACGACTGCACCTGGCGTTCGCCGCTGTCGAGGCAGAGGGTCTGACTGGCGTCGCTCAGATCCCAGACGCGCAGTGTCCCGTCTCCGGATTTCGAGACGAGCACATCGCCGTCGGCGCTCGGTATGATCTTGACGACGGCGGCCTCGTGCCCGCGCAGAACGAACCGCTCGGCTCCGGTCGCCAGGTCCCACACCCGGATCGTCCCGTCAGCGGACGCCGAAGCGATGCGCGGTTCGCCGCCGGGGATGACTGCGACGGACCACACGGTGCCCTTATGACCGCGCAGGACGTGACGTTCACGTCCCTCCATCATGTCCCACACCCGGACGGTGGCGTCGTTCGAGCCGGAGACGACGAACCGGTCGTCGGAAGTGATCGCGACCGACCAGACACCGCTTTCATGGCCGCGCAGGGTGTGGAGCTCGGTTCCGTCCCTGATGCCCCACACCCGGACCGTGCCGTCGGCCGCACCGGAGACGGCACGCCGGGCATCGTGGGAGGTGGCCAGGGCAGGCGCAAAGCCCGTGTGCCCCACCAGGCTGCGCAGCAGCGGGCCGCCCGGTTTCGCGAGGCTGGCGCCAACGGGGCACAGCCAGCTTTCGCCCGGCCACTCTCGCGCCGCGGCGACCAGCAGCCGAACCGGGTGGGACACCTGGTCGTCCAACCGGCCGATGAGCTGGGCTCTGAGCTGTTCCGGGTTCCTAGCCAGGATGTGGGCAGCCATCCGCAGCGCGTCGCGGACGGTGCGCACATCGACGTCTGACTGATCGGCCAGTTCGAAATCGGCCAGCAGCGCCGTCACGTCGGTCGCGGCGAGCTTCTCAGCCAGCCATCGCATGTCGAGCAGCAAGGAGCGCACCTCGTTCAGATGCCCCGCAGCGGCGAGATGGTGGACAAGGTTCTCGAAGTAGTAGCCGTCGTCCGGCCCGCTGGGCCAGTCCCGCCCGATACCGGCACCGTACGCCTCGGCAAGGCGGCGGTGCAGGTCCTCCAGCCCGGGAGCGTTGTGGCTGACGTAGTCCATCTGCAGGTCGTGCAGGACCAGCCGGCCGTCCGCGTCCCACTGACCGAGTGAGCGGTCGACGAACGTGTCCAACAGCTCCTGGGTGTCCAAGTCATCGAGCCCGGCGGATTCCCATAGTTTCTCGATGGCGGCAGGCGCGGCATGCCGACCCTGGAAGACGGCGAGTTCGAAATATCGCTCCCGCTGGTCGGGTTCGAGCGCGTCGACACTGACGCTGAGCGCGCGCAGGAGCGTGGGGTGAGGGTAATGGGCGAACTGCTGGCGGATCTTCCCGAGGTCCGATGCGCGCAGCCTGCGCAGAACACTCGACCAGCGATCTGGACGTCCGCCCACCATCGCCCCGGCCATGGCCAGCGCGAGTGGCAGACCGCCGCACTCGGAGGCGAGTTCGGCGGCCTGCTCGGTGAGCTGCTCCACGGGCTGGCCCGACCACTCGGCGAGCAGGGCGATGGCCTGCCCGCGGTCCAGGACGCCGAGGTCATGGCGCGTCGCGCCGACGGCGCGGGCCAATCCGACGTCTCTGGTGGTGATCAGCAGGCGGCCGTCGTCACCGAGGACGTCGAACGCGCCCAGGTGCGCCACCTCCCATACGTTGTCCAACACCAGGAGGCAGCGGCGGTCGGCCAGGAGCTTCGTCAGCGCCGCCTTCCCCTGCTGGGCATCGACGAACGCGGCATCCACCATGCCGAAGGCGCCGGCCACCTGCGCCTGGCGTGTCGGTATCGACGGGGCAGGGCCTAACTCGATCCAGACGACACCGTCGGGGAACGCGCGGCGGACGATGGGGTCGCGGGAAAGTGCCGCTGCCAGGACGGACTTGCCCGCACCGCCCATGCCCACGATCGCCACCGGGCCCCTGCCGGTCGGCGCGTCCGGGCCGAGCGAGGCCACGACCGGTCCGAGCTCACGGGTACGGGCGACGAAATGTGGCGGGAGCGTCGGCACACCGGACAGCGCCCCCGCCGGATCGTCCTGCGCTTCGACGTGAGCCGTGAGTCCGGGCACGGCCGTCACGAGCAGTGCCGCCGGCAGCATGAAACCGATCTTGCGGCTTTCGTGAACGTCCCGTGCGACGATCATTCCGACGACCGCATCGAGTTGTTCGTCGTAGACCGCGCCGCCGCTGAAACCGCCCTCGACAGCGGCTCCAGGAGTCTTCACGTCCTCGAGCTGGACCCACCCGTTGAGCTGCGGGCCACGAATGACGCCGGTCGCCCACAGACCTCCGGGGTGGCCGTCCGGGAAGCCGTACGTCCGGAATCCGTGCCCCCACACCTCGCGCGAGTCCACCAGGCGGACGGGATGTGCCGGAGGTTCGTCGGCCAGTTCGAGCAGCGCGATGTCGTCCGCTCCCTCGCTGCCGATGGGCGCCCATCCGACGACGACGGCTTCCAGACGGCGGGTGTTCCCGCTGAGCGGGAAGAGGACCCGCACGGGCGCCGCGGGCCGGCCCGGGGCGGCGGATTCCATCCCCAGAGCCGCGTTGACCACGTGTGCACAGGTCAGCACCTGCCGTTCGGCCACCAGGAAACCCGCTCCAACAGGCTCGTCATCGGCGTCCAGGATCGTGACCGACGCCTCGAACCACTGCGACCGGCCGGTCATCACGCGTTCCACTGGTCGTCGGCGTCCCTGCGGCCGTGGCGGAGGTGGCCGTCGGCGCTGCGGAAGAAGACATCGAGTTGCTCGGGGCGGGCCGAGACCACCGCCGGCCGTCCCGCCGCCACCGTGCTGCCGTCGTCGAGCACGCGCCAGCGGGCGTCCGAGCCGCCCTCTTCCGTCAACTCCACCTCCATCCAGCCGATACTCTCCGCCTCGGTGCCGATCGCTGCGAACAGGTCGACATGGCGGGACCGCAGGGACGCCGCCCCGACGTCGGACGACACGACCGGGCCATGAAGCAGCCTGTCGCGTGGATCCTGCGACCAGGCCAGGGGCTCCACTTGCACCAGTCGATCGCCTTGCCGCGCGAAGCCCAGCAGCCTGTTCTCCACACGCCCCTCGCCACGACACCACACGAGGACCGGGTCGCCGGTACAGGCCAGCGAGTCCCCGGTGCGCGCGTCGTATGGCGGACCCACCAGGAAGCGGCCGCGGGCGGGTTGCCAGGTGGTGGACGTCCACTCATGCGAGCGCTGCTCGGGGACGTGGTACTGGCGGCGCAGCAGCCCGTCGTCCGCACCGCGTATCACGACCTGCGTGCCGTACAGGCTGGTCGTCACCGCGGCTGGACGCCCGGCGATCGGGCCACCAAGATCCTCGGGACCGTTCAACCCGAGGGGATGGTGATACCAGTGGTGATCCAGCAGGCCCGCGGTCGTCCTGGTGTAGAGATCGAACCGGCCGATGCCCCAGCTCACGACGGCGGCATCCGCGCTGACGCCGATCGAGGCGACAGGTGCCCATCCGCCCCAGGCCCCGGTCCAGGCGTTGTGCCACAGGGTGTCTCGCGTGTCGCGGACGAACGCGTCCAGCCTGAGCTGTCCCCAACTGCAGAGCGCTGGATTGCCGACCAGATCGTCCGGGGCACCGGGGATGGTGTATTCCTGATATCCGCTCCCATCGATGGCGAAGTGCCGAACCGACCCGTCGGTGCGGATGGCGATGACGTCGATGCGGCCCGGGGTCATGGAGACCGCCGCGGGGTCCGAAGCGATCTCCCGTCCGAGGCTCCAGAAGGGCTGAACCGACGTGGCTCGCTCGTTCCGCATCAGACCATGCTCCGGGTCGAACCGCATGGATTCAAGGTCACGGCGCACCGACCATGCCCTCGACCAACTGCAGTGTCGCGGCGCACATTGCCTCCTCCGTTCTCGCGCGGCCCACCGGCAGCGCGGCCTTGGCGAGCGCGCGCATCCGTACGGGATCGCTGAGCGCGTGGTCGAGCTGTTCGGCCAGCGCCATCGGGTCTCCTGCTCGGAAGAGCACCCCGTAGAGGCCGTCGCCCAGTTGTTCCGGAGTGCTGCTCGCGTCCGCGGCGACGATCGGCAGACCGGCGCTCATCGCCTCGATCACGGCGAGTGAGTAGCCCTCGCTGTGTGAAGGAAAGAGGAAGAGGTCAGCGGCGTGCAGGAGTGCCGGCACATCGGTACGGTAGCCGAGCAGGTGGACCCGATGGCTCAGCCCGGCCACGGCGATGGTGGCCTCGAGCCGGTCGCGCTCCCAGCCATCGCCAGCCCACACGAAGTGCACATCGGCGTGTGCCGGCGCCAGGAGGGGGATCGCGTCCAGGAGATCCCCGTGCCCCTTGGGCCCGGACAACGTGGCGACGGTCAGCACCACTCGGGATGCCGGGGGGATGCCGAGCTCGGCTCTCAGGCCCGTACGGACGGCCTCGACCCTGGCCGGTTCGGGGTCGAGCCAGGCCGCGGGGAGGTTCCGGCCGTTGCGTACGACGGGAATCCGGGCGGATGCCTCGATGTCGAAGGCACTGATCAGCTGACGGCGGTTGTCCTCGGAGATGGCGACCCATAGTTGCCCGCTCCGGCGTGCCAGGTTCGCGCGCGCACGGTCTTCCGGCGACACCGGATATCCCGGAGGCACCACGGTGAACACCGCGACCGTCGGGATGTCCGTCTCCGCACAGGCCACCAGAATGCCCACGCTGGAATCGGGCTCCGGCAGGAACAGCAGCACCGCGTCCGGCGCGGTCTCCGACAGGACGCGTGCGGCGCTCAACCGCTGT
Organism: Nonomuraea sp. 10N515B; assembly: GCF_052245915.1. Classification (NCBI taxonomy): domain Bacteria; kingdom Bacillati; phylum Actinomycetota; class Actinomycetes; order Streptosporangiales; family Streptosporangiaceae; genus Nonomuraea; species Nonomuraea sp. 10N515B. The sequence goes on from NZ_JBQQBQ010000017.1 coordinate 154,051, forward strand.
TCCTCGGCCGTGCCCCAGGAAATCCAGTCGTCCTCGACGCTCCCGAGTTCCCACGGCGTGACGGCGAGCCCGAGCTCGGCCAGATCGTCGCCGACGGAGGCGGTCGCCTCGTTCACCACACAACACGGAATGATCGTGTGCCCGGCGCGTACAGCAGCACGGGTGATCATCAGGGCGTGCTCCTCGCAGCCACCGCGGATGGGGCCTGGGAACAGAACCAGGAGTCGCATGATCGCCTGCCTCACGGGCCGCCGGTGACCTTCGCCACGATGGTAGTGAATTGCATGATCCACGTACATGGGAAAGATCCCATCGGCCACCGCGCGCGGTCCAGCGCACCTGGCGCGGCCAGGAGCTAGCGCGGGCGGAAGCCGTCAAAGAGGAGGGCAAGGGCGGTGGATTGCAGGTCGGCGGGCCACTGATTGCGTTCAGCGGCCATGCAGGTGGCGCTGAGCAGCGCTAGGACTTCGGGCATGTGAAGGTCCTGGCGTACGGCTCCGGCCTGCTGGGCGTGGGTGAGCAGGGCCTCGATGGCTTCACGCATCTGGCGGCGGATGTCGGACAGGCCGGCCTTGTGGTCGATGCCGGCGTCGGCCAACCCGTCGGCCAGGGTCTTCTTCTGCTTGGCGTTGTCCACGATGCGGGTGAAGAAGCCGAAGAAGGCCGCCCCCGGATCGTCGGTGGTGCGCAGAGTGTCGGCTTCGGCGATGAGACGGCGCATGCGCTCGACGATGATGGCCTGGTAGAGCGCTTCTTGGGTGGGGAAATGCCGGTAGATCGTGCCCAGGCCCACTCCGGCGTGCTTGGCGATGGTGCGCATCGAGGCCGACAGGCCCTCGCGAGCCAGGATCTCCTCGGCTGCCTCCAGTACGCGGGCCTGATTGCGCCTGGCGTCGGCGCGCAAGGGTTTGGCCTGGTCGCTCATCGTCGTCCTTTCCGCGGGCATTGACATGCGGAACGCTTGTTCCGTATGTTAACCGGAACATGCGTTCCGATCATAACGCTGCGGAAGGGTATCCCCGATGGAGTACCAGACACTCGGCCACTCCGGCCTGAAGGTCTCCCCGGCCTGCCTGGGGACGATGAACTTCGGCACCACCGGCGGTGTGGGAAGTTGCGACGAGCCGGACGCCCGACGCATCGTCGACACCTTCCTCGAACTCGGGCACAACTTCGTAGACACAGCCGACGCATACACGGGCGGCCAGTCCGAAGAGATCCTGGGCCGGGCCATCAGCGGCAAGCGGCCCTTGGTCGTGCTGGCTACCAAGGCCTACCTCCCCACCGGCCCAGGGCCCAACGATCGAGGACTGTCCCGGGTCCACCTGACCCGAGCGTTGGAGGCGAGCCTGCGCCGGCTCGGCACCGACTACATTGATCTCTACCTGTGCCATCAGTGGGATCCACACACCCCCATTGAGGAGACCCTCGCCACCCTGGACGGCTTCGTGCGCGCGGGCAAGGTGCGCTACCTCGGCTGCTCCAACTTCACCGCCAGCCAGATCGTGGAATCCCGCTGGGCCGCCGAACGTCTGGGCCTCACCCCCTTCATCGTTCTCCAGCCGCAGTACTCGATGGCGGCCCGGGCAATCGAGGCGGAGATTCTGCCCGCATGCGAGCGCCACGGCTTGGGCACCATGATCTGGTCGCCACTGGCCGGCGGGGTGCTGGCCGGACGGTACGCCCGCCACGCCGTCCCCGCTGCCGACAGCAGGATGGGTCGGCTACTGGCTTCACCCGTGCCGATGGCCCGGGCCTGGGCCGAGGGGCTGCTCAAGGACCGCACGCTGCACATCGCTGATGAGGTCGGCAAGGTGGCGGCCGAGTTGGGCACCACCTCCACCGCCGTCGCCCTCGCCTGGGTACGGCAGCGCCCGGGGGTGACCTCCGTCATCATCGGCCCACGCAATCTGGACCAACTCCACGGCAACCTGGCGGGCTTCACCCTCGACCTTCCGCCAGACGCAATCGACCGGCTCGACGAGATCTCCTGGTCCCCCGACATCACCGCGGTTACCGGGATGAGCCTGGGCCGGCACCAACAGTCACACTCCTGATGCGTGACGCTTTCTACGATATTGCATGCGGTCGCCGCACAGCCTGGATGCCAAGTCAACGTGGAGCTCGGCGATAGCCGTTGACCCAGCGGCGGGAACGACCTCAGCGTCGTTGTCGGCGATGACCAGCACGTGAGAAGAGACGCCGAGGACGCTCGGCTCGGTCTCCAGCCGCCGGATCGCCGGCGGCTGCCCGGATAGGCGAAGCAGGCGGCGATGGCCCAGCTGGGCACGCGTTCGTGAGCGTCCTAACGCAATGAGCGTTGATTTGCCGCCAGCCAGCCCGGTCGGATAGGAAGCTTGCATGCTAAAGGGCAGCAAAGTCGCGCTCAGGGCCCGGCACGAGGATGACATCCCGATCCTGCAGGCCGAGCTCTACGACGACGTGGTCACCCACTCGCGGGCCCAAGGCCGGCCGTGGCGGCCGATCACGCCCGGCTCGAAGGACTCGCCGCTCGTGGTGGACGACAAGGAGCAGGGGCACGTCCCGTTCTCCGTGGTGGAGCTGGTCGGCGGCACGCTGGTCGGCACCGCGGTGCTGTGGGGCATCGACAACCACAACCGGTCCGCGCACATCGGGCTGGGGCTGCTGCCGTCGGCCCGCGGCAAGGGTTACGGCACCGACGTGGTCGCGGTGCTGTGCCACTACGGTTTCATCGTGCGCGGCCTGCAGCGGCTGCAGATCGAGACGCTCTCGGACAACGCCGCGATGCTGCGCTCCGCCGAGCGCAACGGCTTCGTCCGCGAGGGCGTGCTGCGCTCCTCGGCCTGGGTGATGGGCGAGTTCCTGGACGAGGTGCTGCTCGGGCTGCTCGTCAAGGACTGGAAGCCGGACTCGAAGGACTAGGCTGCCGCCCGACGGTCAAGGGGTCCGCGGAGCCGACATGGACGGCCAGGCCACACCGGGGTGTGCGGTGACCACGACGCCCGCACGCATCAAACCCCCAAGGCGCAAAGGATCGAATCGAACGTACTCAGCCACACATTAGACGGTGGATCGAGCACGTCGAGGTCGATCTGGCCATGACCGGAGTCCTTCTCGGCAAGCGGACGGACCTCTCAGCTGCAGTGCTTGATAGGTGTGGGCGGTCGGCGGTTCTCGAGGACTTGGCAGGCCACCCACGGAGTACGGCGGCCTGCCAAGTCCTGCCTGCCTAACTCGGCCGTAGCCGATAGTGGTTGCGGTCAGAGGCCGATGTCGGTCAGCCACTGCCCGGTGGTGCGGGGGGTGACGCCGAGCAGCTTCTGGGCGGAGTTCTCGGGCGTGATCGACCGGTCCGGGAGTGCGCTCATGGCTGCGTACATTCCGGCGACGTCGGTGGCGGGGCCCTCACCGATCAGGTGCGCGATGGAGGTGCGCATCTGATCGGGGGTGATCTGCTCGAAGACCACGTTCTTGCCGAAGTGGGCGCCGAACGCCTCGGCCAGGTCCGGTCCGGTGATCGCCGGGTCCTGTCCGACGGAGACTACGCCGGTGACGTCCGGGCGCTCGAACAAGGCGACCGCGACGTCGGCGATGTCCAGGTGCGACGCCCAGGAGACGGGGAAGTCCGGCCGGATCGGGTAGGGCAGCGCGCCCTGCTCACGGACCGTGTCGATGACGTACGGCATGAGCAGGTTCTCCAGGTACAGCTCGGGCGCGATCACCGCATGGGACGCCCCGCTGTCAGCCAGTTCCCTGACCAGCGCCGAGACCGCGTCGTTGCCGGTGGGGTCGATCGGGTAACCGCTGGTGGAGAACACCACGCGGGCCGGGCGGGCTTCGCGGACGGCGGCGACGATGTTGCGCGCGTAGGTCTGGCGGTCTTCTTCGGAGACCACCGGCAGGTGGACGAACACCCCGTCGGCACTCCGGTACGCCTCGGTCAGTTCCTCCGTGGAGGAGTATCCGGCGGCCACGACGCGCGCGCCGTCCACGACGGCGTCCGGGTTGCGGGTCAGAGCGGTCACGGACTTGCCCGCGGCGGCGAGAGCGGCGACGACGGGGGCACCCTGGGCGCCGGTGGCGCCGTGAATCACGTAGGTCATGACGTCATTAGTGCATATAGTGCACCAGTTACATCAACTGCACTAATGGGATACGGTCAGAAATGTGACCGATCCCTGTCTTCCCGAGTGCGGTGTCGCCCGATTCCTCACCCTGCTCAACGGCCCGTGGGCCACCTTGATCGTGCGCGAACTGCTGCATGGCCCCCACCGCTTCACCGAACTGCGCGACGCACTGCCCGGCATCAGCCCCCACACCCTGACCAGCAGGCTGCGCCAGTTCGAGCGGCACGGCATCGTGACGCGCACCACCTACGCGGAGATCCCGCCGCGCGTTGAGTACGAGCTCACCCCTCTCGGCGAGGGGCTGCGCGACGTCCTGGAGGCCATGGGGACCTGGGCCATGGCGGTGCCGGATCCCGGGGCCGACGTCACCGTCTGACGTGCGCCCCCGCCCGGCGGCGCGGACGCGGTCACGCCGAGGACGCCAGCCTCTGCCGTCCGCGCCAACGGCAGCCCCCACGTGACCCCGGCCCGGTTACTCCTCGACGGCGACGACATCGTGCTCACCACCGAGAAGGACGTCGTGACAAGGACATACTTGCCTTCGGCCAGCCTGGCCAGCTCGTGATCCATCCGCGACCTCCTTCACCGGGGTCTACCTTCGGGGTGAATCAAACAAGATCAATACGCCGCTGGGCGTCTCGACAGGCCGGACACCGGTTGCAAGGAGACCAACGCCTGCACCCATGGCTGGGTGGGCGCGTCTTTGAAGCGGCCCTGGCGATGATCGCGCGCTGCGCACCGACGGTGGTCACTACGCCACCCTGCCCCTGCACGTACGCCGCCACCACGGCGGCCACGCCCTGATCAAATGCCAGTGCACCCGGCTGGACGGCGTGAAGACAGCGCAACGCGACATGCCCACCGCCCCAACGCGGCACCCATCTAGGGGCGGGCGCCGAGGGTCCGAAGCGCTTGTTCGAGCGCGTCGGCCTGGCCGAGACCGGCTCGGATCGTGTCGGCTCCGCCATCCGCGAAGGTCACCGTATAGTCGTTGGTGAACCCACCCTCGAAGTGCTGCTGCCGCGTGAAGCGCATCTCAGGCCCGCCGCCCGCCGCCAGCTCGCGTACCAGCCTCGACCGGTGCGGAAGCAAGTGTGGGACTACCTGGCGGAACAGCTTGACCGAGACGAACGCCACGGGCGCGGCCGGCACGGCCCACAGGACGGCCACCCAGACTTCGCCGTCGGCGACCGCGTACAGGCAGCCCACCACGGCGAGGGTCGCCAGCACGCTCCACAAGATCGCGTGGGCGCCCATGCGCAGGCCGGCGCGCACGTAAGCGGCGCTCACCACGCCCAGGGGCCCGACCGGGCCGCCCGCAGGCGCAGGCGCAGACGCAACGGGATGCTGGGACTCGCTCATGCGCGGACTCCTCGCTGAACGTAGTTCCGCCGACGGCGACGGACCTGGTAGCACCTTAGGACTGCGCACGCCCGCGAACCATGCCCCGGACCGTGACGCTCCGCTGACTGAAACCAGGAACCAGCTTGTCGTGGGGGTTGCGCTCGACTCCGGACGTACTCATCCGGGCCGCCCGCGTGCGCGCACTGCTCACACACCGGGCGCAGCCCACTCCGCCGCAACACTCGGGTTGAGAGTTCCTGGTGGAGCTCGTACCGATCGCCGTGATACCTCTGGAGCGGTTCGTCCGCCCAGCCTAGGGCTGTGATCGGAGAAGATCCCTGGTTGGTGGCGGTCAGGCTGCAGGGCTGAGCGGTCGGCCGCCCAGTTGGCGGTCAGGCTGCAGGGCTGAGCGGTCGGCCGCCCAGTTGGCGGTCACTCGTTCTGTTTATGGAACGCCATTCGCGGCGAGCACGGGATCAGCGATTGTTGCGGACCGCATCTACGCTTGGGTCCTCGTGCTGACCGCTCCTGCTCCCCGTGAGTTGCCTGGTCGACATTGACGCACCGGTCGTGCGCGTGGCCATAGCCAAGGCTTACGTGCGCCGTCATGTCGGCCGCACGGCCAGGCCGTGCAGGCAGGTGGAGACGAGGTGGTCGATGAAGCCGGGCGGGACCTCGATGCCGGTCGGCGGGGCGCCGCGGAACAGAGGCGGCAGGACGAGTTCGTGGCAGGCCCCGACGATCATCGTGGCCGCGGCGTCTGGGTGGCTGGTGGGGGACAGGCGGCCGATGGCCTGCTCGCCGCGCAGGTAGTCGCTCAGTTTCGCGTGCAGGCCCCGCCCTTCGGCCACCGGATTGCCCAGGGCGGCGAAGCGCGTGAGAACCTCCGGCCGCCTCAGCAGGCCGGCGAAGGCGGGCAGGATCGCCCGGTGCAGCGCCACGCCGTAGGTGACGTATGCGCGAAGGTTGTCCTCCAGATCGCCCACCCCCGGCTGGTCGGGGAGTGCGGGCAGGTCACGCTCGGCCGAACGGACGTGCGCGTGCAGGGCCAAGGCGAGGAGCTCTTCCTTGTCCGCGAAGTGGTTGTAGAGGACGCCGTCGGCCACCTGGGCCTCGCGGGCGATCGCTCGGACAGTCAGCTGGGCGGCGCCGTGCTGGGCCAGCAGGCGCGCGGCGGCGGCCACGAGGTGATCGGGAAGGCTCTCGCCCTCGCTCAGGGCGGCGGCTCTGGGCGGGCTCATGGCCTGGTCGCGGTGATGAGGTAAGCGGTGCCACGCAGACGTACGGCGCCGGGCTGCTCGAAGGGGCGCAACGCGGAGACGAGCGCGGTGCGGGCCCGTGGCGCGGCGTCGGGGTCGGCGCCCTGCAGCAGGAATTGGATGGGGCCCCAGGCCATCAGGAAGTCGGCGGCGTCGTCGGCGTCGCTGCCCCACACCTGCATCGCCTCGACGGGCGCGGCCTCGATCTCGGCGAAGCCGGCCGCGGTGAACACCTCGCCGATGTGCCCGGGATCGGACAGCGACAGCGGCCCCTCGCCGTTGGGGCCGGGATCGGGCGGCGGCAGGTGGGCGGCGAGCGCGGCCAGCACGGGGCCGAGGTCGGCCATGGAACCCATGCTCAGCATGGCCAAGCGGCCTCCGCTGCGCAGTCCGCGGGCGATGTTGGCGAACGCGGCGACGGGGTCGGCGAAGAACATGATCCCGAAGCGGCTCATGGCCAGGTCGTAAGAGCCTGCGGGGAAGGGGTGGACCTGGGCGTCGCCCTGCTGGAAGTCGACGTTGCCGATGCCCTCGGCCTCCGCGGCGGCGCGGGCCCTGCGCAACATGGGCGCCGACAGGTCGATCCCGGTGACGTGACCGGCGCGACGTGCGGCGAGCCGGGTGACCTGGCCGTTGCCGCAGCCGACGTCGACCACCCCATCGCCCTTCTGGACGTGACGCAGCAGATAGTCATTGAATCCGCTGTTCACGGCGTCGTAGCGGGTGTGGTGGTCGGCCCAGTGGGTGCCCTCGTACCCGTTCCAGGCTTCCGCCTGGTGGGTGTTGACGATCGTCATTCGCGCCTCCGGATCGTGAACAACGGTTCATGAAGATGTGTTCATCATGGAGACCAGACCGCTTGCCGTCAAGCCGCACACTCGTTGACGCCCGCGTGCGGCCAGCGACGCCGCAGAGAGCGGCGTGGGCCGGGGACAGGAAGTCGCGCACGAGCCGGTCATAGCGCGTGCGATCCACGTTCCACGCCTCCGTGTGCTCGCCCTGCGCGAACGGCTCAAACTGGCTCTTCCAGCCCAGACGCTTGCCAGCGATGACGAGGTCGCGCGCCTCCTGGATCGGATGCTCGGTGTCGGGAACGGTTGTGATCAGCAGGAGGGGCGCGTCCATGACGACCCGGTCGACCAGGTTCGCGAGCGGTGACCTGTCCAGGAACTGCCCGACGATCTGACCGCCGATGCTCCACATGGGCGAGCCCGTCGGGTGAGCGCGGCGCCCCTTCGTCGTTGCGGTAGCTGATGTCCAGGAAGGGCAGCCCGAGTTGGTGCACGACGGGCAGGATCTTCAGCTCCGCCGTGCGTCGCCCGTTCTGCCCGTGAACGGCCACGTCCCAGGTCGCGCCCTCCCCGGGTACGTACCAGGCCGGTGCGGGCCCGAGCTCGGTGGGCACCACACGAGGACGCGGCTCAGCCGGGCAAGGGACGGCGGCCGAACGCGGTGAGCTGGTGGATGTCGTGGCGGGCCCGCAGCGCCGCGATCGCCGCCTGGTCGGGCGGCCCGCCGCCGGCCGTCACCAGTTCGGCCATTTCCCGCAGGTAGTCCTCGTGGCCGCTCGGGGACACCATGAAGAGCATCCGCGCGGGCATGGGTCCGGCGTTGAAGAAGGCGTGCGGGCAGCCCGCGGGCACGTGCATGAAGCTCCCCGGACCGCCCCTGAACACCGACGCGCCCGAATCGGACTCCCAGACGCGCCAGTCGCCTTCTGCCTCGTCGCGCGGGTGAAAGGCGAGGAGGTCCAGCTCCCCCTCCAGGATGTAGAACATCTCCTCGGCATGGTGGTGCAGGTGCGCCCCGACATCGAAGCCCGGCGCCACCCGGGCCTCGAACACCGACCATTGCCTCGACCGTTCCGCGCCCACCTTGAGCGTCATGTCGACGCCCGGGATGTCGCGCCCGGCGCCGGGCGGCAACAGCAGTCCATCGGTCATCTTCGTCTCCTCACGAGCTGGTTCAGGTCAGGGCTTCCAGGCGGCCGCGGCCAGCCAGGTTTCCAGCGTCATCAAACCCGGATGGAGCTCCCGCAGCGCGGCGAGGTCGGGCTCGTCGTCCGCGCGCTTGTCGATCCACTCGAACATCTTGGCCACCTGCTCGTCGAACGCACGCAACCGCTCGATCGGCGTCCGGCTGAAACGAGCCGGCATGCCGCAGGCACGGCCGAAGGCCTCGGCGATCTCCGTGCCGGTCCGGCAGTCCCCGGCGATCTCCAGCCGGCGACCTGAGAACTCGCCCGGCCGCTCGAAGGCGATCGCGGCGAAGACCCCGATGTCACGAGGCGCGATCAGCCGTACCCGCGCCTCAGGACGCACGGCGAGGCTGACCACCAGCTCGCCGTCGTGCACCACCGGGCGGGTGAGGGTGGTGAAGTTCTCCATGAACATGACAGGCCGCAGCACGGTGGCCGGCAGCCCGAGCGAACGGATGCGCTCTTCGATGGCCGCCTTGCTGTCGTAGTACGGGATGCCGGAGACCAGACCGGCGCCGCTGATGGAGCTGTAGACCAGGTGCGCGACACCGAATTGCGCGGCCAGGCCGGCCACGGCCGTGCCACGCCGCTGCTCGGCCGCCACTCCCTCCGCGGTCACCTTGGGCCCGGTCAGCATGGTGAGCACGAGAAAGACGCCATAGACGCCGTGCATCGCCGCCCGCAGCGAATCCGCGTCGTCCAGGTCGCCGGTCACGAGGGTGGCGCCCGCCGACTCCAGTCTCCCGGCGGCCGGAGAACTCGGGTCGCGTACCAGGGCGCGGACCTCCCAGCCGCGCTCGAGCAACGCGCGCGCCGCCGCGCCGCCTTGCTGGCCGGTCGCCCCGATCACCAGCACAGGACCCGCTTGATCACCCATGCGATGCCCTTTCGCCTTCCGACGACCCATGACATTGATCATGTTAGGGCGGAAAACCCGGCTGATCCTGGTAGGGATACTGCTAGCTTGCAGGCAAGGGGTCACCCTCAGGCGGGAGCCGATGCACTGTGGAGAACGGTGGCAGGCAGCGGGGCAGGCAGGCCGAGTTGGCCGCGTTCCTGCGCGCGCAGCGGGCCGGGTTACGGCCCTCGGACGTGGGGCTGCCGGAGGGCGCCGCCCCCGCACGCCGCAGGACCCCCGGGCTGCGGCGGGAAGAGATCGCCGAGCTGTCCGGCATCAGCGTCACCTGGTACACCTGGCTGGAGCAGGGGAGGAACATCTCGACGTCGGCCCAGGTGATCGACGCGCTGGCCCGCGCCTTGTCGCTCGACGACGACCAGCACCGCTACCTGCGCGACCTGGCGGGCCTGCCCGCTCCGGAGCGCAAGCCCTCCGACGGCGACGCGCAGGCTCGGCTACGGCGGCTGGTCGACGCGGCGGCGCCGAACGTCGCCTCCGTCTACGACGTCAACTTCGACTACCTGGCCTGGAACAAGCCCTATGCGCTGATCCGCCACGACCCGGGCAGGTACCCGCGGGAACGGCGCAACCTGCTGTGGATGATGTTCACCGACGCGGAACTCCGTACTCGTCTGGTCCGGTGGGAGCCGGCCGCGCGCTCCGTGCTCAGCCAGTTCCGTGCGGCCGCCGGCCGGCACCCCGGCGACCCGCGCTTCACGAGCATCACGCGGGCCCTGTCCGAGACGAGCGCGGAGTTCCGTGAGTGGTGGACCGAATATCCCGTCCGCTCCTTCCGGCCCGCCATCATCGGGATCGACCACCCCGAGGCGGGACGGCTCAACCTGGAGCTCTTCCAGCTGCACCCGGCAGAGCGGCCTGACCTCCTGCTGGTCCTGCAGGTCCCGGTCGGCAAGACGGCCCTGCGGCGAATCACCGCGCTGCTCGGGACCGCGTGAGCCGCGGGATCAGCCGCGCGCCGTCTCCCACCGGCCGAGCGGAAGACCTGGCGCAGGTCGGCGATCAGCACGTCGGGCTTCTCCAGACGTCGCCCAAAGCGCCTGACGCGCCGATCCTGGCCAGTTGCGGCTTGACTAGAGAGGTCGAACAGGTTCTTGCGGGTGCCTTCGTAACGGGCGCGACGGTCTTGCCAGCGTCCGATGTGGGCCAGGATGTGTTCGACGCCGGTCCGCTCGCGGAGCTGGGCGCGGCCTTCGGGGGTCTGCCGGCGTTCGCGCAGCTCGATCAGAAGCTGTTCATCGGGTGGATGCTCACACTGCGCCCGCCCGCGCTGGTGGTGCAGCGCTCACGCAGCGGGCAGGCGGCGCAGGCGCTTCGGAAAGCGCACCGCCTGTCCGGGCCGTGGTGATCGCTCCACCGGCAGGGTGTTATGCGGTGCGCGGAAGCGGTGGCAGCGGCAGGGGCAGCCCCGGAAGACCGTCGATGCTGGTCGCGATGTGCTCCTTCTTCTGGAAGTACACGTCGAGCGACTCATCGGTCTCACGCGCGAAGCGCGACGCATGCAGCGGGCGGTCCTCTTCATAGGCCATGAACGGGACGGCGTACCCGCAGGTATCGCGGATCTTCTCGGCGGTCACGACGATGATCGCGCGCAGGCCGTGCAGGGTCGGGTCGATGTCGGGGAAGTAGCCCATCAGCTCGGCCCAACGCGCATCGTCGCGGAAGACCGGCTCTCCTCGGCCGTGCACGCGCACGATGTTGGGAGGACCATCGAAGGCGCACCACATCAGGGTGATGCGGCCGTTCTCGCGCAGATGGGCGATCGTCTCGGCGTTGCTGCCCGCGAAATCGAGGTAGGCCACGGTGAGTTCGTCAAGCACGGCGAACGAGCCGTTCAGGCCCTTGGGCGAAAGGTTGACGGTGCCCTCGCCGTCCAGCGGCGCCGTCGCGGTGAAGAAGATGTGCTGCGCCTCGATGAAGGCACGCAGCCTGCCGTCTATCCGCTCGTAGCTCTTTCCCATAGGCCGATTATGACGGGATGATGATCCCTCCCCCACGGCAGGAGGCAGGGATCGCGCGGCCAGGCATGTGGTGTTCGGGGAGACCAGCAACGGCGGCCTGAAGTCGCTCGCTGCGTCTGCGGCCCGGCGAGCATCTCCAGGATCAGGCCGTGGGCGGTCAGGTGGTCGGCCAGCGCGGTCAATTCGGCGGCGTCTCGGCCTAGCCGCTTCATCTCATAGACCGTCAGGATGACCCAGCTAACCCGAGCCTGCCATGCCTGCCAGTTCCGCTAGCCGGCGTTCGAGGAAGCGCCGTTCGGCGCCGTCGTCGGTGAGTTGTCTGGCACGTCGATATTCGTCACGCGCCTCGTCGATGCGCCCGAGGCGCCGCAAGAGTTCTGCCCTGGTCGAGTGTAGGTAGCGGAAGTCATCGAGACCGAGTTGGTCAACGATGCCCAGGCCGGCCTCGGGGCCTTCGGTTTCGGCGATGGCGATGGCGCGGTTGAGCTCCACAACGGGCGAGCCGGTCAGGCGGGCGAGTTGGCCGTACAGCGCCGCGATCTGTGCCCAGTCGCATGGCACCTCGGCGTGCAGCGACGCGATGGCGGCCTGCAAAACGTACGGCCCGCGGCCGCCGAGGGCGAGTGCTCGGTCGAGTTCGGTGCGTCCATCGGCGATCTGCTCGGTGTTCCAACGTGACCGGTCCTGATCTCCGAGCAGCACGAGTTCGCCGTCGCGGAACCGCGCCTCGCGACGGGAGTCGTGCAAGAGCATCATCGCCAGCAGCCCGCGAACTTCGGGGTCGTCCGGTAGTAGTTCAGTGAGCGCGCGTCCCAACCAGATGGCCTCTGCCGCGAGCTCGTCGCGTCCGCCGTAGCCCTCGTTAAAGATCAGGTAGACGACGGCGAGAACAGCGTCGAGTCGCTCGCGGAGCAGGTGATCCGGTGGCACGCGAAACGGGATCCCCGCGGCTTTGATCTTGCGTTTGGCCCGGACCAGCCGCTGCGCCATCGTGCGCTCCGGCACCAGGAAGGCACGGGCGATCTCGTCGGTGGTGAGCCCGCCCAGGGTGCGCAGGATGAGCGCAACCTGCGCCTCGACCGCGAGCGCCGGGTGACAGCAGGTGAAGATGAGCTCCAGGCGCTCATCGGGAAACTTGGTGTTCATCGGCACCTCGACACGATCGCTGGCAACGAGCAGGCCGAACTTGGCCGCGAAGGCCCGATCGCGGCGGATGCGGTCCGTGGCCCGGTTGCGAGCTGTCGTCATCAGCCAGGCGCGCGGGTTGCTGGGGACGCCCTCGCGTGGCCACCGGTCGGCGGCGATCGCAAAGGCCTCCTGCGCGGCTTCCTCGGCGAGATCGAAGTCGCCGAGGAAGCCGATCAGGGTGGCCAGGATGCGGCCCCGCTCCTCACGGAAGACCTGTTCGAGCGCTAGCAATACACCTCCGAGGGGCGGATCTCGACCGCGCCGCCATAGCGTGCCGCTGGGACGCGGGCGGCAACCTCGATGGCCGCGTCGAGGTCGTCGGCCTCCAGGACGAACACGCTGCCCACGGCCTCCTTCATCCCGACGAACGGGCCATCGGTCGTCAGAGTCTTGCCTCCCTCGACGCGGACCGTTGTCGCGTTCTCGGGCGGGCCCATCCGCGGCACGGAGGTGACGCCTGGCGTCTGATTGATCCCTTGGTAGTCGGCGTAAACCTGCTTCTGCTCCTCCTCGGACAGCGCAGCCTGTCGCTCCTGCGCGTCAACGTGATAGGTCAGCATGACGTACTTCATCGCTTCCTCCTCGTCACGACCAGATAGTCACGCAGTAAGACGAACGACGAGCCAGGAAGTCGACAGCTCGACGACGGAAATCTTGACCTCCCCCGAGCCGCGCGCCCAAACACCCGATCGGGAACGCCGCCAGGTCCCGGCGGAGCCTACGAGCTGGGGCCTGATACCGCGTGACCGGGCGGCGCGGCATCAGGCCAGGGATTCGAGATACTTCTGGGTTTCCCGCTTTTTGAAGTACTGCGCCCAGCCCGCCGGCTGCGCGTTGAACTGGGGTTCGCGGGCGGTGTGGTCGGCACCGTGCTCGACCAGCAGGCGCGCGATCGAAAGCTCGCCCGCTGCCGCCGCATAGTGCAAGGCGGTGGCGCCGTCGGAGGCGACGCCGTTGACGCCGAAACCAAGATCGACCAGCAGCCGGACCGCTGACCAGTTGCGCGCCTCGGACATCCGCGTAACCAGATCCGCGTGCCGATCGCGCAGCCCGGGATCGGCGGCCAGCATCGACTGCATCGTCGTTTCGTCGGCGGCCTCGGCGGCTTCTACGAACTTCATTGTGTACTCCTCATGTGATTGGGCGCTCATACCCATGAGCAACCCACCGGATAGTCACGCAGTAAGACGAACGACGAGCCAGGAAATCGACCGCTCGACGCCGGAAATCTTGACCTCCCCGAGCCGCGCGCCCAAACGCCCGGGAACGCCGCCAGGTCCAGGGTGGAGCCTGCAGCACCGCATGCATCTGCTCGACCAGCAGCGCCGACGCCTCGCGAGGCCGCCACTCGGCGAACCCCGGGGGCGGGTGCGGCGGTAGGCACCGCCCGAGATGGTGCCGCCACGGGCATGAGACCGAACGGCCAGTGGCGTTAGCGAGCCAGGGCGGGCGGGGTTACCGCTATCCGGCGGGCCGATGCAGGCGGAGCCTCTGGTAGCTGCGGCGTCGCAGTGCGTCCCGGGAGAACCTTCGTTATCTGGCAAGATGGCGATCACTGGCCGGGCGTGAGCTGGGGCGGCCGTCGTTCGACACGCAGGCTTCGTTTCTCGGTTATCTGGCAACCCGGCGGATCAGAGAGGGCGTCGCGATGGATCCGGTCATCGCCGAGCAACTCGGCCGCGCCCACCCGCTCGCTCCGCACCTCGACGACTTCCTCACCGACCTGGCCAGTTGCGCTGGGCTTCTTTGGTCTCTCTAACTCAGGACCTGGGCCTATCAGCTGGTGCGGGGATAGTCCGGACGCCCGGGTTCTCCCCTCATTCAGGTCGTGGCGGTCTCGTACTGCGGGCGACCGGTGGTGCGGTAGGTCTGGATCGTCAGCCCCTTCGGGGTGGACTGCAAGTCGACCAGCTCGAGTCCTATGTCCGGGCCGGTGGCGGGAAAGAGCCGCGTGCCCTGGCCGACGACCACGGGATAGGTGAGCAGTACGACCTGGTCGACCAGCCGGTGGTTGAGCAGCCAGCGGATCAGGGTGCCGCTGCCCCACACTTGCAGCTCACCGCCCGGCTTGATGGCTCTCAGCTCGCCGATGGCGCCCGCGATGTCACCGGACAGGACGGTCGTGTCCGCCCATTGCGGGTCGGTGAGCGTGGTCGAGGCGACGTACTTGGGCCGCGTGTTCAACGCCTCTCCGACGGGGTTTCCCGGATCCATGCCTGCTCCCCAAGAGCCGGCGAAGATCTCGTAGGTCCGCCGCCCGAACAGGAACGCGTCGGCTCGCTGGAAGGCCTGGCTGATGAACGTCGAGGCCTCATCGTCGAGCAGTGGCGGGGCCCATCCGAAGCGCTCGAATCCGCCGCTGCCATCCTCGTCCGGCGCGCCGACTTCGCGCCGGGTCCCTGCATCAATCCGTCGATGTCCCTGCGTCACTCCGTCGACGGAGACGTTGGTGACGGTCGTCAGTTTCATGATCGCAGTTCCCTTCGCGCTGGGTCGTCGTTGGGTACGACCGACCCGCGGCGCCGATCTCATCGGTCGTGCACGGATCTGCCGCGAGTCGATGGATACCCCCACTGGGGCACAACCGTCCCCTAATCACACACCGCGACGCGAGGGTGGGGGGCAAAACACCACGCTGTCGAAGCCATCGTGTCGATGGTGTGGTGATCCGGTGCGGGAGGAACTGCGGCCGGTCCAGCTGACAGCGCGGTCCACCAGGGTTACTCATTCATCCCTCGACACTTGAACGACAGTTGAGTACTCTACGATTAGTCAAGTAGATGAGCAGGAGGAAACATGACGGGGCATGACGACTTGTCAGCGGAAGCCGCCCTTCGTGAGGTGGACCGCGCGCAGGGTGCGGTACGGAAGTCCAGCCTCCGGGGCGCGCGGTTCTTCCTAGGGATGTGGCTCGGGAACACTGCCTACTGGCTGACCACGCTGCTCGGCCCCGAAGCGATCAAGGACTACGCCATCTGGGTACCTGCTGCCCTTGTCGTGGCCGGTGCTCTCTATATGGCCCGCCAGCGGGTCTACGGTCGGTTGCAGTCCCGGCTCTCGAGCTCCGTCACCTATGCCTTTGTGGGGACGACGGTGATCGGGGCGCTCTACAACATGTTCCTGCACCCGCAGAACCCGGGCCCGCTGTGGGCGGTGGCCGATGTACTGGTCGCACTGACCGCAGGCGCCCCTCTGCTGTATGGCGCGGTGCGCATATTCCGCTCCGCGGAGGACCGGTGAGCCATCCACGGCACGCGCTCGACGAGATCATCCACGCCCCGGTGCGGCTATCCATCATGGCAATGCTCGCGGCGGCGGAAACGGTTGAGTTCGGCTTCTTGAGGGACACGATCGAGGTCAGCGACTCGCTGCTGTCCAAGCACATCAACACGCTGGAGAAGGCAGGCTACGTGCGGGCGACGAAAGGCTTCGTCGGCAAACGCCCCCGAACCTGGCTGGCATTGACCGACGAAGGGCGCGACGCCTTCCAGAACTACACATCCATACTTCAGCAGATCACGAAGGGCACCCATCGCGCTTGAGACGAACGCGATTCGACCGCAGCCTGTCCTGAAACATCATGATGGAGTAGGGCTGGTCGGGCATGCGTCCCATCAGTACGAGGAGTCACATGGCAGACGGCTTCAACCCTTCGGGAATCTGGGCGCCGAACGGGCGGGCGTTCTCACAGGGCGTCATCCAGGGCGCGGGAGAGGTTGTCCACGTCACCGGACAGGTCGCCTGGGACGAGCACGGCGAGGTGATCGGCGCGGGTGACATTGAGGCGCAGATGGAGAAGAGCATTGACAACATCCGCCGCATCCTCGCCGCCGTCGGCGGCCGGCTGGACGACATCGTCTCGATGACGATCTACTTTCTGCGCCGGGAGGATCTGCCGACGATCCAGCAAGTACGATCCCGGCATTTCTCACCTGGCTCCGCCCCCGCCAGCGTGTTGATCCAGGTACCCGGACTGGTCCTGCCAGAGTTCCTGGTAGAGCTCGTACCGATCGCCGTGATACCTCTGGAGCGGTT
The DNA here is from genome assembly GCF_052245915.1 of Nonomuraea sp. 10N515B. Classification (NCBI taxonomy): domain Bacteria; kingdom Bacillati; phylum Actinomycetota; class Actinomycetes; order Streptosporangiales; family Streptosporangiaceae; genus Nonomuraea; species Nonomuraea sp. 10N515B. Next base: position 170,841 of record NZ_JBQQBQ010000017.1, read on the forward strand.
CGTTCGCCCAGCCTAGGGCTGTGATCGGAGAAGATCCCTGGTTGGTGGTGGTGACAGCGTTTGTCGGTCTGTCGTGACAGCGATCGTTTTTCTGTGATGCTGATGTCGCTGAGAAGTGACAGCGCCCTTGGGCTTGGTTCCTGGACGGCTTCATCGCCGGCCCCGACCGTTCCATCACTCAGTGCTGGACAGTTACGACGACCTTGCCGATTTGGGTGTTCGATTCCAGGTGGCGGTGTGCCTCTACGATGTCCGCCAGGTCGAAGGTACGGTCTATGGCGGGCTTCAGCGTGCCGGTGCGGAGTCCGGCCTCGATGAACGCTCGGGCGCGGCTCATGCGGTCGGGGTCGGCGGTGATGAGGTCGACGTTGAAGCCGTGGACGGTGACGGGCCAGTTCATGGGCAAAGGTGCGGGTCTGGGATCGAGCCAGCCGTAGACGATCAGCAGGCCGTCGGCCGCTACGGTCTCGGCGAGTTCGCTCAGGCCAGGCCCTCCGACGGCGTCGAAGACGATCCTCGCCCCCTTGCCGCCGGTGACGGCGTGCACTCGGCTGACGAGGTCGCCTTCGTCGGCGGCGATGACATGGGCGGCGCCGGACTGAAGCAGCCGCGTGGACTTGGCGGCGGTCCGGGTGACGGCGATGGGAACGGCACCGAGGTGGTTGGCGATCTGGATGGCCGCGAGCCCGACGCTGCTGGACGCGGCGGTGATGACGACGCTGTCGCCGGGGTTCGTGCGGCCCACTTCCACCAGGGCGCCATAGGCGGTCAGGTACGTGGTCCACAGGGCGGCGCCGGTGATCGCGTCGACCGGGGCGGGCCGGGGTAGGAGGGACTGCGCCGGGACGTTGACGCGATCTGCGTAGACGCCGTGGCGTGACATTTCCTGATCGCTGATGATGCTGACCGCATCGCCGGGCGCGAAGCCCGCGACATCGGGGCTGACCGCCTCGACCATGCCGGCTGCTTCGAAGCCCAGCCGGGAGCCGGGAAGGGCGGGCTGGTAGTAGTAGGAGCCGGCGCGGAAGAGCGCCTCTGCGCGGTTGAGCCCGATGGCGTCGATCCGGACATGGACCTCACCGGGGCCCGGGTCGGCGAGCTGGACCTCCTCGATCTTCAGGACGTCAGGGCCGCCAAGTTCATGGAAGAGCACCGCTCGTGCGTGGTTTGCCATGAGGTAGACGCTAATGATCGGCGTATGAGACTCTCCATGCCGCAAAATCTTTCATTTCTGTCTGATCGTCTTCATCAATGGATATCGGGCTATGATCAGCCGCATGGACGTGCTCAGCGACGCGATCACCGCCATGCGCACCGGCGTCCCCCATTCCTCGCGCACGCTCATGTCCGCGCCATGGGGCATGCGGTTCGCCCCCTCCGAGGGGGCCGGCTGCCACGTCATCCTGCAAGGCTCCTGCTGGCTCCTGTCGCCCGGGCGGGATCCGATCCCGCTCGCCCCTGGCGACGTGGTGTTCCTCGCGCACGGACGCGGGCACGCGATCGCGGACGATCCCGCGACGCCGCTGGTCGACGTCATCCAGGACCAGGACGGCAATTGGGTGCTGAGCGAGGAGACGCCGCAAGGCACGGGCCCGGCAACGCTCATGCTGTGCGGCGCTTACCGGCTCAGCCGGGTGCGGGCACACCCGCTGCTCACCGGACTCCCTGACGTCGTCCACCTACCGGCCAGAATCGGCACGCACCCTGCGCTGCGCGCCGCCGTGGATCTGCTGGGCGCCGAGTTGGAGCGGCCCGCGCCCGGCTCTGACGCGCTGGTGCCGGCGCTGCTCGACTCGCTGCTGCTCTACATCCTGCGCACCTGGCTGCACGAGCACGCCGAGCAGGCGGCCACCGGCTGGGCTGCCGCGCTGGCCGACCCAGCGATAGCCGACGCCCTGCACGCCCTCCACCGCGACCCCGCCCGCCCATGGACCGTGGAGGAACTCGGCGCGCGTGCCAGCCTGTCGCGCGCGGCCTTCGCGCGACGGTTCACGACGGTCGTGGGCCAGCCGCCCCTGACCTACCTGACCTGGTGGCGCATGACCGTTGCCAGCCGGCTTCTGGCCACCAGCGACGCCCCGCTGCGCGTCGTCGCCGAATGTGGCGGCTACTCCTCGGAGTTCGCCTTCGCCAAGGCGTTCAAGCGGGAGTTCGGGGTGTCGCCCGGCAGGTACCGCAGACAACACGACAGCAAGGCCGTGAAATAGGCCTACGCTCCAGCACCGGACTGCCATCCAAACGGGCGACTACCCACGGCGAACGGGCCGCGGTCCGCCCTGTCCAGACAAGACCCACGCCGGGCGCGCCCCCACACACCGACAGCCCTTGGGTGCTGCTGCTTCTCACCGACATTTCTGGCGCGCACGGAGGCGAGGCGCTGTCGAAACTGATGTCCCGGGACATCGAACCTTGAGCTGTTGTCATCGAGGGCTAAGCGGTCAAGTGCGCCGTCTCATCGCGGGCATGGCTCAGATCTTCAATGCTGACGGCTGGTCACAGGCGGGCGGTCCACTCGTGGCCTGTAAGAACGTCAGCACCCCTGGCCGGGAAGACGCGGTTGATCAGGAAGTCGTGCACGTCCGGTTCCCCGTCGGCGCAGGCGTCGCTGAGCACGGTCACGTGGTAGTCGCGGTCGGAGGCGTCGTAGAGGGTAGCGGCGATCATCGCCCCGGTCGCGACACCGGTCAGCACGATCGAGTCGATGTGCTGGGCGCGCAGGAGCCGATCGAGGTCGGTCGCCGCGAAGGCGCTGGCGCGACGCTTGAGGACGACGGCCTCGCCCGGCAACGGCGCGATGCGCGGGTGCACGAGCGTCTCGGGGGATTCTTCGTGAAACAGCGTCCCCGCCCCGTGCAGGCCGCTGATCAACTTGTTTCCCGCTGCCACATCAAGGCCTGAGGCCCGGAGCCCGAAACGGATGAAGATCACCGGGATTCCGGAGGCTCTGGCCGCGGGGAGAACCTTTTCCACGACGGGGAGCACGCCGGCGGCGAAGGGGTAGTTGTCCACGATGCCCGCCTGCAGGTCGCCGACGATGAGCGCGGTGGTGGTCATACGGTTCCTTGTCTGTACGGCGCGCCATCGGCCATCCTCCACGGTCGTATCCTTGGCGCTGTTGTTGTCGATCTAGTAGGACGATAGTGGGACAGATTCGCGTAAGGGTCATCGGCCGCCACGCAGGCGGCTTGGGGCGCATGCCGCACTGTCCACCACAACCAGCCCCTGACCCGCTCAAACCACGATGGCACGAGCTCAAGGTCCGATGTCACAGGACAACTGACCGACAAACGCTGCTGCTACTCACCCGCAAAATCAACTTACGTTTCGACGAGGGCACGCATTACCGGGCGAAATGCGCAGCAACCCGGGTGCGCTGGTGGGGCGCCTGACCAACGATCGCCGTCTGCACGGACGTTAAAGTCCTGATCATGCCCACCACCGCTGTCATCTTCGACTTCTTCGGGACCCTCACCCCCAGGGCCTCGGCATAGTGGCGTTGAGGGATGCGATGTCCGGTTCGCGGGGTGACGAGCGCGAGCCCGTCCGGGTAAGCGAGCAGGCACGATCTTCGAGATCATGAGGGTCTCTACGCCAAATGATCAGAGAAGGCCGTGCCTGCCCCCTCATCATTGCCGATCAACCCTGTCCTGGACCAACTGGCCGAAGCGGCCTGCGACTCCATGCCCGTCGTAATCGCCGAGTACGCCAGCCTGCTGGATCACTTACGACAGGTTCCCGATCCACGCGATCGACGCGGGATCCGACACGCGCTGGCTTCGATACTGGCGGTGGCCGCGGCGGCGGTCCTGGCCGGAGCGCGATCCTTCACCGCGATCGGCGAATGGATCGCTGATGCTCCGATCCAGGTCCAGGCTGCATTGGAGGTCAGACACGACCCCATGATCGGAGCTCATCGGCCACCACACGAGGCGACGATCCGCCGGTTGCTGGAGATCGTCGACGCCGACATGTTCGATGCGATCCTCACCAGGTGGCTGACTGCCCGCCTGCGGATGCAAGCCGAGAGCGCCCCGTCATCCGGGCGCGGCCGGCAACGTCAGGCCATCGCGGTGGATGGCAAGGCGCTACGCGGTGCTCGCCTGTCCGACCACAGCACCGTACACCTGCTGGCCGCCTTCGATCACACCTCCGGCGTGGTGCTGGCCCAGACCGAGGTGGACGGCAAAACGAACGAGATCACCCGCTTCCGGCCCCTGCTAGCAGGCCTTGACCTGGACGGATGCGTCCTCACCGCCGACGCCCTGCACACCCAGCGCGAGCACGCCACCTTTCTCGTGGCCGAGAAGAACGCCCACTACATCCTGATCGTCAAGAAGAACCAGCCCACCCTGCACACCCAGCTCAAACGGCTGTTGTGGAAACAGGTTCCCATCGCAGACCGGCAGCGCGATCGCGGACACGGCCGCGAAGAACGCCGCACGCTGAAGGTGCTCACCGTCAAAGCCGGCCTGCTCTTCCCGCACGCGCTCCAAGCCATCCAGATCAAACGCCAGGTCAGGGACCTGAATCAGGGCAAGTGGCGGACCGTGACCGTCTACGCCATCACCAGCCTGCCCACCTGGCAGGCCGGCCCCACCGAGCTCGCCGCCTGGATCCGCGGCCACTGGAGCATCGAAAACCGGCTCCACTACGTCCGCGACGTCACCTACGGCGAAGACCACTCCCAAGCCCGCACCGGCAACGCACCTCGCAACATGGCCGCCCTGCGCAACCTCGCCATCGGCACCCTGCGTCTGACCGGAGCGACCAACCTCGCCCAAGCCATCCGACACCTCTCCCGTGACGCCACCCGCCCTCTGACCCTCCTCGGCCTCACGTGATCACGAGCCGTTCAACCGACTTTGCCGGGGCCCTGCCCTCACCCCCAGCACGCCGACGAACGTCTGGGACGACCACGCCGCACGAAGCGCGGCTCCCCTCGGCATCCCTGCCCACACGTGGCGAGCGGCTTTGGACAGTTCCTTTCCCGAACGCGCGATGGGAAGCCTGGGCGACCTGTCGGCGACCTTCCGCACGCTCGCACTCCGCAACGGAGTCGATCCGAGCGACGAAGCCCTCGCAGCCGCCTGCGCCGCAAGAATGGCGGCACAACAAGAGTTGTTCATTCTGCGCGACGACGCGGCCTCGACGATGACCGGACTACGCGCCCGGGGACTACGCGTCGGTGTGCTGAGCGACTGCACCGCGGAACTGGCCCAGGCCTGGACACAGCTGCCAGTGGCCGAGCTGGTCGATGCCCGCGTGCTCTCCTGTGAGGAGGGCCGCCGCAAACCCGACCCAGAACTCTTCCGCCTCATCGCGCACCGCCTCGATGCCGCCCCGCAGGACTGCCTCTACATCGGCGACGGCGGAGGAAACGAACTCACCGGCGCATCCAACTGCGGCATGCAGGCGTTCATGCTCCGCGCCGCAGACTGGGCCGACAACGACGCCCACACGCGCGAAGACGACTGGCCCGGCCCGTTCCTATCCACGCTGGCCGACGCGCTGACGCTCGTGGGACCGTCACCGGCAGTCGCCGACCCGGCCTGACACCCCGCTCGGCACGACGCCATACGGACCTCGGCGATCGGGGTCGGCCATCGGCTCGTTCGCATCACACCCCGAAGAGCTCTACCAGGGGCAAGAGAACCCGTTCCTCCGGGGTCTTCTCCGGCGGCAGGGGCGAACGGCATCGGTCCCAGCGACTTCATCGCCCGCCTCCGCGGCGGCACGGCTCCCCACGAGTTCGCTCCGCGAGCTCAAAGAGCAGGCCATCGTGGCCATCCTGACGCGAAACAACGCAGTCAGCGCATAGCGTCGGCCGGGTTCATGAGCAACGACCCCAGCCTGTGGATGCGAGTGCGGAAGGAGTTCACTGCGATCATCGACATATGACGATCGCTGCGATCTACGCCGACTTCGCCGCGCGCGAGGCGCACGGCGTGTCGCCCGCGTACGAGCGCCTGGCATCTGCGGTGACGCGGGATCGCGAGCTCCTGGCCTTGCTCGCCGTGCTTCCGCCGGCCAAGCGGCAGCCGAACCTGCTGTTCGGCGTAGTCCGGTTGCTCGGCGGGCCGGTCGAGGATCCAGCCGCGTTCCATGATTACACGGTGGCGAACTGGCCGGTGATCGAGGCGGAGATGCGCACACGGGCCACGCAAACGAACGAGGCCGGACGGTGTGCCGTCCTGCTGCCAGTGCTCACGGCGCTGCCACAGCCGCTCGCGCTGTTGGAGGTCGGCGCGTCCGCCGGGCTGTGCCTCTACCCCGACCGCTACGCCTACCGCTACGGCGATCACCTGGTCGGCTCCGGCGACCCGGTCCTTGCCTGCACGGCCACTAATATGGCGCCACCGACCGGCCTGCCCCAGGTGGTGTGGCGGGCCGGCCTGGACCTGAACCCGCTAGATGTGACCGACCCCGCGGATCTCGCATGGCTCGACGCCCTCATCTGGCCGGAACACACGCATCGCCGCGCCAGACTACGGGCGGCGGCGGCCGTCGTCGCAGCCGACCCGCCACTGCTCGTACGGGGCGACCTGGTAGACGACCTGCCGGCACTGGCTGCGCAGTCCCCACCCGACGCGACACTGGTGGTGTTCCACAGCTCGGTGCTGTACCACGTGCCGACGCCGCGACGGGTGGCGTTCGCCGAGGTGGTACGCGGGCTACCCGGACACTGGATCGCGAACGAGGCCCCGGACGTGCTGCCCTACCATACGCTCCCGATGCCGCCGGGCGAGGCGCTGTACAACGTGCTCGCGCTGGACGGGACGCCGCTCGCCTGGACCCGATCCCACGGGCAGGCGATCAGGTGGTTCGCGTAATGCGCTTGGGCGACCAACGCCGAGATCAACGATCTCGACTGTACTAAGCACGGTCCTTGGATCATTTTGTCGGACTTCTTAAAGAAGGCGGAGACGCAACGGATCGTCATCGTGCCGATGCTGCATGGGCGGCCGAAGTACAAGCCGTACGACCCCCACAAAGAGGCTCCCCCTCCGATGTGGCCGAGGAAGCAGCACGGCGACCACAAGCCGACCCGAGGGGGTCGTTAGAAGCGAACCGCTCAGACGCAGCCGACCCGCCACCGTGACACCGCCCTGACCAGCGGTGCGTGTGATCCGGTCGGCCTCGCTATGGTGGGCTCATGTCAGAAACGTCCCGCGCCGAGCAGCAGTCCGGTGGTACGGACGCCGCTGCCGCCGAGGCGCTACGCGCCGCCGAGCAGCGCCTGCAGGCGGCCCAGTTGACCTCTGACGTGGCGGAGCTGGACCGGTTGATCGACGACCGGCTGGTGTTCACCGGACCGGACGGCCGGCACTACACCAAGCAGGACGATCTGGAGATACACCGATCCGGCCGGCAGTCCATGACGCGGGTCGAGGAGGAGGACCTGAAGGTGCTCGTCGCCGGGGACACCGGCGTGACGTGGTTCCTCGGCACGCTGGAAGGTGTCATGAACGGCGAGCGGTTCCACGCCCAGGTGCGCTACACCCGTACCTGGGTGCGGAGTGGCGGAGAATGGCGCCTGATCGCAGGTCACGTCAGCCTGGCCGACGCCGGCACCGCCTGACTGGGTGACAGCCGCGCCGGTCCGTCGGTCCCCCTGTGTACGGGCGGAAGCGCTCGCGGGGTCCCGGCGCTCGCCCTTCCCGTCCTGGAGGGCCGCTGGGCTCAGCTGCCCGGGCCAGGGAGAAACCGGGGCTCAACGGTCCTGGCAGCGTCTTGATCCTGAGGTCAGCGCCTGTGTTTCCTGCCGTGACCGGAACGGCGGCCGCGCGCGCCCGGCCGAGGTCCCTCGATGAAGCGGAGCGTGTGGGAACGAGCACGCATCGGCTCGGCCACCAGCTTGCGTAGCTCCTCCATGCCGACCGTGGCGGGATGACCGGATTGCGTCACCACCTCGATGATCTGTGGCGCCTCCCTGCCCGCCATCTGGCCGAGCTGCGTCACGACCTCCTCAGGACCGGCCAGCTCCAGCAGGTTGAGCAGGCCTTCAGTCATGAGCAGGAGTTGCTCTGACGAGGACAGATCGCCGGGTCCCACGGCTCCGGCGTCGTGCAGCAGGGTGATGGCGATGGGGCCGAGCACGCGGTCTCCGCGCATGCCCGCGAGGAGCGACCGGCCGTCGGGATGGGCCCCCACGAGAGTGGTGAGCATGGCGGACGCGCGGGTGCGGAACGGGCAGGCCCGTATGGCGTCCAGCAACGGCTCGACGTCCCCGCCGTGTGCCGCGAGCCAGCCCTCCAGCTCCGTCGCGGCCTCCTCCGGCGGATAGTGCTCCGCGAGCACGCCGAGCAGCTCGCCCGGCGCGGCCTCCGCCAGCTCTCCCACGAGCGGTGCGTCCCGGCCCTCGGCGAGCATCCGCTCGCGCACGCCCCGCATGCCGAGCGGCGTCAGGCTCACGAGCAGGCCCGGCGCGGTGAGGATGGCACGCAGCCGGGTCCGCGCTTCGGGTGGCAAGGGCTGCTCTTCGTCGTCATCGCCCAGGTCGCTGAGGTAGAGCGCGTCGGCGACGCCGTGGCTCAGCTCGACGGCGCCGAGGCCGGCCAGCGCCTCCAGCGCCACGACGAGGTCCTGGTCGACCTTCCGCCGCCACAGGTCGTACGGCCGATCGTCCAGCTGTAGGTATTCGTGGCAGGCCAGCCAGACCGTCTCCTGGAGGCGGACCACGGGAACCCGGTCCGAGAGGCCGTACACGCTGTTCAGTACGTCCGCCATCACGTCGTCGAAGACCTCCGCCAGCAGCGACTGGACGTCCCATCCCGAGTCGGAGGCGCCGATCACCGGGCCGAGGTCGAAGAAGACCTCGAAGGCCCGCGACCACAACCGTTCCGGGTCACGCAGCAGGGGTGCGGCCTTGGCCACCCGCAGGAGGCGACCTTTGCTCACGCGGACCAGGCGGGCGGCCTTCGCCCATTCGACGAGGAGGTGCACTTTGGGCATGTGTGTGGCGCTGCGGACCTTGAGGTCCTGTTCACCGGTGCCGAGGAGCTCGGCCAGCACGCGGGCGTCGGCCACGCGGAGGTTTCCGGCGGTGGTCAGTGGCCGGCCCTCCGCTCCGGCCCAGTCGGCCAGCGCCGCCAGCCTCCGTACGGTCTCGCTTCGCGCCGCGGCGGCGGCGATCTCCGGCGCGGGCGGCAGGACGATGGGCGGCTGGGGGAACGCCCGCTCTTCGTCGGGCCCGATTCCGAAGAAACGTGCCTCCACCACCTTGTCGAGCACGTCCGCGTCGTACGCCACCCGCCCCGCGTCGACGTCACGCTGGAACTTCGTCAGGGCCTTGTGGTCGCTCGGGTCGACACCGTTGTCGATGGCCACCTGCGCCCAGAACCTCGCCAGCCCTTGGCGGTGCGGGTCCTCCAATGCCGCCGGATATTCCTTCACAGCCTCGGCCACGGCCTTCTCCAACGCGTCCGTCGTGGCGCCGCGTGGGTCGCGAATGCCGGTCGCGTCGAGATAACGCAGCAGCGTGATCAGGCTTTCCGGGGCGGCGTCGAGGTCCTCCCGGGGTGCGGCGACGTACCGGGGGATCCACTCCAGCAGGAACCGCCGCACCTGCGCGGCATCCCAGAAGGCCAGCCGCCCGTCTCTGCTGCGATGGCGAGAATCCAAGGCCGCCGTCAGCACCAAGCCGTCGGCGGCCAGTCCGCGGTCCCCGGCCCAGTCCAGGCAGCGGCGGATCAGCAGATCCTTGGCCGCCTCGAACTCCTCCTCCTGGTCCGGCTCGAAAATGGTCCGCATGATTCCTCATAGTGGTTCCGGCTGTCCCGGGGCTTGAAGCCGCGCGGGCCGATGACACTCCATGATGGACCATCGACCCGCTGTGCGCGCCCTGCCGGGAGAATGATCATCTGTGATCGTCGGCGACATGGCGGCCACCATCGCTCCGGGGACGTACACACTCGGCTACCTCATCTAATACACGATCTCCAACATGCTCACCCAAGCCGAGCAGGTCGCGTGCTTCCATAATGCTGCCCGCCACCTCACACCCGGCGTCCGGTTCGTGATCGAACTCTGGGTGACTGAGCTGCTTCGCCCGATTGTCCAAGATAAGTGTCGTGCCCGGCTCGCGCCGCTACGCCGATCCGGCCACCTACCCTGTACACGCCCGAGCAGTGGGCGCCGCGGCGGGCGGAGTTCTGCAATCTCCTCCGGGTGCAGGTCCGGCTGAGTGAGCCCGTGAGCTGGGCAATTGTGGGTTCGGCTGGTTGATCGCAAGGCTGGCTTTCACCGCACTCTTTGACAATAGGCAGGTAAATACCTGCATAATGGTCGGCGTGATGCTCGAAGCGACAACCGTCGATCTCGTCTTCAAAGCGCTGGCCGACCCCACTCGGCGCCTCCTGCTCGACCGACTGCGCGAGCACAACGGCCAGACGCTGCGCGAGCTGTGCGAACGCCTGAACATGGCGCGCCAGTCGGCGACACAGCATCTGGACATCCTTGAGCAGGCCGACCTCGTCACCGTCATACGGCGTGGTCGGGAACGGCTCCACTACCTCAACCCGGCACCGATCCACGAGATCCAAGAGCGCTGGATCTCAGAGTTCGACAGGCCCCGTCTGCAAGCGATCAGTGCCATCAAGAACCAAGCAGAGGAGTACGCCATGACCAACGAACCTACGTCCGTGCCGACCTACGTCTATGTCACCTACATCCGCGCAAGCGCGGAGCAGGTGTGGCAAGCCCTGACGAACACGGACTTGACGGCGCGCTACTGGGGACACGCCAACGTTTCGGACTGGCGGCCGGGCTCGACCTGGGAGCACCGGCGCGTCGACGGATCAGGCGTCGTCGATGTCGCCGGTCACGTGATCGAGGCCGAATCCCAGACACGCCTCGTCGTCACCTTCGACGATGCCCCTGGCACCGAACCGTCGAGAGAATCATCGGTCGTCACCTTCCTCATCGAACCGCACCATGACATCGTCCGTCTCACCGTGACCCACGAGAACCTGCCCAACCAGGCGATGCTCAACGGGATCGCGCACGGATGGCCGGCCGTGCTGGCGAACCTTAAGTCGCTACTTGAGACCGGTGAGGTCCTCCCGCAAGCGCCATGGGAGATGTATCGGGCGCACGCCTGAGAAGGCAGCCGCCCGCAGCCCTTGCCATATTCACGCCGTGCACGACCACAGAAAGAAGAAGGAAGTGCTGGACACCACCCCGCTCCGGAACGCTTACCGTGCCTTGCTGGACGCTGCGGCCACACTGGCCGACTCTGGTGACACCAGTCCCGCCCCGCCGGCCGGTGAGTGGAACGCCGACCAGATTCTGGCGCACGTCGCCATTGTCACTGCCACTACCATCGCCGCCGCCGCCTCCGTCGCCTCGGCAACGAACGCCACCTACGACAACCGCATAGCCCAGGACACCTGGACCATCGAACGCGTCATAGCGCGCGCGGGCGGCAACGCGGGCCTTCGGGAGCGCGTCCGCCTCCAAGGGGACGCCCTCTGCGCACTCGGCGGGCCAGCGCTGAGCGAGGCCGAACTCGGCACACCGGTGCCCACCCTCCTCCTATCCAACGGCACAGTCCTGGTCGATCAGCTCGTGCCGCTGAGGGACCTCATAACAGGCCTTGCAGACGTGGAGCTGCCCACCCATACCAAACAGCTCCTGGCCCTACTGCCGGACGGTGCCTAAGCCGAGGGGTGCTGCTCTTCCTCAAGGAGCCGGGCTGTCAGGCTATGAGGTGGTATCTGTCCTGGTGGTGGGTGTGATGGATGCGCTCGTGCTCACGCGCGAGGTGGAAGCGGAAGTACGCGTCGAGGTCGCCGTTGGCCTGCACGGCGCGGAGCTTGAGGCAGGCTGCAGGGCTGAGCGGTCGGCCGCCCCAGCGGATGCCTTTCTCGCTTCGGACGCGGGCGCGTTCGCGGCGTTGGGCGGCATCGGGGCGCCGTCCGGGCCCCTGACCTGGCTCCTGCGTGGACACCAGATGTCGGAACATCCCGCCAGGGCGCACCGACTCGTACCCGCCAGCGCACCCCGTCGATCAACCGCCGTCGAGGATAACCGGCGGGCGGCCCGGCCTCGCCCAGACGGCAGCAGCGGTTCGAGCACCGCTCACTGGGCGTAAACGTCGCTCACAGACCCACGTTGAAGACACGGCCTAGCCGATCTTGTCAAGGCTACGGCGGCAAGGACAGCGACGGTGGTCTGCGTCCTGATTTCTCCGATTCGACGCACAGTTCGGGGCGCCGGTCCGCGTGAACGTCGTTGAGCATGCTGATTGATTTGTCGCGCGCCTGCGCGAGGTCGACCGTCGCCGTGATGAGAGCCTCCTCACCGAGGCGCAGCTGCGTCACGGGGTAACCGTCCACGTCGACGATGACGCTGCCGCCGAGCCACTTCTGCCCGCGCTCGGTGCCCGCGCGGTCTGCGACCGCGACGAACATGCGGTTGATGGCGGCATTCGCCTGCACACGTACGATCTCCCCCGGCCGCTCGCCTTGCGGCCGCGGGTACAGCGGCCAGTTGACCGGCCCGCACAGTACTTCGGCTCCGGCGAGTGCGACGAGCCGCACCCACTCCGGGAACTCGAGGTCGTAGCAGATCATCATGCCGATACGCCCGTGCGGCGTGTCGATCACGGGCGGGCGGTCGGAGCCGGGCGTGAAACCGCAGCTCTTCTCGCCATTCCACAGGTGCGCCTTGCGGTATGTGGCGCGCAGACCGGTCTCGTCGATAAGCAGGGCAGTGTTGTACGCGTCCACGCCGTCGAGCTCGGCGAATCCGCTGACCACGACCAGCCCGTGCGCGGATGCGAGCGCCCTCAACTCACGGATCGTCGCGCCATCCAGCGGCTCGGCCGCGCTCCGCAGCTCGTCGAGGTCGTTAAACATGTAGCCGGAGTTCGCCAGCTCGGGCAGCACGACGATCTGCGCGCCGCGGGCGGCGGCCTCGAGCACGGCGGCGCGGATCCGCCGCCGCGTCTGATCCGCGGCGCCGAGTACCGGTTCGAGCTGGCAGCATGCGACGGTGACATGCCGGGGCGGTTGAGCGAGCGAGGCGCGGCTCACTGTAGTGATCCCTCCAACTCCACCTCGTTCGTCTCTCGCACCGCTGCTTCGGCGGTCATGTCGAGGTTCCGCGAGAACAGCAGGTACAGGCCGCCGGAAACGACGAGTCCGACTGCGAACGAGAAGTCGGCGCCGCCCATGCGCTCGGCGATGGGTCCCACGAAGAAGCTGATCGAGACGAACGGGATCACGACGAGAATTCCGATCACGTACGCGACGACACCGCGCCACTGCCAGCGGCCATACAGTCCGTTCGGCTTCAGGCTCTCGGCGACCGCGTACCTGTTCGAGGAGCCGGACACCGAGGTCGTGCACATCGAGGACGCCCCGCGCATCAACTTGGGTGGGCGTGGCCTCGTCGAGCGCATGCTTACGCCGCGCAGCCAATCGCGCGTGCAGGTGCTGCGCTCCTTCCTCGACGTCGGCGCCAGCGGAGGCGACGACCTCTACACGATCAACTGCGACGTGGAGGTGCTGCACGTGCTGGCAGGTGAGCTCGAAGTACTCTTCACGAATCGCACAGTCGTCATGGCCGCCGGCGACACTCTGACCTTCTCGGGTCGCGAACCACACAACTGGCGCAACACGGGTTCCACCTCAGCCGACATCATCTGGACCCTCGTTCCAGCGGCTTGGAGCGGCTCTAGCTGACAGGGCAGGCAGATATCCCCGGCACTTGGGTCATCTCCGGTCCCAGCGGCCACCGGTCCGCGTGCAGTAGCCGAACCTGCGCACGCTCAAGGCCGGCGACCACATCCGCTTCGTGTGCGGCCGCGACGACGCCCTCACCCGGGTCGAGCGAGTAGCCCGCTACACCAGCTTCGAGGAGATGCTCGATGTCGAGGGTGCCGTCAACGTCAACCTCGACAGCGCCGCGCGAAGCATCTACGGGCCCGAAATGGGGACCCATCTGCCTGCATCAGGATTGCCGCGATCTTACATACGTAGGGTGACACTTTGGGTACGCTGTGCTTGAACCGCGTGCGGCTCTTGTTCGAACTCCCAACCCCCACGGGCCAAGCTCAAGCAAGTCGCCGTATGTAGACCCAGTCACGGACGTTAATGTCTAGCTCAGGGCCACTCGAGGAGAGGGAAGCACCGAGGTGTACACAACCGTGCTCGCTGCAGCGCTCTCTGGCGCCTCGGTCGGCCAGCTGAGGCACTGGAGACGGCGGCCTCCCGTGTTCGCGCCCGAGTATCAAATGCCTCAAAAGGTCCTGTACTCCTACAGGGACGTAGTCGCACTCCGGTCCATCGCCTACCTGCGCGAGAAGGATGTGACCTCGTTGCAGAGCATCCGCAAGTCGATCAAAAACTTGCGAGCTCTGGGCAAGGTTGAACATCTGTCGGAGTACAAGCTGGTGCGCAGCGGGAACACCATTGTCCTCGTGGATGGCGATGAGGCCGTCGACCTGCTGCGCCAGCCGGGCAACGTCGTGCTCGCGGGCATGGTGGACGTCTTCGGAGAGTTCGATGGCCGTGTGGGGCGTGTCTTGCCCTTCCAGCGGCCGGTCCCAGGAGTGGTCGTCGATCCCGAGATCCGAAGCGGCTTCCCCGTGATCGAGGGCACCCGGGTCGGCTACGACCAGGTAGCGGGGCTCATGGCCGACGACGTCCCCGCCGAAGACATCGCCGGGTTCTTCCCGTCGGTCAACGCCGAGGCAGCCCGCGCCGCTAACCGGTTCGCGGACTACGTCAGTAAGTACGCTGTTCAAGGGCCGAGCGACCGAGCCGGTTAATGAAGATCCTTCTCGATGAGAACGTCCCTGAACCGCTATCCGAGCCACTGACCTGGCTCCTGCGTGGACACCAGATGTCGCACGTCAACAAGCAGTGGAAGAGCATCAAGGACCAGCAGCTCTTCGACAAGGCCAAGCGGTACGGGTTCGACATCGTCATCTCCAACGACAGTCAGCAACTCTACGACTCGGAGATCTGCAAGGCGATCCAGCGGTCCGGCAGGCATGTGGTGTTCATGGAGAGCAGCAACGGCGGTCTGAAGTCTCTCGCTGCGGCTGCGGGTGCGCTGATGCACTGCATCCGCAACATCGTCGCGGAATTAGAAAAGGCGGAGACGCAACGGATCGTCATCGTGCCGATGCTTCATGGGGAGCCGAAGTACAAGCCGTACGACCCTCGCAAGGAGGCGCCCTCCCCGATGTGGCCGAGGAAGCAGCACGGCGACCACAAGCCGAGTCGCGGAAGTCGTTAGCTGGTAGCTCCCGAGGGCGTTCTTCTTGCCGGCGCCACGCTGTGCCCTGACCTTCACCACCGGACAGCCATCCTCACGTCCGACCCGACCCCGCGCGGTCTCGGTCGCCCACGTTCGCCGTGCCACCTCCGCGCATCCCCCAGTTCGCGAGGCGGCACCGGCCCAGCATCGAGATTCAGCAGGGTGTCCAGGATGAACAGCGAGTCGCGCACGGTGCCCGGCACTATGACCGCGCCGATCCCGGCCACCTGGTCATTGATCGCGTTGAGCCAGGCCATCCGCGTCAGAGCTAATGAACCAGTCCCGGTCCGAAACACCTATCAGCCGCGGGTAGTTTGATCACCCGTTGGAAGAGGTTGGAGCAGGTGGCAGGACCACAGCAGGACCCCAAGCAGTCCC
>NZ_JBQQBQ010000018.1:0-176615 GCF_052245915.1 Nonomuraea sp. 10N515B
GCCCTTCAGCTAACCAGACCGGCACCAACGGTGGGGAGATAAATGGCCGCCGTTGGGGAGACCTTCGTGGCCGCCAGCGGGGAGAACTCCAGGCCGCCTACGGGGAGAACTCAGTGACCGTTGACACTGCGGCGGCTTGGAAAACCGATGGCCTTCTCCCAGGCCCTGCGGATCTTAATGGGTTGCCGCCGCTTCGCCAGGGTGCTGAGGTGTCCTGATGAGCACGGAAAGCAGCAAGGTGCCGCCGGCTCCCCGCCTCGCCGGCATCCGGTCCCGCTGGCTCAGTGCCGCGACCGTCGGCCTCCACGACGACCCCGAAGTGGCTGGCGCCGCCCTGGTCGGGTCGCTCGGCGCGGGCCGGGCCGACGACTGGAGCGACATTGACCTGCTCGTGGTCGTGGACGACGCGCACCTCGACAATTACGCAGTGCTCGGCCGTCTCCCTTCCGGCCCGGGGATGTTGACGGCGGCCTTCGATGCCCGCCACAACGGCCCTCGTGGCACCAGGGCGGTCAGCGGACAGCACCTCGTGGACGGACTTCCGCTCTGGGTCGACTGGCACATCCACCCGATCTCCCAGGCGGGCTGGCCCACCGACAGCACCGTCATCTTCGACCGGCGAGGCTTCGACCGGCTCGCGGCCACCTTCGCCGAGCATCTCAGCGCCGACGAGCACGAGCAGCCGACGCCCAAGGGCCCCGCAGAACACCAAGCATTGCGGCTGGCGCTCGTCCCGATTGCAGGCAAGCGGATCGCCCGCCGCTCACCGGAGACGGCCCGGATGATTGAGTTCCTCGGAGGCCCCTACGCACCCGACGCTTCCTGGCGGCAGCACCTCGCCGCGCTACGCCAGCTGTTGGACGGATTCGCGGCGCTCGGACTGCCCGACAGTGTCGCCGCCGGGCACGCCTACCTCGATCTCGTAAAGGAGACTCTCGACTGACGCCGCCCCGGCTGCCGAATACGGCCTGAGCAGCATGAGCACAGTCAACCAGCAGCGCGGTCACTGCTTGAGAAGACTGCGGGCAGCTTGGCATATCTCGTGGCCTCTCGACCATCCACCGGCGCGGCGGAACCTAGGCCAGCACAGTTGGATAGTGCCAATAACCATGGCCATGTTCCAACTAACGTGTCACGGCTCATTTGCCTTTCGATTTGCTCACAAGGAACGATTGTAGCGAATCTACAAT
Source organism: Nonomuraea sp. 10N515B (assembly GCF_052245915.1). Classification (NCBI taxonomy): domain Bacteria; kingdom Bacillati; phylum Actinomycetota; class Actinomycetes; order Streptosporangiales; family Streptosporangiaceae; genus Nonomuraea; species Nonomuraea sp. 10N515B. The sequence continues at coordinate 1,191 of NZ_JBQQBQ010000018.1, forward strand.
GTAAAGGCGCGGCCAGGGGTGTACCCGAACGCCCGCCTGAACACGTCGATGAACGCGCTCGCCGACGCCCACCCGCACCGGTGCGCGACGGCGGTCACCGGGAGGCCGTCGGCGAGCAGCAGCAGCGCGTGGTGCAGGCGGAGCTGGGTGCGCCACTGCGGGAAGCTCATGCCGAGCTCGCGGCCGCACAGCCGGGCGAGCGTGCGCTCGCTGGTGCCGGCCTGCGCGGCCAGTCGCGCGAGGGTGCTGCCGTCGGCGGGATCGCGGTGCAGGATCGCGCAGACGGCCACCAGTCTGGGGTCTTCCGGGGCCGGCAGGTGGAAGGGCTGCTCGGGCGCGCGTTTAAGGCGGTCGAGCAGAACGGACAGCAGCCGCCCACGCTCCGCGCGGGAGGGACCGGTCCCGGCGGGCGCGTCATCGGTGTAGGCGATGATCAATTCGCGCAGCAGCGGGCCGACGGCCAGGACGGCGGGACGGTCGAGGGCGAGCGGGTTGCCGGTGAGGCCCACCAGGCGCAGGTCGGTGTCGCCGTGGGCGCGGTGCTCGTGGACGGTGCCCGCCGGCACCCAGATGGCCCGGTTCGCCGGGGCCACCCACGTGCCCGCGCTCGTGGTGACGGAGAGTACGCCGCGGCAGGCGTACACGATCTGGTGGGTGTCGTGCCGGTGCGCGTCGATGCCGGCGCCGGGCGCGAGCGGCCGTCGCCCGGTGGGCGCTTCAGACAGATGGCGGATTTCCGGCATGAATTGGCATTTTATCGGAAGCGGGCCAGGGAGCACCGAGAAATGATCGAGGGGTGAACAGGATCCCCATGCTCGCCGCCGGTCATGCCACCGTCGATCTCTACCAGGGTGCGGTGCCGGCGCTCGTGCCGTTCCTGGTGGCCGAGCGCGGTTACGGCTACGTCGCCGTCTCGGGCGTGGTGCTGGCGGCGACGCTGCTGTCGTCGATCGTGCAGCCGGTGTTCGGCGTGCTGACGGACAGATGGCGGATGCCGTGGCTGATCCCGGTGAGCATGGTGGTGGCCGGGGCGGGGGTGGCGGCCGGCGGCGTCACCGACTCCTACGTGCTGACCTGGCTGGCCGTGGCGCTGTCCGGGCTGGGCGTGGCCGCCTACCATCCGGAGTCGGCGCGGCTGGCCAGGCTCGCCAGCGCCGGCAGCCATGTGCGGATGAGCTGGTTCTCGCTCGGCGGCACGCTGGGCTTCGCCTCGGCTCCCGTGCTGGTGACGCCGTTGCTGGCGGTGTGGGGTCTGGGCGCCTCGCCGTTTCTGGTGGTCCCGGCCGTGCTGGGGGCGTTGGTGACGCTGCCGGCGATCCTCGCGCCCGCCGGGCAGGAGGCCAGGGTCTCGGCGCCGGTGTCGGGCCGCGACGACTGGCCGTCGTTCACCAGGCTGACGCTGGTGATCGTCTTCCGCTCGGTCGTGTACGTCGGCCTGAGCGCCTTCGTGGCCCTCTTCATGGGGGGCGGGGCGGCGGGCGCGGTGGCACTGTTCGTGTTGTTCGCCGGTGGGGCGGCCGGGACCGTGCTGGGCGGCAGGCTGGCGGCCCGCTGGGGCCGGGTGCGGACGATGCGCCTGGCCTACGCGGCGGCTGTGCCCGCCGTCGCCGGCGTGGTCCTCGCGCCCGGACCCGCCGCCTACGTCTTCATCGCCGCTTCGTCGATCGCCCTGTACGCCCCGTTCTCCCTGCATGTGACGCTGGGCCAGGACTTCCTGCCGCGCCGGGTGGGCACGGCCAGCGGTGTGACCCTGGGGCTGGCGGTGAGTGTGGGCGGCCTGGCCAGCCCTCTGGTGGGCGCGGTCGCGGAGGCGGCCACGCTGAGGATGGCACTGGCCTGCTTGATCGTGTTCCCGTTCCTGGCCTGGCTGCTGGCCCGCACGCTGAAGGAGCCCGCCCCGTGAGCGCCCTGATCGATGTGGTCTGCCGGTCAGCCGGCCGCGGCGTCGCCGCCGTGCCGCAGGCGCAGGATCTCGGCGGCGTCGGCCTCCACCGGCTCGCGATCGGGGCGGAGTCCGCGCCACGACGGGTGGCGCAACATGCCGTCGCCGGTGACCTCGGCGTACTGGACTTCCCCGACCAGGCGCGGCTCGACCCACTGCGCGTCGCGGGCGTGCTCCCGCGGCACGGGCTGGTCGAACGGCGGATCGGGGCGCTCCAGCGGCGCCAGCCGCTCCCGCAGGTCACGCAGCATGGCCTGGGTGAAGCCGGTGCCGACATGCCCGACGTACAGGAGCCGCCCGCGCTCGTCGTACGCGCCGAGCAGCAGCGACCCGATCGTTCCCGAGCGTCGTCCGCCGCCGGGCTGCCAGCCGCCGATCACCACCTCGACGGTGCTGACGTTCTTGACCTTGGTCCATTCGCCGCTGCGCTTGCCCGGCCGGTACGGCGAGACCATCCGCTTGCACACGACCCCTTCGAGCCCGAGCTGCCGTGAGGAGTCGAAGGCGTGCCTGGCGGCGTCGGCGAACCAGATGGGCACCTGCCACCGATAACCGGGGGTGAAGGTGCCCTCGAGCAGCTCCCTGCGCTCGGTGTAGGGCTGCGAGACCACGCTGGATTCGTCCAGGTGCAGGATGTCGAACGCCATGAACGTCACTGGCACCGCCCTGGCCAGCTCGGCCGTGACGGCAGCCTTGCGCTGGTGCATGCGCGGCTGCAGCGCCTCGAAGCTCGGCCGACCGGCCTCGTCGAACGCCACGATCTCCCCGTCGACGACGGCGGCGCGGCCTGCCGTGGCTCCGGCCATGAGCTGCAGCTCGGGGTAGGCGGGGGTGATGTTCTTGCCGTTACGCGACATCAGGCGGACGGCGCCCTCCTCGAGGTAGGCCAGAGCCCGCACGCCGTCCCATTTCATCTCCACCGCCCAGCCCGGGCCCTGCACCGAGGCCAGGGTGCCGAGCTGGGCCAGCATCGGCGCGTACGTCGGCAGGCGCACCATGGTGCATGCCGTACCCCGTCCGCTTGATCGACAGTGGTGGATGGCGGTCTACAGATGGTCAAGCTGGGCGCTGACCTGCAAAAATAACTTAGCGTAGGATTTGACTGCATAAAGTATTCAGAGGTGTGATGTTACACAGACACGCCCGGCGGGCAGTGGGAATGGCTCAAAGCTCTTCACGGTCGTGGCCGCGCCCCCGTGGCGGCCACGGCGTCCGCCCCGGCAGGCCCGGTCCGGGGCGACGACGGCCGCGGGTGCGGCGGAGGCGACTGCCCCCCTCCCGCGGCCGTCGAGTGTCCGGGGAGGACCGGGGAACCGTGTCCCGCAGTGTGGACAGAACGAGATTCAGGGGCCGGACTCCGTAGACTGTGGGGGTGATTTCCCGTATTGACATGCGCGGTTCCCTGCCGGACAACCTGCGCGACGTGTTGCCACGCGCCGAGCTCGACGTCGAGGCCGCCCTGGAGAAGGTGCGGCCCATCTGCGACGACGTGCGCCATCGCGGCGTGGCGGCCGTACGGGAGCTGACCGCCAGGTTCGACGGCGTGGAGATCGCCACCACCCGCGTGCCCGCCGGGGAGATCGAGCGGGCGCTGCGCGAGCTCGACCCCAAGGTGCGGGCGGCGCTGGAGGAGTCGATCAGGCGGACCCGGCTGGTCCACCGCGACCAGCGGCGCGCCGACGTCACCACGCAGGTCGTGCCCGGCGGCACCGTGACCGAGCGGTGGGTGCCGGTCGACCGCGTGGGCCTCTATGTCCCCGGCGGCCGCGCGGTCTATCCGTCCAGTGTGGTCATGAACGTCGTGCCGGCCCAGGAGGCCGGCGTCGAGTCGCTGGCCGTGACCAGCCCCGCGCAGAAGGAGTTCGGCGGGCTGCCGCACCCCACGATCCTGGCCGCGTGCGCGCTGCTCGGCGTGGACGAGGTCTACAACGTCGGCGGGGCGCAGGCGGTGGCCATGTTCGCCTACGGCACCGAGGAGTGCCCGCCGGCCACTATGGTCACCGGGCCCGGCAACATCTGGGTGGCGGCGGCCAAGCGGCTGCTCAAGGGCCGCATCGGCATCGACTCCGAGGCGGGGCCGACCGAGATCGCGATCCTGGCCGATGAGACGGCCGACCCGGTCCACGTGGCCGCCGACCTGATCAGCCAGGCCGAGCACGACACGATCGCCGCCGCCGTGCTGGTCACCACCAGCCCCGAGCTGGCCGACGCCGTGGAGAAAGAGCTGCCGGGACAGGTCTCGGCGACCAAGCACTCCGCGCGCATCGCCGAGGCCCTGGGCGGCCGGCAGTCCGGCATCGTGCTGGTCGGCTCGCTCGACGACGGACTCAAGGTGGTGGACGCCTACGCCGCCGAGCACCTGGAGATCCACACCGCCGACGCCGCCGCGGTCGCCGCGCGGGTCCGCAACGCCGGCGCGATCTTCGTCGGCACGTACGCGCCGGTCTCGCTCGGCGACTACCTCGCCGGCTCCAACCACGTGCTGCCGACGGGCGGCTGCGCCTGCCACTCCAGCGGCCTGTCGGTGCAGTCGTTCCTGCGCGGCATCCACGTGGTCGACTACACCCGCGAGGCGCTCGCCGGCGCCGCCGCCCACGTGTCGGTCCTGGCCGACGCCGAAGACCTGCCCGCACACGGCGCCGCGATCCGCGCCCGTTTCGACTGGCGAGTGCCCACGGAGACCCCCGAGTGAACCTGGACGATCTGCCCATCCGCGACGACCTGAGGGGCAAGACGCCGTACGGCGCGCCCCAGATCGACGTCCCGGTCCGGCTCAACACCAACGAAAACCCCTACCCGCCCTCCCCGGAGCTGGTCGACGACCTGGCCGAGGCGGTCCGGGCCCAGGCGGGCGAGCTCAACCGCTACCCCGACAGGGACGCCACCGCGCTCCGCGCCGACCTGGCCGGCTACCTCGGGCACGGGCTGAGCACCGAGCAGGTGTGGGCGGCCAACGGCTCCAACGAGGTGCTCCAGCAGATTCTGCAGGCGTTCGGCGGCCACGGCCGCACCGCCATCGGGTTCGAGCCGTCCTACTCGATGCACCCGATCATCACCGGCGGCACCAACACCGAGTGGATCAAGGCCAGCCGCGAGGAGGACTTCTCGCTCGACCCCGGCAAGGCCGTCGCGGCGATCGAGGAGCACCGGCCGGACATCGTCTTCCTGGCCTCGCCCAACAATCCGACCGGCACCGCCCAGCCGATCGAGACGATCGAGGCGGTGCTGGCCGCCGCGCCCGGCATGGTCGTGGTCGACGAGGCCTACGCCGAGTTCGCCCGCGAGGGCACGCCGTCGGCGCTCACGCTGCTGCCCGCCCACTCGAGGCTGATCGTCACCAGGACGATGTCCAAGGCGTTCGCCATGGCGGGCACGCGGCTGGGTTACCTGGCCGCGCACCCGGCGGTGGTGGAGGCGCTGCTGCTGGTGCGGCTGCCGTACCATCTGTCGACCCTCACCCAGACGGCGGCGCGGGTGGCGCTGCGGCACCGCGCGGAGCTGCTCGGCACGGTGGACGCGCTGCGGCGCGAGCGCGACGAGACGGTGACCTGGCTGCGGTCGAAGGGCCTGGCCGTGGCCGACTCGGATGCCAATTTCGTGTTGTTCGGGCGCTTCCCCGACCGGCGCCAGGTGTGGGAGGGGCTGCTGGAACGCGGTGTGCTCATCCGCGAGGTGGGCCCGCCCGAATGGCTGCGTGTCACGATCGGCACCGGCGAGGAGATGGCGGCCTTCCGCGCCGCCCTGGAAGGGGTCCTGCTGTGAGCGAGCGAACCAATGAACACGGCGCTTCTGCGGTTCACAGGACCGACGAAGGAGGGCCTGTGAACCGCGTAGGCCGCGTCGAGCGCGTTACGAAGGAGACCTCGGTCCTGGTGGAGGTCGGTCTCGACGGCACCGGCCGGGTCGAGGTGGCGACCGGGGTCGGGTTCTTCGACCACATGCTGGCCCAGCTCGGCAAGCACGGGCTGTTCGACCTGACCGTCAAGACCGAGGGCGACCTGCACATCGACGCGCACCACACGATCGAGGACACCGCGCTCGCGCTGGGCGCGGCGTTCCGCGAGGCGCTGGGCGACAAGTCGGGCATCAGGAGGTTCGGTAGCGCGTCGTGCCCGCTGGACGAGTCGCTCGCCCAGGTCACCGTCGACCTGTCCGGGCGGCCTTACCTGGTGCACACCGAGCCCGAGGGCATGGCGCCGATGATCGGCCCCGACTACGACACGACGATGACGCGCCACATCCTGGAGTCGCTCGTCGCCCAGGCCGCGATCTGCCTGCACGTGCACGTCCCTTACGGGCGCAACGCGCACCACATCGTGGAGGCCCAGTTCAAGGCCCTGGCCAGGGCGCTGCGCGAGGCGTCCGAGCTCGACCCGCGCGCGAGCGGGGTGCCGAGCACCAAGGGCGTCCTATGACGGACAACCTCATCGCCGGCGTGATGGTGTTCATCGGGTTGTTCCTGATCGGCGGCGTGTTCTCCCTGGCCAAGCAGGGACTCAAAATCGGTGCCGTCGTCTGCGCGCTCGGCGCGGCGATGGCGATCACGGCGGGGGTGCTGTGGTGGTGACGAAGAAGAACATCGTCGTCCTGGACTACGGTTCGGGCAATCTGCGTTCCGCGGAGCGGGCGCTGGCCAGGGTCGGCGCCGAGGTGACCGTGACGCCCGACTTCGAGGCCGCGCTGAACGCCGACGGGCTGGTCGTGCCCGGCGTCGGCGCGTTCGAGGCGTGCATGAGCGGGCTCAAGAGCGTCCGCGGCGAGCAGATCATCGGCAGGCGCCTGGCCGGCGGCCGCCCGGTGCTGGGCATCTGCGTCGGCATGCAGATCCTGTTCGCCAGGGGCGTCGAGCACGGCGTGGAGACCGAGGGCTGCGGCGAATGGCCGGGCACCGTCGAACGGCTCGACGCGCCCGTGCTGCCCCACATGGGGTGGAACACCGTCAAGGCTCCGGCCGGCAGCGTCCTGTTCGCCGGCCTGGACGCCGCCACCCGTTTCTACTTCGTGCACTCCTACGGCGTGCGCGAGTGGGAGCTGCGCACCGGCGACGGGTTCGCCGAGCCGATCGTGACGTGGGCCGAGCACGGCGTGCCGTTCGTGGCGGCCGTGGAGAACGGCCCGCTCATGGCCACCCAGTTCCACCCGGAGAAGTCCGGCGACGCCGGCGCCGCTCTGCTGAGCAACTGGCTGGGCACCGTTGAGTAAGGGCCGGGCGTTCCCGGCTCGGGTGAGGGAGCCGGCGCGGTGAGCAAGGAGCGGGCGCGCCGCCGGGCCGAGCGCGAGGCCGAGCGGGCCCGGGCGATGCGGGCCAACGAGGAGCGCCAGGCGCGCCTGGCCCGCCGCCGCACCCTTATCGCCAGGCTCACGCCGCGCCCGGTGCGCCTCTCCCGCCAGGGAGGCCTGCTGGCGCGCCGCCACCGGGCCCAGAACGCCCTGGTGGCGCTCGGGTTCCTGCTCGTCCAGGTGATCGCCTGGCTGCTGTGGGGGTCGTTCTTCGCCAGCTTCGCCGTCCTCGTCCTGTCTGTGCTGCTCGTACCCGTTGTCGTGACTCTTGCCTTCGACCGGAGGATCTGAATGTCGTCGCTCGTATTGCTGCCCGCCGTGGACGTCGTCGGTGGCCAGGCCGTACGCCTGGTCCAGGGCGAGGCCGGGACCGAGACCGGCTACGGCGCGCCGCTCGCCGCCGCGCTGGCCTGGCAGGAGGCGGGCGCCGAGTGGATCCATATGGTGGACCTGGACGCCGCGTTCGGCCGTGGGAGCAACCGGGAGCTGATCGCCGACGTGATCGGCCGGCTGGAGGTGAACGTGGAGCTGTCCGGCGGCATCCGCGACGACGACTCGCTGGCCGCCGCCCTGGCCACCGGCTGCCGCCGGGTCAACATCGGCACCGCCGCATTGGAGAACCCCGACTGGTGCCGGAAGATCATCGCCGAGCACGGCGACAAGATCGCGGTCGGTCTCGACGTGCGGGGCACGACCCTGGCCGCCCGAGGCTGGACCGAGGAGGGGGGCGACCTGTGGGAGGTGCTCGACCGGCTGGAGGCCGACGGCTGCCCCCGCTACGTCGTCACCGACGTGACCAAGGACGGCATGCTCCAGGGCCCCAACGTGGACCTCTACCGCCGGATCTGCTCCCGTACCGACAAGCCGGTGATCGCCAGTGGTGGCGTCTCCAGCCTGGATGACCTGGTCACACTCGCCGGTCTCGTCCCGGACGGACTGGAAGGGGCCATCGTGGGCAGAGCCCTTTACGCTCACGCGTTCACATTGGAAAACGCGCTTGCCGCGGTGCGCGGGTGACTTCGCCGGGAGGGGGCGGGATGAGCGTAGGTAGCGTCAGCATGCAGAGCATCGGGCCTAGGGTGTTCTCGGGTGGCATCTGGGAGGAGAAGTACGGCTACGCGCGCGCCGTGGTCGTCGGAGAGCGGGTGATCGTCTCCGGCTGCACGGCCACGGTCGACGGCGAGGTGCGCCACGCCGGCGACGCCTACCACCAGAGCCTGACCGCGATCGACATCGCCCTGACGGCCGTCCTGGCGGGCGGGCTGACCCGCGAGGACGTCGTCATGGTCCGTTACTACGTGGTCGAGCAGCGCCACTTCGACCTCGTCGGGCGGGCCATCGCCGAGGTGTTCGGCGAGGTACGGCCTGCCTGCACGGGCGTACGGGTGGCCGGTCTGGTCGACCCGAGAATGCTGGTCGAGATCGAAATCGAGGCATTGCGAGCATGACCGTAGCGGTAAGAGTCATTCCCTGTCTCGACGTGGACGCCGGCCGTGTGGTCAAGGGCGTCAACTTCGAGAACCTGCGCGACGCGGGCGACCCCGTGGAGCTGGCCAGGCGCTACGACGAGGAGGGCGCCGACGAGCTGACCTTCCTCGACATCACCGCCTCGTCCGGCGAGCGCGAGACCATGCTCGACGTCGTACGCAGGACCGCCGAGCAGGTGTTCATCCCGCTCACCGTCGGTGGCGGGGTGCGGTCGGTCGAGGACGTCAACCGGTTGCTGCGGGCCGGCGCCGACAAGGTGTCGCTCAACACGGCCGCCATCGCCCGGCCGGAGCTGCTCACCGAGGCGTCCCGGCGCTTCGGCGCCCAGTGCGTCGTGTTGTCCGTGGACGCCCGGCGTGCGCCGGGCACACCGAGCGGCTTCGAGGTGACCACGCACGGCGGGCGGCGCGGCACCGGCATCGACGCGGTGGAGTGGGCGGCGCGCGGCGAGGAGCTGGGGGTGGGAGAGATCCTGCTCAACTCGATGGACGGTGACGGCACGCTCGACGGCTACGACCTGGCGATGCTGCGGGCGGTCCGGGCGGCCGTGCGGGTTCCTGTGATCGCCAGCGGCGGGGCCGGGCGTCTGGAGGACTTCCCGCCGGCGGTGGCTGCGGGCGCGGACGCCGTCCTGGCGGCCAGCGTCTTCCACTTCGGCACGCTCAAGATCTCCGAGGTCAAGAACACCCTGCGCCTGGCGGGCCACCCGGTCCGCTGACCCCCGACCAGGGCCCACCGGTCGCGGCCACTGCGCCCGGGTCCTGCGGCCGCCGCAGGTGCTGCGACTGCCGGGTCCGGCCGGTGCGGCTGTGGTGGCGTGGGCCGGTCCCGGCCGGGATCGGCCTGAGCCAGCACGGCGGGCGGGCCGGGCTGTGCCGTCGAGGTGGCGTGCGGGGCGGCGTTCAGAACACCCGCAGGTGGTTGAACAGCTCATAGGAGGTGTCCTTCGCGCCGAACGCGGCCGCCTCCGACCGCTTGACGGCCAGGTACGCGCTGCGCCGCAGCGGCCCGAGCGCCTCCATGAGCAGTTCGTCGGCCTCCAGCGCGTCCAGCGCCTCGTCCAGCGACGACGGCAGGCGCGGGTATCGGCCGGGCCGCGTGTCGGGGTCCACGTCCACGGGCGCCCCCGGGTCGAGCTTGCGCCGGATGCCGTCCAGGCCGGCGTGGATCACGGCCCCCAGCGACAGGTACGGGTTGGCGGAGGAGTCCGACGGCTTCAGCTCCAGGTTCGGCTCACCGGTCTCACCGATCGGCGAGCACACGCGTACGGCGGCCTCCCGGTTGTCGAGCCCGTACACCGCGTACGCGCTGGACCACATGCGGGGCGCCAGACGGCGGAAGCTATTGACGCTGCCGCACGTCAGCGCGGTCAGGGCGGGCAGGTGGGCGAGCAGGCCGCCGATGAAGCCGTCACGCACCTCCCCGTCGGCGGCGAAGACGTTGCGGGTGTCGTTCCACAGCGACAGGTGCAGGTGGGCGCCGTTGCCGGCCTGGTCGGCCAGCGGTTTGGGGGCCAGCGTGGCCCACAGCTGCATCCGCAGGGCCACGCCGCGCACGGTCTCCCTGAACAGGACGTGGTTGTCGGCGGCCCGCAGCGCGGGCGCGTGCCTGATCGACAGCTCCTGCTGGCCGGGCCCCAGCTCCGGGTGGTAGTGCTCGACGCGCAGGCCCTGTGTCTCCAGGGCGTGGATGAGCTTGACGGTGTAGTCGTGCGCCGTGTCGAACCCGGCGTTGGCATAGCAGAGCGAGTCGTCAATCGGCACCAGCCGGTCCGGGCCGCCTGTCGGGTCGGGCAGGCGGCGGCCCAGAGTGAACTCCGGCTCGAACGCCGCCTGGAGCGTGTAACCCTCCGTGGCCAGCTCGGCGATCGCGTCCTTGAGAAATGTCCGCGCGCACGCCTCCCACGGCGAGCCGTCCGGCCGCCGCAGATCTGACAACATCGCCGCCGCGCCGGGTGCGTGAGGCAAAGGGACGTACGTGGCGGGGTCGGGGACGATGCGGACCTCGCCCACCGGACCCATCTGCTCGACGTCCTGGAGCTGGTCGAGCATGTTCATCGCCATCATGGCCACCGTGTGCCCGATGCCGGTGTTGAGCCGTTCGGCCAACCGTGATCGGGAAGCCGCTTTACCACGAATGACGCCACCGTGGTCGGCGTACAGAAAACGAATCAGCTCGATGCCCTCGAGCTCGGCGCGCTCGAGGATGCGCCGGACGTTCGGATCAAGCTGATTGATCTTGCTGCCGCTAGGGCGATCTCTCATTCTGCCTGCGTAGCACGATCTGGCAGCGCGGGGAAGCGTCTGCCTCAGGCAGAACCCTCGTTAGGCTAGAACCCTGGTGAAGAACGTCGCCAACTGATTGGCTCCTTGGACGATTCCGTCGAACACACCTCTGACCGCGTCGGCGGCTTGGTCCGGCTGGGTGAACAGGTAGAAGATCACGAACGCGACAGCCGCGTACGTGATCACCTTCTTGACCTGCATAGGGGCCTCCTGCAGTCCATTCCCAGCCGTATATACCCGGATCTGGGCGATCATCGGCATCCTCTGTGAAGATGTTCATGATCCTAACCGGGGGCTTCTTTTCCTCTGCCATGGTAAAGGCTTGACTTGATGCGCGAGCACTTACCACGCGGGGTTTCCGCGATGGGCGAGCCGGAGCAGGAGGGCTACATGCCCAGGGAGGCCGCGCGCAGCTGGGAGACGGCGTGGGGCTCGCCGGTGAGCTCCACGCGGGCGTGCTCCTGGCGGCCGAAGCAGAACATCAGCAGCTCGGAGGCCGTCCCGGTCACCTCCACCCGGGGGCCCTGGCGGGGGCCGCCGAGCGCGACGCCGCCGCCGAGGCGGTGCAGGACCACGCCCACGGGCGACTTGCGCAGCATCAGCCTGGCGCCGCTCGCCACCCGCTTCCAGATGAGCCGGTCGAGGTCGGCGGGCAGCTCGCGCGGCTCCCAGGACGGCTGCGCGCGGCGCACGTCTTCGTGGTGCACGAAGAACTCCAGTGCGTTGACGGCCTCGTCGAGGAACGGCAGCATGCCGTAGACGCCGCCCGGCTTTCGCACCATGGCGACCAGCTCGGGATAGGGGTGCTTGGCCTTGAGCCCGTCCTGGACCGAGGCGGTGTAGCCGGCCAGGGGCTTGAGCGCGATCCCGCCTGCCGCGTCGGGCCGGCGCTCGCGCAGCACCAGGTGGGCGGCCAGGTCGTAGGTGGTCCAGCCCGCGCAGAGCGTCGGCGCTTCCGGCCCGAGCCGGTCGAGCAGGTCGCAGAGCGCGGCGCGTTCGCTACGAGCGTGAGTCACGTGGTCAACCCTACCCGTGGGAATAACTGGTTGATCAGAGGTGATGTAGTGACTTGCGTACAGACGTCAGCTGAAGGGGAGCCTACCGAGTGGCGAGCAAGGTCACCTCGGCCGTGATGCGCCAAGGACTACGGGTCCTTGGGGTGGCCGTTCGCACCGAGAAGGCGGTCTTCACGCTGGCCGTGCTGGCCAGCGCCGTCTATGGCGGCATGACCGTGGCCTCGGCCTGGGCGCTCGGCTGGGCCACGCAGCATGTGCTGCTGCCCTCGTTCGCCGAGGGCCGGGCGGCCACGGGGGCGCTGTGGACCGGGGTGCTCCTCATCATCGGCACGGCACTGCTGAAGGCGTTCGGCGTGGCGGGCCGCCGCATCCTGGCCGGGATCATGCAATATCGCATGCAGGCCAGGTCGCGCAGGGACGTCACCCAGCAGTATCTGCGGCTGCCGCTGTCCTGGCACCACCGGCACCCCACCGGGCAGCTGCTGTCCAACGCCAGCGCCGACGCCGAGGCGGCCTGGGCGCCGCTCGCGCCGCTGCCGATGGCCGTCGGCGTGGTCGTCATGCTGGTCACGGCGGCGATCGCGATGCTCTTCACCGACCTCGTGCTCGCGCTCGTCGGCTTCCTCATCTTCCCGGCCATCGCCGTGCTCAACCTCGTCTACCAGCGCAAGCTGAGCCCTCTCGCGACCCGCGCGCAGCAACTGCGCGCCGAGGTCAGCGAGATCGCGCACGAGAGCTTCGACGGCGCGCTCGTCGTCAAGACCCTCGGCAGGGAGGACCTGGAGACCGAGCGATTCCAGCGCCGCGCCCACGAGCTGCGCGATGCCAACATCGCCGTAGGCCGGGTGCGCGGGCTGTTCGACCCGATGCTCGAGGCGCTGCCCACGATCGGCGTGCTGGCGGTGCTCGCGGTGGGCGCGCTGCGCCTGTCCGGGGGCTCCATCGTCGCCGGCGACCTGATCCAGGTCGCCTACCTGTTCACGCTGCTGGCCTTCCCGATCAGGGCGCTCGGGTGGGTGCTGGCGGAGCTGCCGCGCAGCGTCGTCGGCTGGGAGCGGGTGCAGGCCGTCCTGGAGGCGACCGGCTCCATGGCGTACGGCGATGTCGCCACGACCTCCCCGGCGCCCGCCGAGCTGGAGGTGCGGGGCGTGTCCTACCGCTACGGCGAGGCGGAAGTGCTGCACGACGTCACCTTCGACGTGCCGGCGGGCCGCACCATCGCCCTCGTCGGGCCCACCGGATCGGGCAAGTCCACGCTGGTGCAGCTGCTCGTGCGGCTGGTCGATCCCGACACGGGACAGGTCGTGCTCGACGGCGTCGACCTGCGGGAGCTGGCGTACGGCGGGGTCGCCGCGTCGGTGGCGCTGGTGCCGCAGCAGACGTTCCTGTTCGACGACACCGTGCGCGGCAATGTCGCGCTCGGCCTGGAGAGCGCCGATGAGGACGTGTGGTCCGCGCTGCGCCTGGCCCAGGCCGACGGCTTCGTCGCCAGGCTGCCCGACGGCCTCGGCACCCGCGTCGGTGAGCGCGGCGCGACCCTGTCCGGCGGACAGCGTCAGCGCCTGGCCCTGGCCCGCGCGATCGTGCGCCGGCCCCGCCTGCTCGTGCTCGACGACGCGACCTCCAGCGTCGACCCCCAGGTCGAGGCCAGGATCCTGTACGGGCTCCGGGACGCCGCCGAGGCGTCCACCGTTGTGGTCGTCGCCTACCGCCTGGCCACGATCGCGCTGGCCGACGAGGTCGTCTACCTCGACCACGGCCGTGTCGTGGACCGCGGGCCGCACGAGGTGCTGCTGGCCCGCTGCCCGGGCTACCGCAACCTGGTGACCGCCTACGAGCGCGAGGAAGCCGAGCGCGCCGCCATCGACATCCAGACCGAAGACGAAAAGATCCTCAAGGGAGAGGAAGACGTGCTGGCGGGAGAGGAAGAGGGAGTCAGCGCATGACGACGCAGAGCATCCAGCGCGACTCCGGCCGCTCGGCGCTGGCCACCATCCGCACGGGCCTGTCGCTGACGCCCGAGTTCCGGAAGGGACTCGCGGGCACGATGGTCCTGGCCGTCATCGCGACCGTGGGCAAGATCATCGTGCCGATCGCGGTCCAGCAGACGATCGACACGGGGCTCAAGGGCGGCGCCCCGGACATCTCGTACATCACCGCGGCCGTCCTCGTGTGTGCGGCGGCCGTCGTGCTCACGGCGCTCGCCGGCTACGTCATGAACGTCCGCCTCTACAAGGCCACCGAGTCGTCCCTGGCGACCTTGCGCGTCCGCGGCTTCAGGCACGTGCACGACCTGTCGGTGCTCACCCAGAACACCGAGCGCCGCGGCGCCCTGGTCTCACGCGTCACCAACGACATCGATCAGATCAGCACCTTCATGCAATGGGGTGGACTGATGATCATCGTGGCGTTCGGGCAGCTGCTGGTGGCGACCGTGCTGATGTTCGTCTATTCCTGGCAGCTGACGCTCGTGGTCTGGGCGTGCTTCATCCCGCTGATGATCGCCCTGCCGCGCTTCCAGCGGCTGCTGTCGCGGGCGTACACGGTGGTGCGCGAGCGCACCGGCGACATGCTCGCCGCGATCAGCGAGTCCGTCGTCGGCGCCGCGGTCATCCGGGCCTACGCGTCGGAGCGGCGTACCGCCGAGCGGATCGGCAAGGCCGTGAACGCCAACAGGTCCGCCCAGGTCAGGGCACAGACCATCGTCGGTTTCGTGTTCCCGCTGACCGAGATCGTGGCCGCCGTCGCCATCGCCGGCATCGTGCTGCTCGGTGTGCGGCTGGGCCTGTCGGGCGACATCACGCAGGGCGAGCTGGTGGCGTTCCTGTTCCTGGTCACGCTGTTCGTGTCGCCGCTGCAGACCGCCACCGAGGTCCTCAACGAGGCCCAGAACGCCGTCGCCGGCTGGCGGCGCATCCTCGGCGTGCTGGACACGCCGGCCGACGTGGCCGACCCCGGTGAGGAGGGCGTGGAGCTGCCGCGCGGCCCCATCTCCGTCGCCTTCGAGGAGGTGCACTTCTCCTACCCCGCAGGCCCGCCCGTGCTGCGCGAGGTCACGCTCGAGATCCCGCCCCGCTCCCGCATCGCGGTGGTGGGGGAGACCGGCTCGGGCAAGACCACGTTCGCCAAGCTCCTGACGCGGTTGATGGACCCGGCCTCGGGACGGGTCACGATCGACGGCCACGACCTGCGCGACGTGCGCTTCTCCTCGCTGCGCGAGCGCATCGTCATGGTGCCGCAGGACGGGTTCCTGTTCGACGGGACGCTGGAGGAGAACATCCGCTACGGCAGGCCGGAGGCCACCCGCGCGGAGATCGAGCTCGCGCTGACCGAGCTGGGCCTGGCGGACTGGCTCGAGGGTCTGCCGACCGGCCTGGACACGCCCGTCGGCCAGCGGGGCGAGTCGATGTCGGCGGGCGAGCGCCAGCTCGTCGCCCTGGCCCGCGCCTACCTCGCCGACCCCGACCTGCTCCTGCTGGACGAGGCCACCTCGGCGGTGGACCCGGCCACGGAGGTACGGCTGGCCCGCGCGCTCGAAGGCGTGACCCGCGGCCGTACCGCCATCTCGATCGCCCACCGCCTGTCCACGGCCGAGAACGCCGACGAGGTGCTGGTGTTCGACGCGGGCCGCCTGGTGCAGCGCGGCGCGCACGCCGAGCTGGTGAACGAGCCGGGCGTGTACGCCGACCTGCACGCCTCCTGGATCTCCGCCGCCCACTCGTGACGATCATTCGCAGACGGCGGCGAATGTCACGGTCGTCCCCTGGGGCCCCGACACGATCGTGATGTGATCGCACAACATCCGCGTCAGCCACAATCCCCGCCCGCGGCCCTCGAACCACGCGGGCGGGCTCATGTCGCCCAGCCATCCCGGCGGCAACCCCGGCCCCTCGTCGCTCACCTCGCACCACAGCCGCCCGCCGTACGCCCACAGCCGCAACCGCCCGTGCCCGCCGCCGTGCACCACCGCATTGGTGGTGATCTCGTTGGCCGCCAGCACGAAGTCCTCCAGACGTCGCCCCGTCATCCCCTCGGAGGCGGCGTGCTCGGCGACCGCCCTGCGCAAGAATGTGACCCGCCCGCGCGCGATGCTCGCGCACCACACCTGCCTGCACATCGGCTTACACATGTGAGCCGCACCTCGCCCGCCCGGCGAACGGCAGGCGGACGTGACCACCCGGATCCGGGCCGAGAACGGACCCCGCGACGTGCATGGCGGCACCTCCCCCTAGCACGCGTCGCCGAAGAAAATACCCCTCGCCACGCCATTACGTAGTGCATTCTCTGCAAAACCCACCGTGATGTGACGCTGATCGGTGTACCTTTTCGGCCGGGGCCGCCCACGGGCAGGAGCGCCCGGCGTGGGCAGGGGGCATGAGGAGCATGAGTGTGGATGTGCTGGAGATGACGCGACGCCGACATGGCGAGCTCGTGGTGGTCAGCCTGGCGGGAGAGGTGGACGTCGACAACGCGTCCCGGGTCCGGCGGTGCCTCGGCGAGGCGGTGGAGACCCACGGACCCCGGCTGGTGGTGGATCTGTCCGCGCTGACGTTCATCGACACGACGGGGCTCGGGGTCCTCGTGCGCCAGCTGGCCGACCTGCGCGCGCGTGACGGCAGCATGGCGCTGGTCGCGCCGGACGGCCAGGTGCTGCGGCGGCTGCGCAGGACCAACCTGGCCCCCCTCTTCCCGATCTACGACACCCTCTCCCAGGCCCTGGCCTGAGGCACGAGGCGGCGCCGGTTGAAGGGGCCGGTTGAAGGGGCTGGTTGAATGGATGCCATGTCCCTCGACCCCAAGATCGCCGCACGGTTGAAGCGCAACGCCGACGGCCTCGTCGCCGCCGTCGCCCAGCAATACGACACCGGCGAGGTGCTCATGCTGGCCTGGATGAACGACGAGGCGCTGCATCGGACGCTCACCACCGGCAGGGCCACCTACTGGTCGCGCAGCCGCGGCGAGTTCTGGGTGAAGGGAGACACCTCCGGGCACGTCCAGCACGTCAAGTCGGTGGCCCTCGACTGCGACGGCGACACCGTGCTCGTCAAGGTCGACCAGGTCGGCGCCGCCTGCCACACGGGCGAGCGCACCTGCTTCGACGCCGACCAGCTCGAGACCGCGATCGGCTAGGCGCCTTTTATGGATTCCAACCGCAGGGAGCTCTGGGCCTGGCTGGCGCTGACCGTCCTGGGTTGCCTGCTGGTGCTGCTGGCCGCCGGGCGGGAGTGGGCGCGGGTCGCACACCCGGCGGCGACGGCCCCCACCGGCGGCGACCTCAGCCCTGTCCTGACACCCGTGGTGCTGGCCGGGCTGGCCGGCGTGGTGGCCGTGCTGGCGACCAAGGGCGTGGGCCGCCGCGCCGTCGGCGTCCTGCTGGCCCTGTGCGGCGCCGGCGCGGCCTGGGGCACGTGGACGGCGCTCGACGGCGCCACCGTGACCGGCTGGGTCCACGAGCACAACGCGCTGCGCTCCTCGCTCGGGCACCTGCCCTGGGAGATCGCCCCGCTCTGGCCCGTCGTGGCGGGCGCCGGAGCGGCCCTGATGATCGCCGGGGGAGCCGTCGCGATCGCGCGCGGCGGCAGGTGGGCGGGTATGTCCGCCCGTTACGAGCGCGGCGGAACCCGCACGGGCGAGAGCGGCGCGAGCTCCGCCGCGCCGGCGCACGACGACAAGGCGCTCTGGGACGCCCTCGACCGGGGAGACGACCCCACCCGTTAGCCGCCGCAAGGCCCAATGTTACGAACTATCCACTGTTCTGAAACCTCGGTCGGCCTGGCCGTCGTTCCTCAATAAGCTGCCGTTGCAATTCGCCACGAACACTAGGAGCCAGGCGCATGAGCTACGGGGATCAGGGCGGAAACGGCGGTTATGGCGCGCAGCCGCCCGGCGGAGGATATGGCCAGCAGCCGCCCGGCGGCGGGGGCTATGGCGGGGGCGGATACGGCCAGCAGCCGCCGAGCAGTGGCGGATACGGCGGCGGGTACGGTCAGCAGCCCTCGAGCGGTGGCGGATATGGGCAGCAGCCTCCGAATAGCGGCGGCTATGGGCAGCAGCCTCCGAGCGGTGGTGGTTACGGCGGATATGGGCAGCAGCCGCCCAGCTATCCGCAGGAGCCGCTCGGCTACGGCCAGATGCCGCCCAGCGGCGGGTTCGGCCAGCAGCCCGGGGGCTACGGCTACAACCCCTATGGCCCGCCGCAGCAGCCCAGGTCGACCAACGGCATGGCGGTGGCCTCGCTCGTCCTGGGCATCATCGGCCTGATTTTCTGTGGATTGACCAGTCTCCCGGGTGTGATCCTCGGCCACATCGCGCTCAACAAGATCAAGCGCACGGGCGAGGAGGGCCAGGGGATGGCGGTGGCGGGCCTGGTGACGTCGTACATCACGGTCGTGTTGTGGGCCCTGTGCTGGATCATTTTCGGCGGCCTGTGGCTGTCCCTGCTCGGCCTCAGCGCAGCCGCCTCATCCTCTGCCGGCTACTGACGAGTAACGGTCAGTTGCGTAGCCGGACCGTGACGGGCTGCTTGCGGTCCGATTACGAATTGTCCCCAAATTGGATGTTGCTCCACGTAGGAGATGGTTTCTCGCTAGGCTGCCGCGCACTCGCCACAACGATGACGAATTGAGGAGTCATAGGATGACCTACGGTAACCAGGGCGATGGCGGCTACGGCTCGCAGCCGCCCGGCGGCGGTTACGGCCAGCAGCCCCCCAGTGGCGGTGGCGGCTACGGCCAGCAGCCGCCCAGCGGTGGCGGTGGCTACGGCCAGCAGCCGCCCAGCGGCGGCGGTTACGGCGGCGGCTACGGCCAGCAGCCCCCGAGTGGTGGCGGCTACGGCGGCGGGTACGGCCAGCAGCCGCCCAGTGGTGGCGGCTACGGCGGGCAGCAGCCGCCGGACAACCACCTGGTCCCTGCCATCCTCACCACGCTGTTCTGCTGTCTGCCGCTCGGCATCGTGTCGATCGTCAAGTCGTCGCAGGTCAACTCGAAGTGGCAGGCCGGCGACTACCAGGGATCCGTGCAGGCCTCCGAGGAGGCCAAGAAGTGGTGGAAATGGAGCCTGATCGCCGGCGCCATCTGGTGGGTGCTGATCATCATCTTCTATGTCGTGGTGTTCGTCATCGCCGCCTCGAGCATGCCGTCCGGCTCCTACTAGGCCCCCGTACGGGACGATCGGCATCCAGGGAAGGCGGATACTGAAACCATGGGCATCGCAACGACCGAGCGGCACGGCACCGACCGGCTCAAGGGCCTGCTGGCGCCGCTCGGTGTTGCGGCCGGGGCGGGCGCCGTGTTCGCGTTCGTGGGCGCGGTCGACCCCAACGAGCCCGGCCACTACCCGACGTGCCCCTTCCTGTGGCTGACCGGCCTCTACTGCCCGGGCTGCGGCACGCTGCGCACCATTCACGCCCTGGCCCACCTCGACCCGGTGGCGGCGCTCGGGCTCAACCCGCTCGCGGTGGTGATGATCCCGTTCCTGCTGTTCTGGTGGGGCAGGTGGGTGGTGCGCGCCTGGCAGGGCAGGCCCAGGCGCACGACGCTGGCCCATCCGGCGTGGCTGTGGGCCTTCCTCGGGGTCGTCATGGTCTACTGGGTCGTCCGTAACCTGCCGTTCGGGGCGTTCCTCGCCCCCTAGTCCTGCCCCCTGTGGTGAGGCGACCCCACAGAGGCCGATACCATCGCAGGACAGGCGGAGAGCGGACGCGACGCGATGTCCTATCAGCTCGGGAGCTCCGCTCCCTTCGCGCTCTCAGCCACCCCCACAGTCGACCGGAGGGACCCCAGCGCGTGAGTGAGCGGACGGAAGGACCGAGTGTCCTCGACGACATCCTCGACGGGGTGCGCGCCGACCTCGCCGCACGCCAGCAGGCCGTGTCCATGGACGAGCTCAAGCAGCGGGCCGAGCGGGCGCAGCCGCCCAGAGACGCGATGGCCGCGCTCGGGGGTGACAGGATCTCGGTGATCGCCGAGGTCAAGCGCTCGAGCCCGTCCAAGGGCGCGCTGGCCGCGATCGCCGACCCCGCCGCGCTGGCGGCCGACTACGAAGCCGGCGGCGCGCACGTCATCAGCGTGCTGACCGAGCGCCGCAAGTTCGGCGGCAGTCTCGACGACCTGGCCGCGGTCCGCGCCAGGGTCGACATCCCGATCCTGCGCAAAGACTTCATCCTGACCTCTTACCAGCTGTGGGAGGCCAGGGCCCACGGCGCCGACCTGGCGCTGCTGATGGTCGTCTGCCTGGAGCAGGAGGCCCTGGTGTCGCTGATCGAGCGGTCCGAGTCGATCGGGCTCACCCCTCTCGTAGAGGTGCACACCGAGGAGGAGCTCGAGCGGGCGGTCGCCGCCGGCGCCCGGGTCATCGGGGTCAACGCCCGCAACCTGAAGACGCTCGAGGTCGACCGCGATGTCTTCGCGAAGCTGGCGCCGAAGATCCCCGATAATGTGATCAAGATCGCCGAGTCGGGCGTCCGCGGCCCGCACGACCTGCTCGCCTACGCCAGGGGCGGCGCCGACGCCGTCCTGGTGGGGGAGAGTCTGGTCACCGGCAAGGACCCGCGCAAGGCAGTGGAGGCGCTGGTGACCGCCGGCGCTCATCCGTCGACGCGCCCCGACCACTCAGCAGAGGGATAGCAGTGGCAAACGAAGGCACCATCCTGACCGCCGCGGACCTGGCGGGCAACGGCGCGCACGGGGACGACCCCGACGTGCACGGCAAGTTCGGCATCTTCGGCGGCCGGTTCGTGCCCGAGGCGCTCATCCCGGCGCTGGACGAGGTGGCCGCGGTCTACGACAAGGCCAAGAGCGACCCGGAGTTCCTCCGCGAGTTCGACCACCTGCTGCGGACTTACGCGGGCCGGCCCACCACGCTGACCGACGTGCCGCGCTTCAGTGAGCAGGCCGGCGGCGCCAGGATCATCCTCAAGCGCGAGGACCTCACCCACACCGGCGCCCACAAGATCAACAATGTGCTCGGCCAGGCGCTGCTGACCAAGCGGCTGGGCAAGAAGCGGGTGATCGCCGAGACCGGCGCAGGCCAGCACGGCGTGGCCACCGCCACCGCCGCGGCCCTGCTCGGCCTGGAGTGCGTCATCTACATGGGCGCCGTCGACTGCGAGCGCCAGGCGCTCAACGTGGCCAGGATGAAGCTGCTCGGCGCCACCGTGGTTCCGGTGACGAACGGCTCGCAGACCCTGAAGGACGCCATCAACGAGGCGTTCCGCGACTGGGTGACCAACGTCGACACCACCCACTACCTGTTCGGCACGGTGGCGGGGCCGCACCCGTTCCCCGAGATCGTGCGCGACTTCGCCCGCATCATCGGCGTCGAGGCCCGCCGCCAGATGCTGGAGCTGACCGGCAAGCTGCCCGACGCGGTGTGCGCGGCCGTCGGCGGCGGCAGCAACGCGATCGGCATCTTCCACGCGTTCCTCGGCGACGAGGCCGTCCAGCTGCACGGCTACGAGGCCGCCGGGCACGGCCTGGACAGCGGCGAGCACGCGCTCACGCTCACCGCCGGCTCGGTCGGCGTGCTGCACGGCTCGCGCACCTACGTGCTGCAGGACGACGAGGGCCAGACCATCGAGTCCCACTCCATCTCGGCCGGGCTCGACTACCCGGGCGTCGGCCCCGAGCACGCCTGGCTCAAGGACTCGGGACGCGCGACCTACCACGGCGTCACCGACGACGAGGCGATGGCCGCCTTCTCGCTGCTGGCCAGGACCGAGGGCATCATCCCCGCCATCGAGTCCTCCCACGCCCTGGCGGGAGCGCTGCGGCTCGGGCGCGAGCTCGGCCCGGAGGCCACCCTCCTGGTCAACCTCTCCGGGCGCGGCGACAAGGACATGGGCACGGCGATGAAATACTTCAACCTCTAGCGGGCCCGCGCCAGTCCGCGCTCGCTCCTCATCGTGGCAAGACCGGCGGGCGAGGATCGCCACATCCCACCCGCCCTCAGCAGAGGAGCTCACCCCCGAATGGCCTTGCCGCACGTACGGCGGGGGCGAGGGACCGGCGGCGGCCGGGATGGCCGCTCTCCGGGCCGGATCGCACGCCCGCCGGCGCGGCGGCGCGGCGGCGCGGAGGATTTCGGGCCGGCGTGACGGCGGGGCATCATGGTGGGACTAGACCTTTGGAACGGACAGACATGACGACTCTTCAGACGGTGTTCGCCAAGGCGAAGGCGGACAACCGGGCCGCGCTCGTCGGCTACCTGCCCGCGGGCTTCCCCTCCAAGGGAGGCGACGTCGCCGCCGCCGCGGCCCTGGTGGAGGCCGGCTGCGACGTCATCGAGATCGGCCTGCCCTACTCCGACCCGCTCATGGACGGGCCGACGATCCAGGACGCGGTGCACAGGTCGCTGACCAACGGCACGCGCATCGCCGACGTCATGCGCACGGTCGAGGGCGTGGCCGCCACCGGCGCCGCCACGCTGGTCATGACCTACTGGAACCCGGTCGACAAATACGGCGCCGAGCGCTTCGCCCGCGACCTGGCCAACGCCGGCGGGGTGGGCACGATCACGCCCGACCTGACGCCCGAGGAGTCCGAGCCGTGGCGCGCCGCCTCGGCGAGCGCCGGCATCGACACCGTGTTCCTGGTGGCGCCCAGCTCGACGGAGGACCGCATCAAGGCCGTCGTCGACTGCTGCACCGGCTTCGTGTACGCGGCGTCGCTGATGGGGGTCACGGGCGCCAGGGAGAGCGTCAACGTCGCCGCTGAAGGCCTGGTCAAGCGGACGCGAGCGCACACGGATCTGCCGGTGTGCGTGGGCCTCGGAGTGGGCACGGGCGCGCAGGCGGCCGAGGTGGCGGCCTACGCCGACGGGGTCATCGTGGGGTCGGCGTTCATCCGGCGCATCCTGGACGCACCCGACGAGGCCGCAGGGCGAGAGTCGATCGCCGTGCTGGCCAAGGACATGGCCCAAGGCATGCGCCGCTGAGGTTTGCGCAGCGCGACTCCCCTCGGTGTCGCGCTTGACCAATTTTGTCAGATAGCGCAAAGATCTGGCGCGTAGGTTCTTGGCGGGCGGCGCTGTGCCGGGTGATGATCGGGGCTCCCGAACGGTGTGACGCATGACCCGGAAGGACACCTATGCGTCAAGGTCCCGTTGTCTTAGCAGCCCTCGCACTCGCGGCCACGGCCATGGCCGCCCCCACCGACCCGCCGGCTCCGTCGCCCACGTACGAGCTGCCATCCCCTGACTCCTCGCCGACCGGCCCGCCGCCGCCCCGCCCCACGGCGCAGAACGTGTCGCCCACGCCTGCCCGGGTGGCCGAGCCGATCACGATCGCGTCGGCGGACATACGCGTGGAGCTGGACCCGGCCTTCCCGCGCGTCCTGCGCTACACCGACGTGGCGAGCGGCGCGAGGCTCGGCGGCAGCGCCGGCGTGCCCGCCGTCGTGCTGAACGGCCAGCCGCGCACCGCCGCCGTGGCGCTGTCCGGGAACGACGGCGCGACCGCCCGCTACCGGCTGACCTTCCCCGACCTGCCAGGTGTCGCGCTGGGAGCGAGCATCGGCGTCAAGGGCCGGGTGACGACGTTCAGGATCGACTCGGTGGCCGACAGCGAGGAGTTCCGCGTCGGCACGATCGACCTGCCCGGCCACGACCTGGTGTCGGTCTCGAGCGCGCAGCCGGGCGCCGCCACCGCGTTCACCAGGCTCGACCCGAACTCGACCCGCACCGCGGACGTGTTCGCCCAGGTCACCGGGGACACCGCGCCCGATGCGGCCCCGGTCGGGGCGACGTACGCGATCGTGAACACCGACCGGCTGGCCGCGGCGATCGAGTCGAACTCCACTTATGACCGCCCCTCGGGCGTCACCGACCGGGACGCCGCCAGGTTCTGGCACCAGGCCAGGAAGGACGCGGCCGGGACGGTCACGGTGGGCGTGTGGAGCGGGCAGTGGACGTACCGGGCGGCGGGCTCGCCGTTCGCCGAGGAACCGCCCTGGGCCAAGGTCGTGGTCACCCCTGACGCCAACGGCGACGGAACGCTGGACTGGCAGGACGGCGCGGTCGCCTTCCGGGACATCGGCGTCAAGGCGCTCGGCGCGGAGCGCACCAGGGATCGGGTGGCGATCCACATCCCGTTCAACTTCTCCAGCCAGGCCACGCACCCGTTCCTGCGCACGCTCGACGACGTCAAGCGGATCTCGCTGGCCACCGACGGGCTCGGCCAGCTGGCACTGCTCAAGGGCTACCAGTCCGAAGGGCACGACGCGGCGCACCCCGACTACGGCGGCAACTACAACCGCCGCGCCGGCGGCCTGAAGGACCTCAACACGCTGCTCAAGAGCGGCAAGGGCTGGAACGCCACGTTCGGCGTGCACGTCAACGCCACCGAGTCCTACCCTGAGGCCAAGAGCTTCAGCGAGCAGCTCGTCGACAAGGACGCCAAGGGCTGGAACTGGCTCGACCAGGCGTACCTGATCGACCAGCGCGGCGACCTCACCAGGGGGACGCTCGCCCGAAGGTTCGCGCAGCTGCGCGAGGAGACCGACAGGAACCTCGCGGTGCTGTACGTGGACGTGTTCCGGCCGTTCGGCTGGGTCGCCGACCGCACGCTCGCGGAGCTGCGCGCGCAAGGCTGGCAGGTCACCACGGAATGGTCGGACAAACTGGAGCGGTCGTCGCTGTGGGCACACTGGGCCAACGACCTCAACTACGGCGGGGTCACCAACAAAGGGCTGAACTCCCAGATCATCCGGTTCATCCGCAACGACGAGAAGGACGTCTGGAACGCGCACCCGATCCTCGGCAACGCCCGCATCGTCGAGTTCGAGGGCTGGACGGCGGAGAACGACTTCACCGCCTTCTTCCGCAACATCTGGGAGCACAACCTGCCGGCCAAGTTCCTGCAGCACCACAAGATCATGGACTGGAACGCCGACGAGATCGTCTTCACCGGCGGCGTGCGCGGCACGAACCGCAGCGGCCGGCGGGAGTGGTTCGCGGGCGGGCGCAAGGTGCTCGACGGCGGCACGTACCTGCTGCCGTGGCAGGGCAAGCACTACCACTACAACCCGGCGGGCGGCGAGACCACGTGGGACGCCGACCGGCCGATGACCGTCTACAAGCTCACCGACCAGGGCCGCGTCCCCGCGGGCACGGTCACCCCGGCGGGCGGGAAGATCACGCTGCGGGCCGAGGCCGGCGTGCCGTACGTGCTCTACCCGGGCAAGGCGCCCAAGCTGCCCGATCCCGGGTGGGGACAGGGCAGCGGCGTGCGCGACCCCGGCTTCAACTCTGACCGCCTCGACGGATGGCGTGTCAGCGGGCCTGTGAGCGTCGAGAGGAACGGGCTGGGCCATCGGGTGGCCCGGCTGGCCGGCGGCGCCCAGGCGCGGCTTGAGCAGCGGCTGACGGGTCTGGAGCCGGGCCGGACGTACACCGCGTCAGCGTTCGTCGAGGTCGAGCCGGGTAAGACGCGTGCGACCACGCTGGAGGCGGGTGGGGCGGCGGTGACGACCGACCGGTCCACGGCCAAGAACTACATCGCCTCGGACGAGAAGCACGACACCTTCTTCCAGCGGGTCAAGGTCACGTTCACGGCTGCAGGCCAGGCGGCCACGCTGCGGATCACGGCCGCCGACGCGGCCGGGGACGTGCGGGTGGACGACGTGCGGGTGTTCCTGCGGGAGCCGCCGGGCCGGGTCGAGACGTTCGAGTCGGCCGAGCCCGGGTGGGGGCCGTTCGTGAAGGGGGACGCGGGCGGGTCGTTCGACGCGCGCACCCACCTGGCCGAGCGGCATGACCCGTACACGCAGGCCGGGTGGAACGGCAAGGCGGTCGACGACGTGCTGAACGGCGACTGGTCGCTCAAGGCCCACGAGGAGCGGCAGGGGCTGATCTACCGCACGCTGCCCTGGACCGCGCGATTCGAGCCCGGGCGCGCCTACGAGGTGTCGTTCGCCTACCAGAACGCGCAGGCGGACACGTACCAGTGGGTGACCGGCTACGACGCGGGCGGCGCGAGCGTCGAGACGCGGCGCACGCCGATCCCCGAGCGGCGGACCACGGCCACCTTCACCGAGCGGGTGGTCGGCGGCTGCGGCGACGTGTGGGTCGGGCTGCGCTCGCTCCGGCCCGAGCAGGCCGGGGCCGACTTCGTCCTGGACGACTTCTCCGTCACCGACCTCGGGCCCGCGCAGGACGCGCCAGCTTGTGGGTCGCTGGAGCTGACGCCCGCCTCGGCGGCGTTCGAGCAGGGCGCCGCGAACGAGGTCACCACCGTGTTCACCAACCGGGAGGACGCGGCGGCGACAGAGACGCGGGTGACGCTGGAGGCACCGCAGGGCTGGGCCGTCGCCGGCGACGGGACCGGGACCGTCGAGCCCGGCGGCCGGCTCACCACGACGTGGAAGGTCACCCCGCCCGCCGACGCCCCCTACGGCTTCTACGACCTGAAGGCCGCCGTGTCCTACACGGTGAGCGGCGCGGCCAGGACGCTGACGACCTCGGCACGCGTACGGACCCTGCCGCCGCCTCCCCGGGCCGACGCCTACGCCAGCGATCTGGAATGGGTCAGCGCCGGCAACGGCTGGGGGCCTGTCGAGCGTGACCGGTCCAACGGCGACACCGGCGAGGCCGACGGCGGACCTCTCGTCATCGGCGGGCGGACCTTCGCCAAGGGCCTCGGCACGCATGCCCCCGCCAAGATCCGCTTCTACCTGAACGGGCGGTGCTCGGCGTTCATTGCGTTCGTCGGCGTGGACGACGTGCAGGCCACGCGGGGGTCGGTGCGGTTCGGCGTGATGGCCGACGGCGTGGAGCGGGCGCGCAGCCCAGTGCTGCGGGCCGCCGACCCGGCCTACGAGCTCGTCGCCGATCTGGCCGGCGCCCGGTACGTCGACCTCGTGGCCGACGACGCGGGCGACGGGAACGGCAACGACCACGCCGACTGGGGAGAGGCCAGGCTCACCTGCGGCTGAACCCGGGCATCTCCCCGCGAAAGCCCAGCTCAGGGCATAGAAAAGCCGCTTAGCTGCCGCTTATCCCCGGCATGATCGGATGGAACCCGATACTGTGCGCCTCCCGGCACAGAGGCAGAGGAGAGTGACCCGTGGCCGCGTCGCAACCATCACACAACGCCAGGAGAGCGATACCCTGGGTGACGACCGTCGCACGGCTCGTTCTCGGCGGAGTGTTGATCGCAGCGGGCGCGCTCAAGATCGGCAACCCGTCGGACTCCGTCGTGGCGGTCAAGGCTTACCAGCTGCTGCCCGAGTCGATCGCCGTCCCGGTGGGCTACATCCTGCCGATTCTGGAGATCGTCGTGGGCGTGCTGCTGGTCGTCGGTCTGCTGACCAGGGTGGCCGCCGTGATCGCGGGGCTGCTCATGTTCGCGTTCGTGTTCGGCATCGCCTGGGCGTGGGCGAACGGCCTGCGGATCGACTGCGGCTGTTTCGGCGGCGGCGGCCAGCTGGGGAAGGGGCAGGAGCCCACCTACCTGCTCGACATCCTGCGTGACTTCGGCCTCGTGTTGCTCGGCGCCTGGATCGTCCGTTTCCCGCCGGGCCGCTTCGCGCTCGACGGAGCCCTCGGCCTGGGGGGCGACAGTGCAGACGACGAGGAGGACGACCGATGAGCAAGGGTTCGAAGACGCGGTCCGCGCGCGAGAAGATCAAGGAGCAGCAGGCCGCCGCACGGGCGCGCGACAAGCGCCGGCGAATCGTGACGTACGTGACCGCCGGCGTGGTCGCGGTGGCCGCGGTCGGGCTCGGCTGGTTGTACGCGGCCACCACCTCGACCCCGGAGGAGGCCGCGGCAGGGCTCGCGCCGATCGCCGTGCAGCCCGACGGCAGCGTCGTGATGGCCCAGAACGGCGTCACGAAGCCCGTCGTCGACATCTACGAGGACTTCCAGTGCCCGGCCTGCAAGGAGGCCGAGCGGGTCAGCGGGCAGACGTTCAAGAACCTCGCCGCCGAGGGCAAGGCCAAGGTCGTCTACCACCCCATCACGATCTTCTCTCAGGAGCCGACCAAGTCCAACTCCGTACGCGCGGGCAACGCCGCCCGCTGCATCGCGGACGGCAAGCAGTGGATGGCCTTCCACGGACTGCTCTTCGCGAACCAGCCGTCCGAGACCGCCGAAGGCTTCAAGAACGACGAGCTCGTGCAGTGGGGCAAGGAGGCCGGGGTGACCGCGCCGGACTTCCAGCAGTGCGTCACGTCGGGCAAGCACGCGCAGGCACAGCTGTCGTACAGTGAGAAGATCATGAAGGAGCAGAAGCTGACCCATACGCCGACGGTGAAGTTGAACGGAACGGAAATGGACAATGCGGTAGTCTTCAGCCCGCAGCAACTGCGCGAACAGATTACGAAGGCGGCTAAGTAGCCTCGCTTCCGCTACCCTCACCTGACATGCCCCTTGCCTCGATTCCCAGCCCCTCTGAGGGGGTCTGGTATCTCGGAATCATCCCGATCCGGGCTTATGCGCTGTGCATCGTGCTCGGCGTTGTCGTCGCCGTCTGGTTGAGCGAGCGGCGCTGGCGCGCCCGCGGCGGCCAGAAGGGGACGATCGTCGACATCGCCGTCCCCGCGGTCATCTTCGGCCTCATCGGCGGACGCCTCTATCACGTCATCACGGACTGGCAGACCTACTTCGGCAGCCGTGCGATCAAGGAGCCCTACCAGGCGCTGTTCATCTGGGAGGGCGGCCTCGGCATCTGGGGCGCGGTCGCGCTCGGCGGCCTCGGCGTCTGGCTGGCCGTGCGCAGGCGCGGCATCTCCTTCAGCGCGATGGCCGACACGGTCGCGCCCGGCATCGCCTTCGCGCAAGGCATCGGCCGGTGGGGCAACTGGTTCAACCAGGAGCTCTACGGCTCGCCGACCACGCTGCCGTGGGGCCTGGAGATCGACGCCGCCCACGGGGGAGAGCCCGGCGTGCTCTACCACCCGACCTTCCTGTACGAGTCGATCTGGGACGTGGCGCTCGGCTTCGCGCTCATCTTCGCGGGCCGGCGGTTCGCGCTGCACCACGGGCGGCTGTTCGCCCTCTACGTCGCCGGCTACACGCTGGGCCGCTTCTGGATCGAGGGGCTGCGCATCGACCCGGTCGGCGGGGTGGACCACGCGGTGACGTTCCTCGGGCTGCGGATCAACCAGTGGACGTCGATCGTGTTGTTCGTCGGGGCGTTGGTCTACTTCTGGGCGACCAGGAACAAGCAGGGCGTGGAGGTCGTCGTGCCACCGTCCGCCACCGAGGCGGATCCGGCACACCCGGCCGACCAGGCCGACGCCGACTCCCCGGACACGACCACCGGGGACAGCGACCCCGCCACCGGGGACAGCAACCCCGCCACCGGGGACAGCGACCCCGCCACCGGGGACAGCGACCCCGCCACCGGGGACAGCAACCCCGCCACCGGGGACGGCGACCCCGGTGCCGCGGAGGCGGCCGAGCGGAGCGATGATGCCGCGGACGCGACCGGGGAGGACGGGAGCAAGGCAACGGCTGACGCCGCGGTTGAGACCGGGGCGGACGAGAGCGGCACGCGGGGCGACGACACGCCCGGGGCCGGTGAGGCTGAGGTCAGCGGGACGGAGGACGGCCGGTCCGACGACGACGCCCCCGGATCCTCGGACGCCTCGGAGGTGTCGGACGCGGACACTTCCGACCCTTCGGACACGAACACCGCCGCTGCAGACCGCGCCGAAGCCGAGCCTGCCGAAGCCGAGCCTGCCGACCGACCTGAAGCCGTGAGCAAGGAGAAGAATTCGCGATGAGTGGCCGCGCGGAGGCCCACCACCAGCATCGCGACGTCACCGGGGGCTGGTTGCGGCCCTCGGTGTTCGGCGCGATGGACGGCTTGGTGTCGAACTTCGCGCTCATCGCGGGTGTCGCGGGCGGCACCGCGAACACCAAGGTCATCGCCCTCGGCGGCGTCGCCGGACTGGCCGCCGGGGCCCTGTCCATGGCGGGCGGCGAATACGTCTCGGTGGCCAGCCAGCGTGAGCTCGCCCAGGCCGAGATCGCCGTCGAGCGGCGCGAGCTCGACCGCCACCCCGACGACGAGCGGGCCGAGCTGGCTCAGACCTTCGTCGACAAGGGTGTGGAGCCGGGACTGGCCGCCGAGGTGGCCAGGCAGATCTCCCAGAACCCGGACCGGGCGCTGGAGGTCCACACCCGCACCGAGCTCGGCGTCGTCCCCGGTGAGCTGCCGTCGCCGATGGTGGCCGCGGTGTCGTCGTTCCTGGCCTTCGCGGTGGGCGCGGTGCTCCCGCTGCTGCCGTACGTGTTCGGGGCCGAGGGGCTGGTGGTGTCGGCAGTGGTGTCCTGCGTGGCGCTGTTCGCGGCGGGTGCGATGGTGTCGGCCATCACGGCGCGCAGCTGGTGGTATTCGGGGCTGCGTCAGCTCGTGGTGGGCGGAGTGGCGGCTGGAGTCACCTTTGGCGTGGGCAGTCTGATCGGGGCGACGGGGCTGTGATGGCCCGCAGACGAGCCGGATCCCGTCCTAAGGGAGGCCACCCGGCACCAGGGACGGACGAGGCGGGCCTCAGCGGGAGCGTTCCGGGGGGTAGTGCGCTCGGCGGCGGTGCGCCGGGTGGTGGTGGCCGTTCGGGAACGGGCATGGACGGTGGCGGCCAGGCTGGTGGCGGCCGTTCGGGTGGTGATTACGGCAGCTGGTCGGCGGGTGCGCATGGGGGCGCTGCCGGTGGCTTTGAGCAGGCGGCGGGCGGGTTCGGCAACGCTGCGGTCGCCGGGCCCCTGCCAACGGCGGCGGGATATGGCAGCGCAGCGCCGGTCGGGCATGGCGGTGGGGCGCCGGTCGGTGGCCGCCATTCGACGACCAGCGCTGACCGCGGTGAACGAGCCGCGGCTGCCCGCAGCGGGACGGCGACAAATGCCGATCAGCGCGGTTACCCCGCCGCCTCGGGTGGCGAGAGCGGTGCGTCGCTGGGGGATGCGGGCGAGGGCCGTCGGTCGTCGTACCGCGCCGGCAGGCGCGGCCGGTCGTCGGCGGGTTTCGGTGAAGGCAGCCGGTCGTCGGCGAGCTTCAGTGAGGGCGGCCGGTCGTCGGCGGGCGCCGGTGAGGGTGGCCGGTTGTCGACGGGTGAAGGTCGTCAGGTCGCGGCCGGTTTCGGCGATGGTGGGCCGCCGGCGGATCATTTCGCCGACGGCGGCCGGTCCCGGTCTCGTGGTGCTGACGGCGGCCGGTCGGCTGGTGCTGACGGCGGCTGGTCGGCGGCGGGCAGGGGCGATGGTGGTCGGCTGGCTGACGTCGGGGACGATGACGGCCCGTTGATGTCCGGTATCGAGGCCGGTGGCCGATCAGCGAGGAGCGCCGATGAGGGGCCCGGTGTGGCCGTGTCCCGCAAGAGGCGGCGTACCCCACGCTCCGATTGGCAGTTCCCGTTGCTCACCGACTGGGGTCTCCGCCCGGAGCGGCAGCGGCTGCTCGTCATCATCGCCACGGTCGTCGGCGTGCTGGCGAGCGGGGCCGGCCTGGTGGCCATCGCCGGGTCGATCGGCGACTACTCGCCCGAACGGCAGGCCGGCGCCGTGCCGGAGTCTGACACCGCGTTGCCGCAGGTGTTTCGCGGGTGGGGCTCACCCAAGCTGTTCGACCCCCTCGCCGACAGGGCCAAGGACGGCCGGGCGCTCACGGAGAAGGAGGTGTTCGCGCAGAGCGAGCTGGCGGTGACCAAGAAGCTCAAGCTCAAGCTCGTCGCCAAGCAGCTCGACACCGACTGCGCGGCCGCGCTGTGGGGCGAGAACCTTATCGAACGGGTGTCGGAGGCCGGATGCACCCAGGTCGCGCGCGGACTCTACGCCAGCTCCGACGGCCGCTACGTCGGCCAGTACACCCTGCTCAACCTGAAAGACGGCCAGTCGGCCGCCGAGCTGGTCGAGTCGTTGAAGACGCTTTACCGCGGCGGCTGGGCACGTCCCCTGACCTCGTCCAAGGGCGCCTTCCCCGCAGGCGGGCACTCCGAGGCGGGCGGTTACGCCCTCGGCCACTACGTCGGCCTGGTGTGGCTCGGCAGGATCGACGGCACCGAGCCCGGCCCCAAGGACGACTTCGTCTCACTCGCGCTGGCCCTGCGCGGGGCCGAGAAGGCCGTGTACCGCCGTGTCGTCTCCATCACGGGACCGTCCTCCTGATGGCCGCCCAGGCAGGTGTCCGCGGTCTCATGTCCGCTCGGCCAAGCGGCCGTCACACCGGTGTCCCGACGCCCCGCCGAGCCATGGGGGTCCGTAATGTTGTCAGCTGCAGGGGAGCGGTCGGCTGATGTCCCGACGTGTCGTCATCTCCGTCGTGGTCGCCAACGTGGTGGTCATCGCCGTGGTCGGGTGGCTGTGGTTGCGGCGTGACGATCCCCGGCCGACCGCGTTCCACAGCGAGTCCACGTCCGCCTTCTACACGGCCGTCGACACCCGGCAGAACGACTCCGAGCCGCTGACCAGGCAAGAGGTCTTCACCCCCGCCACCCAGACCCTGGGCACCATGCACCTGGACTCCACGCAGGAGTTCACTGACTGTGACGAGGTCCTCTGGGGCACCTCCGCCCTGGGGTGCACGCAAGCGCTGCAGGGCACGTACAGGGGGAGTGCGGTGGCGGGCCAGTTCGTCATCTTCAACCTGAGCGACGGGCGGGCGGCCGATGCGCTGGTGGCGGCGCTGGGCAAGGATGGCTTCGTACGGCAGGGCATCATGTTCGAGGCCGCCGGCAGCCGTGCTCAGGCCCGTGCCATGGGCCATTACGTGACGGTGAGCTGGGTCGGCGGCCCGGTGCCCGCGCAGGAGCTGGTGGCCGCCCTCGTCGCGCTGGACGGACTCGGGCGTGTGGTCCAAGGGCGGATCGTCGCCGCCACCTGACGACACTCGCCGGGGCGTGGTGAGCGTTCTCAGGTTGTCGTGGTGAGGGCCGAGATCGTCGCTGCGACCGCATGTGGGAGGGTGGCCAGGCGGTGGAGCGGGGCTTCCAGCGGGGTGAGGCCGTCCGACCACGGGGCGGCCTCGCGGATGAGAATGCGGGCCTCGTTCTTGGTGAGCGTCGTGCCCTGCATGCGGGCCACCGCGATGAGCCCCTCCCGCCACGTGTTGGCCAGCTTGGCGTGGCCGTTGTCCAGGATCCTGCGCAGCACGCCTGGTGCGTCGCCCTCCGGTGCCGGGAGGCGTACGGCGTCGAGTGAACCGAGGCCGGCGCTGAGCTTGTAGACGGTGGCCAGCACGTCGGGGACGGGCGGGAGGGAGGTCCCGAGGACGCGTACGTGGGCGGCACGGGTGGCCAGGAGCAGGCGGGGGAGCGCGGCCTCCAGACCGGGTGGTACGGCGATCGCCACGCGGTCGACGGCGGCCGCGTAGGGCTTGGCCAGCCAGGTCGAAAGCTTGACCCGGGGTTGGCTCAGATCTTTCGGCCAGTCGCCTACCAGCAGGTCCGCGTCGAAGTCCGGCGGCAGGTCAGGGATGGGCGGAGAGGCTGGATGGGCCTTCTGCGGGGCTGAGGGGGTGGTCTGGGCGGCTTCGACGGACTGCGGGCCCTGAGTGTAGATAGCGGTCGTCAGGCGGCTCAGGCGGGATGTCACGGCCGGGCGCGTCTTGGTGGTGGGGCGCAGAACGTACAGGTCAGCGGCAGAGCCGATGGCTTCAGCGCCGAAATAGCGATTGAAATCGGGGTAAATCGCCTCGTACGTCAGGTTGAGCTCGGACAGGGCTTGCTGCACCTTGAAGGCCAGCATCGGGGTGCGCTCGCTCGCCCCGTACGCCAGCAACACCCGCCCATTGTCGGTCAAGCCCTCCACGGCGCGTGCCACGAACAGGCCGATGCCCTCCGGCGTGTACGGGGGATCGGTGAGCGCCAGGTCATGGTCCCTGGCCGAGGCCGGCAGGCCGAGGCGCAGGTCGGCCCAGCGGGTGCGGACGCCCAGGTCCTGGTCGTCGATGTAGGCGAGGATGCGCTCGTCGAGGTCCACCACGGTCACGTCCGTCTCCGGGTGGACGAGTTTGACGGCCAGCGAGGTGAGGTCGTGGTCACCGACGCACAGCAGGCGCGTGCCCGGGAGCCAGAAGCGGGCGCCGAGCAGGAGTGCGCGTCGCAGCACGGTGTCCGGCGTGGCGGAGACGTGGTCGAGCACGTGACGGGCGTGTGGGGCGCCGGCGATGAGTGCGGTGAGGCGTTCCAGCACGTGGGCGTAATGGGGGACCATGTGGCCCACCGGGTCCTCGGGCGGGGGCGCCACGGCGAGGAGGTCCTGATAGTCGGGGGTGTGGGTGAGCGGCACCCGGAAGCGGTCTCCGTCCTGCTCCAGGTGGAGCTCGCGGAGCAGGGTCTCGATGGTGCGCCTCGATGTGGCCCCGGCCCTCACCAGGTCCGGCAGCGTCCACCACTGGCCGTCGCACAGGAGCGCCAGGAGGTGCCGCAGCCGCCTGCTGTCCGCGCCCGCGGCGTCGAGCAGGCGCTCCAGGCCCTCCCGCTCCGTCCGGTCCTGACCTGCACCGTCACGCTCCGCACCGACCCGCTCCATGGTGCAACCCTATCGAGGGCGCGGGGCGGTCTCTGCTGTGCGTCGGGCAGGCGGACCCGCCCGGTCGCCGGCTTCCGGCGGGTTGTGTCATCCCGGCATCCCGTGTGGTTCCGCCCCGGCCCGGCGCTGGAGGTCAACGGGAAGAAGAGGGCGTAGGTGAACAGCGAGGAGAAGATGGCTGGAGGGGTGAGCGGGAGCGATGGGGCGGGGCGGGTGCGAGACCTGGCGGTGGCCTGCCGGATGGTGGGAAGAAATCGCTCCCTGTGGCGTAAATCGCAGCTCAGATGGGGAATTTCGCCGCCCTCGCCCGAGGTTTGGGATAGAGAGTTCGGATGCTGGGACGGGTTCGAATGTTCGCAATGCGGACGTGGCGGGCACCATTCCGGCAGGGTGCGGTAACCTCTACCCACGATATGCAGCAGGGCCAACGTCGTCCCCGCCTGTAGCCGGTTTTGAGACAGACGATGACGACGGGAGGGATTCAATGCCTGCTGCCCACCTCGGGTTCCCCGAGCCCCAGGGCCTCTACCACCCCGCCAACGAGCACGATGCCTGCGGTGTCGCCATGGTCGCCGACGTCGCGGGACGCCGGGGGCATGGGATCGTGGTCAAGGCGCTGACGGCGCTGTGCAACCTTGATCATCGGGGGGCCAAGGGTAGCGAGCCGGACACCGGAGACGGGGCCGGGATCCTGACGCAGATCCCCGACACTTTCTTCCGCACCACCGTGCCGTTCGCGCTGCCCGCCGCGGGTGCGTACGCGACCGGCATCGCCTTCCTGCCGTTCGACGAGCAGGCCAGGAGCGTCGCGACGGGCCTGATCGAGGAGATCGCGGCCGAGGAGGGCCTCACCGTGCTCGGCTGGCGCGAGGTGCCGGTCGACCGCGAGCTGCCGGGGCCGAGCGCCCGGGCCGTCATGCCGCACTTCGCCCAGCTGTTCGTGTCGAGCCCCGACGGGTGCGAGGGGCTGGAGCTGGACCGGCTGGCGTTCTGCCTGCGCAAGAGGGCCGAGCACGAGGCGGACGTCTACTTCCCCTCCCTGTCGGCGCGCACGATCGTCTACAAGGGCATGCTCACCCCCGACCAGGTCGAGCCGTTCTTCCCCGACCTGTCCGACGAGCGCTACGAGACCGCGATCGCCCTGGTGCACTCGCGTTTCTCCACCAACACCTTCCCCAGCTGGCCGCTGGCGCACCCCTACCGCTACATCGCCCACAACGGCGAGATCAACACGGTCAAGGGCAACCGCAACTGGATGCGGGCCCGCGAGGCGATGCTGGCCTCCGCCCACATCCCGGGCGATATTTCGCGACTTTTCCCCATCTGTGACCCGGATGGCAGCGACACCGCCAGCTTCGACGAGGCCTTGGAGCTGCTCCACATCGGCGGCCGCAGCCTCCCGCACGCCGTGCTCATGATGATCCCCGAGGCGTGGGAGAACCACACCGAGATGGACCCGGCCCGCCGGGCCTTCTACGAGTTCCACTCCTCGATGATGGAGGCCTGGGACGGCCCCGCGTCGATCACCTTCACCGACGGCACCCTCGCCGGCGCCGTGCTCGACCGCAACGGCCTGCGCCCCGGACGTTTCTGGGTGACCGCCGACGGCCTGGTCGTGCTGGCCTCCGAGGCCGGCGTGCTGGACATCAAGCCCGAGGACGTCGTCCGCAAGGGCCGTCTGCAGCCCGGCAAGATGTTCCTCATCGACACCGCGCGCGGCAAGATCATCGAGGACGACGAGATCAAGGCCGAGCTGGCCGCCGAGCTGCCTTACGAGGAGTGGCTGCACGCGGGCCTCGTCCGCTTCGAGGAGCTGCCGGCCCGCCAGCGGGAGATCCCCACGCAC
Source organism: Nonomuraea sp. 10N515B (assembly GCF_052245915.1). Classification (NCBI taxonomy): domain Bacteria; kingdom Bacillati; phylum Actinomycetota; class Actinomycetes; order Streptosporangiales; family Streptosporangiaceae; genus Nonomuraea; species Nonomuraea sp. 10N515B. Next base: position 37,518 of record NZ_JBQQBQ010000018.1, read on the forward strand.
GAGGCGCTCGTCAAGCGGCAGCAGACCTTCGGCTACACCGAGGAAGAGCTGCGCATCATCCTGTCGCCGATGGCGAAGGCCGGCCAGGAGCCGATCGGCTCGATGGGCACCGACACGCCCGTCGCCGTGCTGAGCGAGAAGCCGCGGCTGCTGTTCGACTACTTCACGCAGCTGTTCGCGCAGGTCACCAACCCGCCGCTGGACGCCATCCGTGAGGAGCTGGTCACCTCCCTGGCCAGCACCATCGGCCCCGAGGGCAACCTGCTCGACCCGGGCCCGAGCTCGTGCCGTCAGCTCGTGCTGCCCTACCCGGTGCTCGACAACGACGAGCTCGCCAAGATCATCCACATCAACGACGAGCACGACCTGCCCGGCTTCCACCCGCACGTCATCAGCGGCCTGTACGAGGTCGCCGGCGGCGGCGAGGCGCTGCTGCGCCGCCTGGAGGAGATCCGGGCCGAGGCGTCCCAGGCGATCGCTGACGGCGCCCGCATCCTCGTGCTGAGCGACCGCGGCTCGTCCGAGACGCTGGCGCCGATCCCGTCGCTGCTGCTGACCGGCGCGGTGCACCACCACCTGATCCAGGAGAAGACCCGCACCAAGATCGGTCTGGTCGTCGAGACCGCCGAGGCCCGCGAGTGCCACCACATGGCGCTGCTCATCGGCTACGGCGCCGGCGCGATCAACCCGTACCTGGCGATCGAGACCGTCGAGGACCTGGTCGACACCGGCGTCCTGCAGCTCGACAAGCACAAGGCCGTGCGCAACCTGATCAAGGCGTACGGCAAGGGCGTCATCAAGGTCATGTCCAAGATGGGCGTGTCGACGGTGGCCTCCTACACCGGCGCGCAGATCTTCGAGGCGCTCGGCCTGAGCCAGGAGGTCATCGACTCCTGCTTCACCGGCACCACCTCGCGCCTGGGCGGCGTCGGCTTCGACGTGCTGGCCGAGGAGGTCGCGCAGCGGCACCGGCACGCCTACCCGCGGGCCGAGAACGCCCACCGCCGGCTCCAGGTCGGCGGCGAATACCAGTGGCGGCGCGAGGGCGAGCCGCACCTGTTCAACCCCGAGACGGTCTTCAAGCTGCAGCACGCCACCAGGACGCGCCGCTACGAGATCTTCAAGGAGTACACGAACCTCGTGGACTCCCAGGCGGAGCGGCTGATGACCCTGCGCGGCCTGTTCAAGCTGCGCAAGGGCAACCCGATCCCCATCGACGAGGTCGAGCCCGTCGAGAGCATCGTCAAGCGGTTCTCCACCGGCGCGATGTCGTACGGCTCCATCTCGATGGAGGCGCACGAGACGCTCGCCATCGCGATGAACCAGCTCGGCGGCAAGTCCAACACCGGTGAGGGCGGCGAGGACCCCGAGCGGCTCTACGACCCCGCCCGCAGGTCCGCGATCAAGCAGGTGGCCTCCGGCCGGTTCGGCGTCACCAGCGAATACCTGGTCAACGCCGCCGACCTGCAGATCAAGATGGCCCAGGGCGCCAAGCCCGGCGAGGGCGGCCAGCTGCCCGGTCACAAGGTCTACCCGTGGATCGCCAAGACCCGGCACTCCACGCCCGGCGTCGGCCTCATCTCGCCGCCGCCGCACCACGACATCTACTCGATCGAGGACCTGGCCCAGCTCATCCACGACCTGAAGAACTCCAACCCGGAGGCCAGGGTCCACGTGAAGCTGGTTGCCGAGGTCGGTGTCGGCACGGTCGCCGCGGGTGTGTCGAAGGCGCACGCCGACGTGGTGCTCATCTCCGGGCACGACGGCGGCACCGGCGCCTCGCCGCTCACCTCGCTCAAGCACGCGGGCGCCCCGTGGGAGCTCGGCCTGGCCGAGACCCAGCAGACGCTGCTGCTCAACGACCTGCGCGACCGGATCGTCGTCCAGGTCGACGGCCAGCTCAAGACCGGCCGCGACGTCGTCATCGCCGCGCTGCTCGGCGCCGAGGAGTACGGCTTCGCCACCGCGCCCCTCGTCGTCTCCGGCTGCGTGATGATGCGGGTCTGCCACCTCGACACCTGCCCCGTGGGCGTCGCCACGCAGAACCCCGAGCTGCGCAAGCGCTTCACCGGCAAGCCCGAGTTCGTGGTCAACTTCTTCCAGTTCATCGCCGAGGAGATCCGCGAATACCTGGCCGAGCTGGGCTTCCGCACGCTCGACGAGGCGATCGGCCACGTCGAGCTGCTCGACACGACGGCGGCCGAGGAGCACTGGAAGGCGAGCGGGCTCGACCTGTCGCCGATCCTGCACCAGCCCGAGCTGCCCGCCGGCACCGCGCTGCACAAGGTCATCGAGCAGGACCACGGCCTGCAGCACGCGCTGGACAACACGCTCATCCAGCTCGCCGAGGGCGCGCTCAACGAGCGCACCCCGGTCACGCTGGAGCTGCCCATCCGCAACGTGAACCGCACGGTCGGCACCATGCTCGGCTACCAGGTCACCAAGCGGTACGGTGGCGCGGGCCTGCCCGACAACACCATCGACATCTCCTTCACCGGCTCGGCGGGCAACTCGTTCGGCGCGTTCATGCCGCGCGGGATCACGCTGCGCCTGACCGGCGACGCCAACGACTACCTCGGCAAGGGCCTGTCCGGCGGGCGGATCACCGTCCGGCCGCACGAGGAGGCCCCGCTCGACGGGCAGATCATCGCCGGCAACGTCGCCCTGTACGGGGCCACGTCCGGTGAGGCGTTCGTCCGCGGTGTCGTGGGCGAGCGGTTCTGCGTGCGCAACTCCGGCGCCACGGCGGTCGTCGAGGGCGTGGGCGACCACGGCTGCGAGTACATGACCGGCGGCCGGGCCGTCGTCCTCGGCCCCACCGGGCGCAACTTCGCGGCCGGCATGTCGGGCGGCATCGCGTACCTGCTGGATCTCAAGCCCGAGCGGGTCAACCGCGAGATGGTCGCCATCGAGGCGCTCACCGAAGAGGACGCCGAGTTCCTCAAGGAGACCGTCGAGAAGCACTTCGCGGAGACCGCGTCCCCCGTCGCCAAGCAGCTGCTGGCGGAGTGGGACCAGGCGGTCGGCAGGTTCGGCAAGATCATGCCGACGGACTACAAGAGGGTGCTGGCCGCCGCCGAGGCCGCCCGCATCGAAGGCAGAGACATCGACGAGGCGGTCATGGCCGCCGCGGTTCAGAGCTAAGGGAGGCGTACCGATGGCTGACCCCAAGGGTTTTCTCACGCACGACCGGGAGCTGCCGGCGCGCCGCCCCGTCGATGTGCGCATCAGCGACTGGCGTGAGGTCTACCAGGACTTCTCGCAGGAGAAGCTGACCAAGCAGGCGGCCCGCTGCATGGACTGCGGCATCCCGTTCTGCCACAACGGCTGCCCGCTGGGCAACCTCATCCCCGAGTGGAACGACCTCGTCTACCGCACCGACTGGCGCGAGGCGATCGAGCGGCTGCACGCCACGAACAACTTCCCGGAGTTCACCGGCAGGCTCTGCCCGGCTCCGTGTGAGGCGGCGTGCGTGCTGGGCATCAACTCCGACCCGGTGGCGATCAAGCGGGTCGAGGTAGAGATCATCGACCGGGCGTTCGCCGAGGGCTGGGTGACCCCGCAGCCTCCGGCCGTCAAGACCGGCAAGAAGGTCGCGGTCGTCGGTTCGGGCCCCGCGGGCCTGGCCGCCGCCCAGCAGCTCACCAGGGCCGGGCACGACGTGGTGGTGTTCGAGCGGGCCGACCGCATCGGCGGCCTGCTGCGCTACGGCATCCCCGAGTTCAAGATGGAGAAGCGGCACATCGAGCGCCGCCTGGAGCAGATGCGGGCCGAGGGCACCGAGTTCCGCACCAGCGTCAACGTGGGCGTGGACGTCACGGCCGCGCAGCTGCGCGCGGAGTTCGACGCGGTCGTGCTGGCCGGCGGCGCCACCCAGTGGCGTGACCTGCCGGCGGCCGGGCGCGAGCTCAAGGGCATCTACCAGGCGATGGAGTACCTGCCGCTGTCCAACAAGGTCCAGGAGGGCGACTACGCGGTCCCGCCCATCTCGGCCGAGGGCAAGCACGTCGTGGTGATCGGCGGCGGCGACACCGGCGCCGACTGCATCGGCACGGCGATCAGGCAGGGCGCCAAGTCCGTCACCCAGCTCGAGATCATGCCGCAGCCGCCGGTCTCCCGGCCCGGCAGCCAGCCGTGGCCCACGTTCCCCATCCTGTTCAAGATGGAGAGCGCCCACGAGGAGCTGGCCGACGGCGGCGGGGAGCGGGTCTACGCGGTGTCCACCACCGAGTTCGCCGGCGACGCCGACGGCAACGTGCGGGCGCTGCGCCTGATCGAGGTCGAGGGGCCGCAGAGCGGGTTCAAGCCCATCCCGGGCACCGAGCGGGAGATCCCGGCCGAGCTGGTCACCCTGTCCATGGGCTTCCTCGGCCCCGAGAAGGGCGCCCTGCTGCAGGACCTGGCCGAGGACGGCGGCGACGGCTTCTACGACAAGCGGGGCAACGTCTCGCGCGACAAGACGTACATGTCCAAGGTCGACGGCGTGTTCGTGGCCGGCGACATGGGGCGCGGGCAGTCGCTCATCGTGTGGGCCATCGCCGAGGGGCGTGCCGCCGCCTCGGGCGTGGACCGCTACCTGACCGGAGAGACGGCGCTGCCGTACCCGATCCTGCCGACCGCGCGGCCGCTGGTCTGATAACGCCTGCCCCGGCCGCCGGGCGCGCCGCCGTCAGGCGCGTCCGGCCGCCGGGGCTTCGGCGCTCATGAGGGGTCTGACGCGGTCGCACGTGGCCGTGACGGCGTCCAGCGCGCGCTGGGACGCCGGGTCGGCGGCACGGTAGATGACCAGCCGCTGGCCCGGAGCCTGCAGCGGGGCCAGCACCTCGTATTCGACGGTCAGCGGGCCGGCCGTGGCGTGCCGCAGGCGCTTCTTGCCCCGGCCGTTCACGCGGACGTCGCGCAGCGCCCACAGGCGGGCGACCTCCTCGCTGCCTGAGGTCAGCTCGTCGATCAGCTCCGACAGGGCCGTGTCGTCGGGGTGGGCCGCCCACGCCGCCCGCAGGTCCGCGATGCCTTCGCGCAGCGTGCGCTCCCGATCGCGGTAGAAGTCGCGCAGGCCCGGGTGCAGCGTGCACAACCACATGCTGTTGCGCTGCTCCGAAGGCAGCGCGCCGAAGTCGACCACCAGAGCCGCCATCTCCGGTTTCCACGCGATGATGTCGAACCGGTGGTTGAGCAGCATGGCCGGCAGCGGGGACAGGTCGAGCACGAGCCGGGAGACCGGGCCCGCCTCGTCAGCGGTTCAAGCGATGGACGCAGGCCACGGCCCTGCTCCAGGCGAATGACGTAGTCGACGCTGACGCCGGCCAGCTCGGCGACCTCTTCCCTGCGCAGGCCGGGAGTGCGGCGCTGGGAGCGGCGAGCGGGCAGCGCGACGTCGCGGGGATCCAGGCGTTCGCGGCGGGTGCGCAGGAAGGCCGCACCTACCGGTTGCTCGGCCGCTCCGGCCTGCGGGTCTCGCCGCTGGCCCTGGGGACCATGACGTTCGGGACGGATTGGGGCTGGGGCTCGGACACCGACTACATCGACCTGCTCTATTTGCACGCCTGGGACTTCACCACCCCCGTCGAGGAGATCTTGCGCGCCATGGACGACCTCGTCAGGATGGGCAAGGTCCTCTACGTCGGCATCTCCGACGCGCCCGCCTGGCAGGTCTCCCGCATGCAGGCCATCGCCGACCTGCGGGGCTGGGCGCCGCTGATCGCCCTGCAGATCGAGTACAGCCTGGTCCAGCGCACGGTGGAGCGCGATCTCATCCCGATGGCGCGCGAGATGGGGCTCGGCGTGATCCCGTGGTCGCCCCTGGCCAGCGGGGTGCTGACCGGCAAGTACACCAGAGCCGACCTCGATGCGGGCGAGGGCACCGCCGACCCCTCCGGAACCCGCAAGAACGTGGCGGCGGCCAACGGCGCGCTGACCGAGCGGGCCCTGGACATCGCCGACGTGGTCAAGCAGGTCGCCGGTGAGCTGGGCGTGACGCCGTCGCAGGTCGCGCTGGCCTGGACGACGCTCAACCCCGGCGTCACGGCGCCGATCGTGGGGGCGCGTACACCGGCACAGCTCGAGGACAACCTGGGCGCGCTCGACGTGCGCTTCACCGAGAGCCAGCTGGCCGCTCTGGAGGAGGCCAGCCGGGTCGCGCTCGGCTTCCCGCACGACTTCCTCGCCTCGCCCATGCCGCGCCAGGTCGTCTTCGGCGGCGCCGAGATCGACCTGACCCGCTGACCCCGCCGCGAGCTGGGGCGAAGCGGACTTCTCGGTGTGGTCCGCTTCGCCCCTGATCGAGCGGAATTTCACTACGAAGTTGCATCAGTCGATGACTGTCGGGAAGATGCAGGTTCTGCGGCAAGTCGGCGGATGGGGGAACAATGCGGCGAGTCGCCTCTGGCTGGACGGCACTGGCTGCCGTGGTCGCGCTCGCCGCCTGCTCACCCACGCCCCCCGCGGGCGGGGGCACCCAGAGCAAGCCGACCAGCCCCTCCGTCCAGCACGCCGACTTCCTCGTCTTCTACGCCGCGGGCCGGCACCAGCAGGCGCTGAAGGCCGTCGAGCGGGCGGGCGGCACCACCGTGGGCGAGGACCCCAGGCTCGGCTACCTCCTGGCCGACGGCGGCGGCAGGACCTTCGCAGAGGACCTGGGAACCGACCCGGCCATCGTCGGTGTCTCCCCGGATCGGGCCATCGGCTCGACCGCGGCCCGCCGTACCGGACTCGCGGCCCGCCGTACCGGACCCGCAGCCTTCCCCGACGCGTCGGCGCTCCTCGCGAGCCGCCCCGGCGAGCCACTCGCCGGCCTCCAGTGGGACATGCGGATGATCGGCGCCGACCGCGCGAACGCCAAGGTGCCCGGCAGCAGGCAGGTGCTGGTCGGGGTCATCGACACCGGCATCGACGGCAAGCACCCCGACATCGCCGCCAACTTCGACCACGAGCTCAGCCGCAACTTCGTCACCGACAAGCCCAAGGACGACAACGGCGAGACGCTGGACGGCCCGTGCGAGGCCAAGGACTGCAAGGACCCGGTCGACGAGGACGACGACGGCCACGGCACCCACGTGGCCAGCACCATCGCCGCCCCGATCAACGGCATCGGCATCGCCGGCGTCGCCCCGGACGTGCGGCTGGTGAACATCCGGGCCGGCCAGGACTCCGGGTTCTTCTTCCTCAAGCCCAGCCTCGACGCGCTCACCTACGCCGCCGACATCGGCGTCGACGTCGCCAACCTGAGCTATTTCGTCGACCCCTGGCTGTTCAACTGCACGAACAACAGATCCGACTCCAGGAAGCAGCAACTCGAGCAGCAGGCCATCATCACCGGCATGCAGCGGGCCATCGACTACGCCCGCGGCAAGGGCGTCACCCTGGTCTCCGCGCTCGGCAACGGCGCCGCCGACCTCGGCCGCCCCACGGTCGACGACAAGAGCCCCGGCTACCCCGAAGGCGAGCAGAAGGTCCGCAGGGTCGACAACTCCTGCATCAACGTGCCCGCCGAGTCCAACGGCGTCATCTCCGTCTCCTCGATCGGCCCCTCCGGACGCAAGGCCATCTACAGCGACTACGGTGTCGAGCAGACCGACCTGTCCGCCCCGGGCGGCGACGTGCTCGACGGCACGGGCGCCAAGGCCACCCGGTCCATCCTGGGCGCGGCTCCCGAGCGCGTGCTGCGCGCCGCCGGCCGGATCGACGCCTCGGGCAACCCGAAGGGCGCGGATGTCGTACGGGACTGCACGCGCAGCCCGTGCGCCTACTACCAATACCTGGACGGCACCTCCATGGCCGCCCCCCACGCCACCGGCGTCGCCGCCATCCTCATCAGCCGCTTCGGCAAGCCCGGCGCCGGCGGGGCGCTGTCCCTCGCCCCCGCCACCGTCGAGGACCTCCTCTACAAGAGCGCCGCCCAGAAGGCGTGCCCGACACCCCGCCAGTACGTCTACAAGTCCTACGGCCAGACCGACACGCACATGTGCGAAGGAGAGCAATCCCGTAACGGTTTCTACGGACGGGGCATGGTGGACGCCTGGAAGGCGGCTACCTTCGAACCATGATGTATCGCCTCGTCGCGGACGCCGCGATGATGGTGCACTTCCTGTTCCTCGCCTACATGGCGGTGGGCGGATTCCTGGCGTGGCGGTGGCGGCGGACGATCTGGGCCCACCTCGCCGTGGTCGCCTGGGGCGTGTTGTCGGTCGTCACTGGGGTAGAGTGCCCGCTGACCCTCGCCGAGGACTGGGGGCGGCGGCAGGCCGGGACGCAAGGGCTGCCGGCGTCCGGCTTCATCGACCACTACATCGAGGGCGTGATCTACCCGGAGGAGTACACGAACTTGGCACGCCTGGGGGTAGCCGTTCTCGTGCTGTTCTCCTACGTCGGGTACGTTCTCCGGCGTCAATGACTGCCAAGTGGTCTGTACCAATTAAGGTAGGACTCGTGACTCGTCGCGCGAAAATCGTCTGCACCCTAGGCCCTGCCACTTCGTCCGAAGAACGCCTCCGCGAGCTGATCGCCGCGGGCATGGACGTGGCGCGGTTCAACCTCAGCCACGGCAATCATGACTTGCACCGAGAGGTCTACGACCGCGTGAGGAGGGTGGCGGCCGATCTCGGCCGTGGCGTAGGCGTGCTCGCCGACCTGCAGGGCCCCAAGATCCGCGTGGGCACCTTCGAAGAGGGCCCCGTCAGGCTCGGCTTCGGCGACGTCTTCGCCATCACCACCGAAGACGTGCCGGGAGATCGCGAGCAGGTCTCCACCACCTACAAGGGGCTGCCCTACGACGTGCGGTCCGGTGACACGATCCTGGTCGACGACGGTCGCCTCGTGCTCGAGGTGACCCGGGTCGACGGCGATCGCGTCGTCACCCGCGTCGTCATCGGCGGCATGATCTCCGACAACAAGGGGCTCAACCTGCCCGGCGTCAACGTCAGCGCGCCCGCGCTGACCGACAAGGACGAGGCCGACCTGCGCTGGGCGCTGCGCACCGGCTGCGACATGATCGCCCTGTCCTTCGTCCGCCGCCCGTCCGACGCCGACGTGGTGCGCAACATCATGGAGCAGGAGGCCGTGCGCCTGCCGCTGCTCGCCAAGATCGAGAAGCCGCAGGCCGTCGACCGCCTCCCCGACATCATCGAGGCCTTCGACGGCATCATGGTCGCCCGCGGCGACCTCGGCGTCGAGCTGCCCCTGGAGCAGGTGCCGATCGTGCAGCGGCGCATCATCGAGCTGTGCCGCGAGAAGGCCCGCCCGGTCATCGTCGCCACCCAGATGCTCGATTCGATGATGAGCGCCCCGCGCCCCACCCGCGCCGAGGCCTCCGACGTGGCTTACGCCGTCATGGACGGCGCCGACGCGATCATGCTGTCGGGCGAGACGTCGGTCGGCAACTACCCGATCGAATCCGTCTCCACGATGGACCGCATCGCCTGCGCCGCCGAGGCCTCCTCCCTGCGGGCCACCCACACGCTGGAGCGCATGCCCGAGACCACGGGCGGCGCCATCGCGCGGGCCGCGGCCGAGGTGGGCGCCATCGTGGGCGCCAAGGCGCTGGTGGCCTTCACGATGTCGGGCGAGACGGCGCGGCGGCTGGCCCGCTACCGCTCGCCGATCCCGCTACTGGCCTTCACGTCGGCACCCCACGTGCGGGGGCAGCTGTCGCTGACGTGGGGGGTGGAGACGTTCCACGTGCCGTTCGTGCATCACACCGATGACATGGTGCGGCAGGTCGAGGCGTCGTTGTTGTCGCTGGGACGGCTGGAGAAGGGGGACAAGGTGGTCATCGTGGCCGGCTCGCCTCCCGGCACCCCGGGCTCCACCAACGCCCTGCGCGTCCACACCATCGGCTCGGCGGTGTCCCACGCGAGCTAGGTCTTCATTCTTTACGGCAGGCCACCTGGGCTCCAACCGCCGACGCTGGTGACCGGCCCTCCAGGGGGACGGTTACCAGCTTCACCGCCGCGCCGCCGTGACGGCGCAACCTTGACCAAGGCCGTGGCCTGCGGCTGGGCCGTGTGGCGCGCTGTCGGGGACGGTTCATGGTGCCGCAACGCAGTGCGCTACCCGCGACGCGCTGGCCTGAGCTCCGCTGCGTTGCCTGGCTGCGAGCCGCCGCTGTCGGCCTGAGCCTCAGCGACCCCATTGCCGCGCTGCAGGCCTGCGCCATAGAGCGGTGCCCGAAGACCTCGTGCCCGGCGCGCCAAGCCATTGTCATTGCCCTCGCGCCGGTCTGTGCTCCGCGCGTGGCGGCTGGAGCCTCTTGCGGCGACGCCCTGCTCCGGGGCCTTACGCACGTGGCCGGCTGCCGTGCCGTGGTCCGGAAAGACGGTCACGGGGCAGCCGGCGTGCCTACCCGGGGCCGGGTTGGCCGGCTCGCCTCAGTTGGCGTGGAGGGCGGCGTTGAGCTCGATGCCGGTGCCCGTGCGGGGGACCGCCTCGACGGCGCCCGACTGGGAGTTGCGCCGCAGGAGGATCCCGTTCGCGCCGGACAGCTCGGCCGCCTTGACCACCTTGCCGTCGGGGAGGGCGACCTTCGTGCCCGCCGTCACGTACAGGCCGGCCTCCACCACGCAGTCGTCGCCCAGGGAGATGCCGATGCCGGCGTTGGCGCCCAGCAGGCAGCGCTCACCGATCGAGATGACCTGCTTGCCGCCGCCCGAGAGCGTACCCATGATCGAGGCGCCGCCGCCCACGTCGGAGCCGTCGCCGACCACGACGCCCGCCGAGATCCGGCCCTCGACCATCGAGGAGCCCAGCGTGCCGGCGTTGAAGTTCACGAAACCCTCGTGCATGACCGTCGTGCCGCCGGCCAGGTGCGCGCCCAGGCGTACCCGGTCGGCGTCGGCGATCCGCACGCCCGGCGGCAGCACGTAGTCCACCATCCGCGGGAACTTGTCCACCCCGTAGACCGTCACCGCGCCCCTCGCCCGCAGCCGCAGGCGGGTCTGCTCGAAGTCCGGCACCGGGCACGGCCCGAAGTTGGTCCACACCACGTTCGCCAGCAGGCCGAAAACGCCGTCCAGGTTGGCCCCGTGCGGCTTGATCAGGCGGGTGGAGAGCAGGTGCAGGCGCAGGTAGACGTCGTGGGCGTCCACGGGCGCCTCCGACAGCTTGGCGATGCCGGTGCGCACCGCCACCACCTCCACGCCCCGCGCCGTGTCGGGGCCCGTCAGCGAGGCCAGCTCACCGGCCTCGGCGGCGGACAGCCGCTCGGTGCCCGAAAGGGGCGCCTCGCCCAGCTCGGGAGCGGGGAACCAGGTGTCGAGTACGGTGCCGTCGGCGGCGATGGTCGCGAGGCCGACGCCGAACGCGCCGGTCGAGGTGGGATCGATAGCAGTCGTCACGGGCCCCAAAATACCGGTCCGCGGCTCACCCCAGAGCATCAGGCCTGGGGGTGGGTCAGCCAAGGGCGCCCAGGTCGGCCGAGAGCCAGCGTTCCGGGCGCATCACGAATGTCACGAGCGCGTGCAGGTCCGCGCCCTGCACATAGCCCGCCGCCGCGTCCGGCGGCAGGTATCGGGCGGAGATGCGGGTCAGGTCCTCCAGCGTCGTGGGATCGGTACGCACGACAGGCCCCTCCACCGACACGTACCGATACGTCGGGCTGACCCGCTGGACCAACATCGAGAACCGGCCCGCCTTCGCGATCAGCTTCGCCTTGACCGAGTCGCCGTCCGTCAGGAAGCGAAGCTCCCCGCCGGGGCTGTAGTCGTACCAGACGGGCACCGCCAGCGGCCCCCGGCCGTCGCCCGCCTCGACCGCCAGGCCTGCGATGTGCGGCTCCGCCAGGAAGGCCTCCCGCTCCGCAACGCTCAACGGCATCCCGCCCACCCCCGTATTCGTTGATCTCCAGTCGGCTATTCCCGGTGGGAGCGGTCCCGAAAAGCTGCCATCCGTCGTCAGGCCGGCGCGGGGACAGACGTTCGGCGACGGCCGAGGCCGTGCGCACGAAGGCCGGTGAGGCGTCCGACTCCGGCGCCATCGCGATCAACCGGCCCAGCTGCATCAACGTCGCGGGATCGTTGATGTCCGCATGCTGCCTCGGCCACAAAGGGGTCGGATCGGCCTCGAGTTCGGCCACGCGCACGAACGCCCGCCCCGCCAGTCGGTGCCCTCGGGGGACGATCGCGACGCTGCCCTCCACCCGCAGTGGCTCGCTGTCGAACCCTGCCAGGTCCTCGTACGGGATGTGCAGGAACGCCACGTCCGCCGTGCCGTCGCGGACCAGCCGCGCCCGCTCCGCCACCCCGCACCGCCCGCTGGGTGCGCGCCGCCGCGGCGACCACCGCGTCGAGGACCTGGGCGCCTCCCTGGCCGGCACCTCGCCCGCCGCGGTCAGCGAGACCCCGCGACTGGACCGGTCGAACAACCTCACCCCCCAGCCGCCGCTCCAGCTTCTGGATCGCCCGCGACAACGGCGGCTGCGCCATGCCCAGCCGCTCGGCCGCCCGCCCGAAATGCGGCTCCTCCGCGTCCTCATGGTCACCAATGCTCTGCTGCCCCTGCTCAGACGCTCACCCTCGGCCCGCATCGTCAACGTCTCCAGCGGCGTCGGCTCCCTCGCCCACCACACGGACCCTGAGCACTACATGTCCGGCCTGCCGGCCGCCGCCACCGACCCGGTGTCCAAGACCGCGCTCAACCAGCTCACCGTCCAGTACGCCAAGGAGCTCAGCAAGGACGGCATCCTCGTCAAGGCCGATGGGCGGCTTCTTCGACGACGCGGGGACGATGCCCTGGTGAGTCAGTATTTGGGGCCGACGTAGAGGTCGAGCAGCTCGACGGCCTCCCGCTTGGCCACTGACAGCTCGTTGCGGTTGTTGAAGCGCCAGGCGACGCCGAGCAGGTCCAGCGCCTCGCAACAGAGGGCCAGAATGTCGCGGGATTCGTTCTTGAAGTGGTAGCGCGGGTATTCGTACCAGCGGACCCCGCTGGGAAGGGCACGGCGGACGTAGTTCATACCGCGGAAGCCGTCGGAGTGGAACAAGCCCCGGGCGAACATCCCCGGATGCGCCTCCACAATCTCCTGCTGCCAGTCCGCCAGTTTGATCTCGCGTTGATGCTTCATGCCGGGGCCATGCTGGGGAAACAGGCACACCCAGTGCTTGGAGTAGCTCTTCACCTCCGTGCAACCCTTGCGTTGACGGCGGCTGACAGACGAGGTGGGCATGGTCTGCGCCATCGTCTGCCCGGCCTCCTCGATCAGGCCCGGCCAGCCGTCGCCGCAGAAGAGGGACAGCTGAAAGACCTCCTTGCGGCAGCGCACGATGTGCCCGTCCCCGAGATAGAGCCCCAGCAGATGGGCATATGCCACGTGGTCGAGGTCGCGGCCATGGCAGCGGGGACAGCTGTGGTGACGCCGGAGATCCTCGTCCTCGTGCGCGCGCCGGGCACCGGTCCGCCACTTCTGGACCGCTCCAATGGAGACCTCACACAACTCGGCCACCTGGCGATCGAAGAGGCCCTGGGCCGAGAGTCGGAGGGCTCGCTCCACAGTCTCACGAGAGTGCACGAGTCCAGAATGGCGAACGTCACCGACAGTTTTCGGCTCGCTACGGTGCCGGAAGCGGGATTCGAACCCGCACGCCCTTTCGAGCAGACGCTTTTGAGGCGTCCATGTCTGCCATTCCATCATTCCGGCTCAAAAATCCGGACTTGTCCGGATCGTTGGCACACCCCACCGCCAATGTTGATCAGCTGCAGGGCGCCAGCGTGGCTCCAATGTACCGGACGTCGGTACTCTTCTGCTCGTGAGTACGCAGCGGCGAGTAGTGATCGCGGAAGACGAGGCCTTGATCCGCCTCGACCTCAAGGAGATGCTCCAGGAGGACGGCTACGTCGTCGTGGGCGAGGCCGGGGACGGTGAGCAGGCGATCCGGCTGGCCGCCGAGCTGAGGCCCGACCTCGTCATCCTGGACGTCAAGATGCCGGTGCTCGATGGCATCTCAGCGGCGGAGCGGATCGTGGCGGAGCGGATCGCCCCGTGCCTGATCCTGACCGCTTTTTCCCAGCGTGACCTGGTGGAACGGGCGCGGGACGCGGGGGCGATGGCCTATCTGGTGAAGCCGTTCACGAAGGCGGATCTGGTGCCGGCCATCGAGATGGCGGTCAGCAGGCACGAGGAGATGGTCGCGCTGGCGGCCGAGGTGTCGAGCCTGTCGGAGCGGCTGGAGACGAGGAAGCTGGTGGAGCGGGCCAAGGGCCAGCTGATGACGCAGCACGGCTGGACGGAGCCGCAGGCGTTCCGGTGGATTCAGAAGGCGTCCATGGACCGGCGGTTGAGCATGCGTGAGGTTGCCCAGATCGTTATAGACGACGCGGCCGAGCGCAGCTGAGCGGGGTCGTCGCGGCCGCGATCCGCTCCTACCGGGTGCCGGCTGCGGTTCTCCGAGGCCGGCCGACGGTCAGCCCTCCAGGCCGCACACCTTGGCCGCCCACTTGATGAGGCGATCCTGCTCCGGCTTGGGCGGCGTCACGATGACCACGCGTTCCTGGCCTCCGTCGACGCTGGCCCGCACGGGGAACAGGAAGGCCTTCTTGGCCTCGGCGAAGGCGTGTGCGTCGCAGCGGCCCGGGGTGAGCGTGATCGGCACCTCCAGTCGCTGCGCGCCGGCCTCGAGCGTCCCGAGCGGCCGCCGTTCGGGCGTGACGATGTAGTGGGTGGTGCCGCCTATGTCGTTCAGTGTCATGTTGCCAGGGGTGCGGCGAGTGATCACCAGCGTGCCCAGCATGGCTTTGCCCGACTGCTTCCATTCCGGGCCGAACTCGATGCCGGCCACCTGCCTGATCAGGTATTCGGAGCATTCGTCGCGCAGCAGTCTGGCCAGCAGCGGGTCGGGGTGGGGGACGTTGAAGACCACCTTGTGCGGCTGTCCTGAGCCTGTGCTGAGGTGGGCCACGACCGTGGCCGGGCGCACCTCGGGCAGGCCCTGAGGCAGGCAGTTGCCGGCGCCGTAGGGGATGCGCAGGTCCGTACGCTCCGTCCGCTTGATGATGGCGTCGGTTTTTTGTGCGGGGAGCGTTTTGAACGAGGGCGTGACTAGTTGGAGGTCGGCGAAAAACACTGGCGTGTTCGTCGTATTGCGGACGGCTACGTGGAGCGCGTGCAACGGTTCGTCGGAGCGCCACTGCACCAGTGAGACGGACACGCCGGCGGGCGGTGTGGCGGGAGGCGGCGAGGGTGGCTCGGACGTGGAGCAACCGGCGGCGAGCATGGCGACGGCAAAAGCCCGGGTAAAACGCTTCACTCGATGCACTTTAAGCGTCCTTCCCCAGGTCCGTAAGTTGAGGACTGATTACGACTCCGCATCCAAGTGCCGACAGTTCCTCCTAGGATCTGGCTGGAGCACGCGACATTTTGTACGTTTCCGTTATTCGATCGGGAACGCTCAGCGGTGCTGAGGGATCCCGAACTGATTGAAGGAGACACTTCATGATCCGCATTGCTCCCGTGGGGCGGGCGCTGGCTGTCGTGGCTGCCACCAGCCTCGCCCTGACAGCCTGCGGCGGTGGCGGCGGCGACACCGCCACGCAGACTTCGCCAAGTTCTGCGGCCCCCGCCTCATCGGCACCCGCGGCGAAGGGTGACGGCACTCTTACCCTCGGCACGCTGCTGCCCCAGACCGGTTCGCTCGCCTTCCTCGGCCCGCCCGAGTTCGCCGGGGTCGACCTGGCGCTCAAGGAGATCAACGAGGCCGGGGGCGTGCTCGGCAAGCCGGTCGCCAAGTTCGACACGGACTCTGGCGACACGACCACGAACATCGCCTCGCAGTCGGTCGACAAGCTGCTGGCGCAGAAGGCCGACGCCATCATCGGCGCCGCGTCCTCGTCGGTGTCGCTGTCGGTGATCGACAAGATCACGGGCGCGGGCGTGGTGCACTTCTCGCCGGCCAACACCTCCGACGAGCTGACCACGGTCGCGGACAAGAACCTGTTCTTCCGCACGTCGCCGCCGGACAAGCTGCAGGGCCGCGTGCTGGGTGACCTCATCGTGGCCGACGGCAACGACACGGTCGGCATCATGGCGATGCAGGACTCCTACGGCACGGGCCTGGCCGACCAGGTGCAGAAGACCGTCACCGACGGCGGCGCCGAAGTGGTCGAGCGCGTGGACTACGACCCGAAGGCCGCCGACTTCTCGGCCGACGTGGCCAAGCTCAAGGCGAAGAACCCCAAGGGCATCGTCCTGATCGGGTTCGAGGAGACCGCCAAGGTGGTGCAGGAGCTGGTCAAGCAGGGCCTGCCGGCCGACAAGCACAAGTGGTACATGGTTGACGGCAACACCTCCAACACCAACTACCTCAAGATGCCTAAGGGCACCCTTGAGGGCGTCAAGGGCACCATCCCCGGTGCCGCGGCTCCGGAGGACTTCCAGACGAAGCTCCGCGAGGTGAACCCCAAGCTCGAGGACTTCAGCTACGCCCCCGAGTCCTACGACGCGGCGAACCTGATCGCCCTGGCCGCCGAGGCCGCCAAGAGCGACGCGGGCGTCGACATCGCGGCCAAGCTGGCGGAGGTCAGCAAGGGCGGCGACAAGTGCAAGAGCTTCAAGGAGTGCGTCGACCTGCTGAAGGCCGGTAAGGACTTCGACTACGACGGCGTGAGCGGCCCGGTCGAGTTCAACGACGCCGGTGA
This sequence comes from Nonomuraea sp. 10N515B, assembly GCF_052245915.1. NCBI lineage: Bacteria > Bacillati > Actinomycetota > Actinomycetes > Streptosporangiales > Streptosporangiaceae > Nonomuraea > Nonomuraea sp. 10N515B. Next base: position 54,138 of record NZ_JBQQBQ010000018.1, read on the forward strand.
CCCGGCCGTCGCCACCATCGGCATCTACCAGTACGGCGCGGACAACAAGTACGCCACCAAGGCGCTCGAGTACCGCACCGGCAACATCGCCGGCTAGTACACGCCAGCAGCAAGCAACAGGGCCCGGCCGCCACGGCCGGGCCCTTCGCTATTCGCAGCCCGCCACGATCCGGTCGGCGGCCGCCCGGTACCGCTTCAGCAGTGCCACCTGCCGCTCACGTGGCACGTCGTTCCTGGACAGCCCCGCGGTCGTCGTCTTGACGGTCTCCACGGCCCCGCTGAGCGAGCCGGGCAACCGGTCGCCGAACTGCAGCGTGATGCCGCGGGCCTCCGCCAGGCGGCCGATCAGGGCGTCCTCGAAGTGTTGCCGGTCCTCCTGGCCCCTCGGCTCCAGCATGAGGCCGGCGTACCCGATGGCGGAGACGACGCGGGCGCAGGGGCTGTCGGCGGGGTCTCCGCCGGTGCTGTACTGCTGCGCCCCTGTCTGATTCCGGGGGGACTCGTCGTCCTGGCAGCCGACGAGCAGGACGGGCAACATGAGCGCGACTGCCGCTAAACGTTTCACAGCGCTCATTAAAAAACGGCGAAGGGGCCCCTGGGGAGCCCCTTCGCCGTATTGATCGGGATTTATGCCTTGGCCAGCGTGCCGAGGTACAGCTCGATGACCTTGGGGTCATTGGCGAGCTGCCGCCCGGTGCCGGTGTAGGCGTTGCGGCCCTGATCGAGGACGTAGCCGCGGTGGCAGATCTGCAGGCAGCGGCGTGCGTTCTGCTCCACCATGATCACCGTGACGCCCGCCTTGTTGATCTGCTGGGCCTGGAGGAACACCAGGTCCTGCAGCTTGGGGGACAGACCGGCGGACGGCTCGTCGAGCAGCAGCACCGACGGCTCGGTCATGAGTGCCCTGGCCATCGCGACCATCTGCCGCTCACCGCCGGACAGGGAGCCGGCGCGCTGCTTGCGCCGCTCCTTGAGCGCGGGGAACAGCTCGGCGACGAACTCGAAGCGCTCCTTGAACTTCGCGGGCACCTGGAAGGCGCCCATCTCGAGGTTCTCCTCGATGGTGAGGCTGGGGAAGACGTTGTTGTTCTGGGGGACGTAGCCGACGCCGCGCGAGACCAGCGAGTGCGCCTTCATGTTCGTGATGTTCTCACCCTTGAGCAGCACCGTGCCGCTGCGGATGTTGACCAGCCCGAACATGGCCTTGAGCAGCGTCGACTTCCCGGCGCCGTTGGGGCCGATGATGCCGATCAGCTCGCCGTCTTTGACGTAGAGGTCGGAGCCGTTGAGGATGTTGACGCCCGGCAGGTAGCCGGCGATCAGCTCGTCGCATCGCAGCACGGCGTTCTCAGCGCCCTCCAGGTGGGCGCTGCGGTCGGTGACGGCCGCCTTCGACTGGGCGGCAGGCTCTGCGGCGTTCACTTCTGCGTCTCCTCTTCGATCTCGGCCTCCAGCGCCGCCTCAGCCTCGTGCAGCTGAGCCTCGAGCTCGGTGTCCGACAGGGGCGCGTCGTGGTGCGCCCCCAGGTAGGCGTCGATCACACGTTCGTCGGACATGATCGTCGACGGCGGGCCCTCAGCGATGACCGCACCCTGCGCCATGACGACCACCCAGTCGCTGATGTCGCGGACCATGTCCATGTCGTGCTCGACGAACAGCACCGTCATGCCCTGCTCACGCAGGTCCTTGACGTGGCCGAGCAGCGACTGGGTCAGCGCCGGGTTGACGCCGGCCATGGGCTCGTCGAGCATGACCAGCTCGGGCTGCACCATGAGCGCGCGGGCCATCTCCAGCAGCTTGCGCTGGCCGCCGGACAGCGATCCGGCGAAGTCGTCTCGCTTGGCGTCGAGCTTGAACCGGGCCAGCAGTTCTTCGGCCCGCTCCGTGATCTCGTCCTCCTGCCCGCGCCAGAAGCTCGGCACGAGGGCTCGCCAGAAGGTCTCGCCCTTCTGCTGCTGGGCGCCCAGGCGCATGTTCTCCAGCACCGTCAGCCTGGACAGCGCCTTGGTGAGCTGGAAGGTGCGCACCATGCCCGAGCGGGCCACCTTGTGCGCGGGCACGCCGCTCATGGAGCGCCCGTTGAACGTCCACGAGCCGGAGTCGGCCGTGTCGAAGCCGGTGAGCTGGTTGAAAAACGTGGTCTTGCCCGCCCCGTTGGGCCCGATCAGCGCGGTGATGGAGCCGCGCTGGATCTCGACGTGGTCCACCTCGACGGCGGTCAGGCCGCCGAACCGGCGCACCACGTTGTCCACCACCAGGATCGGATCCGGCTTGGGCACTCCGGGCTCGCGGGCCAGGTCCTTGAAGACGGCCAGCGCGGCGGCCTTGCGGTCGGTGGTCATGGCTTCAGCGTGCATCGATTGCTATCTCCCTCTTGTCACCGAAGATGCCCTGTGGCCGGAAGACGAGCAACAGGATGAGGCCGAGACCGACGAAGATGTACCGGAACGCACCGACCTGACTGGTGTCCATGAAGGTGATGTACCCGGCGCTGACCGCCTCGGTCAGGATGCCGTAGACCAGGACGAGCAGCACCCAGAACATCATCGACCCGACGATGGGGCCGAGGACGCGGGCGGCGCCGCCCAGGATGACCATCGTGTAGAGGAAGAACGTGGTCTCGGTGCCGAAGATGTCCGGCTGGACCGAGCCGAAGGCCAGGCCGTACACGAAGCCGCCGAGACAGCCGACGACGCCGCCCAGGATGAGCGACTGCATCTTGTACGAGAAGACGTTCTTGCCGAGGCTGCGCACGGCGTCCTCGTCCTCGCGGATGGCCTTGAGCACGCGGCCCCATGGGCTCTTCATCAGCAGGTAGACGATGCCACAGCACAGGGCGATCAGCACCCAGCCGACGAGGATCACCCACAGCTGCCAGTGGGGGAAGAAGATCGGCACCGGGCCGAGGTTGAAGCCGTAGTCCCCTTCGGGGAAGGGGTTCAGCGCGTAGAACCCGTCGGAGAAGCCGCGCCGTCCGTCGGAGCCGCCGAAGACGCTCTTGAACTGCACCGAGCGGAAGACGAGCCGGATGATCTCGGCCACCGCGATGGTGACGATGGCCAGGTAGTCGGCGCGCAGATGCAGCGTCGGTATGCCCATGATGATCGCCAGGAGCACCGCGGCCGCGATGCCGATGGCGATGCCGATCCAGAAGGGCAGGCCCAGGACGGTGACGGTGACGGCGAGCCCGTAGCCGGCCACGCCCATGAACGCGGCCTGGCCGAAGTTGAGCAGGCCGGTGTAGCCGAAGTGGATGTTGATGCCGATGGCGGCGAGTCCGTAGAGCACCGTCTCCACGCCGATGGCGGCCTTGATGGTGGTGCTGAAGATCGTGATCCAGTCCATTCTGATCCTCCCCCGATCAGCCGATCCGCTCGCGGCGGCCCAGGATGCCCTGCGGCCGGACGAGGAGCACGATGATGAGCACTGCCAGCGCGCCGACGCTCTTGAGCTCCGGCGGTACCCACAGCGTGGAGACCTGGATGAACAGGCCCACCACGAGCGAGCCGACCAGGGCGCCGAAAGCGGTGCCGAGGCCGCCGAGCGTCACGCCGGCGAAGATGAGCAGCAGGATGTCCTGGCCCATCGTGTACTTCAGGTTCTGCGAGAGCCCGAGCATGATGCCGGCCAGCGCGGCGATGGCGGCGCCCACGGTCCAGATGATCCTGATCACCCGGTCGACGTTGATGCCGGACGAGGCCGCGAGCGCGGGGTTGTCGGCTACGGCGCGAGCCGCCTTGCCGGTTCGGGTGCGCATCAGCGCGAAGCCGACGACGACCAGGACGGCCAACTCGATGCCCATGGCGTAGAAGTTCTTCGGGGCGGCCGAGATCGGCCCGACCTCGATGCCCGGCTGCGCGGTGTACTGCGCGTAGGCCTCGGTCTGGCCCCCGAAGAAGATCAGGAACGCGTAGCGCATGAAGAGCGCCACGCCGATCGAGATGATCATCATGGCGATGGTGCCGGTGCCGCGCCTGCGCAGCTGGCCCCAGAACAGGCGGTCCTGGCCGTATCCGAGCCCCCCGGCCACCACGACCGCGATCAACGCGGCGGGTATCAGATGAAGCCCGAAGCCCACGTTGAACGCGTAGGCGAGGAGCGCGCCGAGCGTGACCAGCTCGCCGTGGGCGAAGTTGGTCAGGCCGGTCGTGCCGTAGATGAGCGACAGACCGAGCGCGGCCAGGGCGATGATGAGGCCGAGGTTGAGTCCCTCGAAGGTCAGCTGTGCGGCCTGCGTCCAGAACGTGCTGCCGCCGGTGTCGTCCTGCGGCTGCTGGCCCGGGGCCGTCTTGGGCTGGAGGGCGAACAGGACCGTGGAGCAGTTGCCCTCATAGACGGTCGGCGTGCGGACGTTGCTGCCGCCGCGCACCTCGGCGTTCTGCGGAAGGGTGCTCGGATCCAGGGTGACCTTGTACTTGCCCGGGTCCTCTAGCTGAACGTCCCAAGTGCCTTGAGCGTTGGTGGTGACCTCCTTGACGGGTTGTCCGCCCTCGGTGGCCACCGAGATTTTGGCGCCGTTCACTGGCTGGCCTTGGAGTTTGAGTGTTCCCCTCAGTCCCTGGCAGTCGGCGGGACCCGCGTGGGCGGGTCCGGCCAGCAGGAAGACGAGTCCACCCAGGAAGGCCGTGAACGCGATCACGGCTCTGCGCAATGGTGCTCCCTCAAAGTTAGGTCAAGGCGGGGTTGTGCCCCTCCATCTCGACACGCGCGCATCGCAGGCACAACTGGGATGCAATGGCGGGAGCCTAATCCGGTGACGCCCGGTTCAGTACCGTTCGTCACCAATTAGTGACAACTGTGTGTCACTCATGTGAGGAAACAACACGCCAGGTCAGGGGCTACATCGGGGGAGACGCCTGGCGCTTCGCAGAGACAGATCAGTAACGATTTTACGAAAACATGGACGAGCCCACGGGGTGGCCTTTGGGGCCGTGTAGGGCGGAACATCCCGCTTGCGCGGAGCCAACACATGATCCACTGGGTCTCCGCGCGGGCTCACGGGAGCATCCCCGCGGGCGCGGGCCGATACACGTTATCTACTGGGCCTCCCCGCAGGCTCGCCCGTCCGGACAACCGTAGCGACCCACGGGGGCGCAGCGCAAAGGATCCACTGAAGTGACCGCGGGGTCAGCGGTCGCGCAGCATGCAGGTGAGGCGGGAGGTGCAGACGCGTCGCCCCTGCTCATCGGTGATTTCGATGTCGTATGTCGCCAGCGTGCGGCCGCCGTGCAACCTGGTCGCGACGCCCGTGACGTACCCCGAGGAGGCCGCGCGGTGGTGGGTGGCGTTGATCTCGATGCCCAGCGCGAGGCGGTCGGGACCGGCGTGGATGGCCGCGGCCACCGAGCCCAGCGTCTCGGCGAGCACTGCCGAGGCGCCGCCGTGCAGCAGCCCGTACGGCTGCGTGTTGCCCTCCACCGGCATCCGGCCCACGACCCGCTCAGGCCCGGCTTCGAGGAACTCGATCCCCATGCGGTGGGCCAGCGTGCCGTCGTGCATGTCGCTCAGCACAAGGAGATCCTGGGGGTTGGTCTGCGTCAAAGGGACGTCTCCACTCTTCCGAGCTCAGGTTTTCTGTCGCAGTCGCAGACTAGGCTGCGGGTGTGCCGAAGAGTGAAGTGACCCCCAACCGCCCATGCCTGTTGCTGCTCGACGGGCATTCGCTGGCCTACCGCGCCTTTTTCGCGCTCAAGGACGCCAACCTCATGACCACCGACGGTCAGCACACCGAGGCGGTCTACGGGTTCACCTCGATGTTGACCAACGTCCTGCGCGACGAGCAGCCGACCCATGTGGCGGTCGCCTTCGACAGGTCGGAGCCGACCTTCCGCCATGAGGAATACTCCGACTACAAGGCCAACAGGAGCGAGACGCCCGAGGACTTCCGCGGGCAGATGCAGCTCATCTTCGAGCTGCTCGACACGCTGCGCATCCCGCGCCTGTCCAAGGCCGGGTTCGAAGCCGACGACCTCATCGCCACGCTCGCCACCCGCGCCTCCGCGCAGGGGATGAGCGTCCTCATCGTCACCGGCGACCGTGACGCGCTGCAGCTCGTCGACGACAAAGTCACCGTCCTGATGACCCGGCGCGGCATCAGCGACATGACGAGGTTCACGCCCGAGGCGGTCGAGGAGAAATACGGCCTGACCCCGGCGCAATATCCGGACTTCGCGGCCCTGCGCGGCGACCCCAGTGACAACCTGCTGAGCATCCCCAGCGTGGGGGAGAAGACCGCGGCCAAGTGGGTGCGCGAGTTCGGCTCGCTGACCGCCCTCGTCGACCGGGTCGACGAGGTCAAGGGCAAGGTCGGCGACAAGCTGCGCGAGCACGTCGCCCAGGTGCTGATGAACCGGCGGCTCACCGAGCTGCTGCGCGACGTCCCGCTGGAGGCCGAGCTCGAGGACCTCCAGCAGGGCACCTGGGAGCGCGAGGAGATCAACAAGCTGTTCGACAGCCTGCAGATCCGCGGCGAGTTGCGGGAGCGCGTGTTCAAGGTGCTCGGCACCGGCGAGCAGGAGCCCGACCAGGGGTTCGAGGTCGAGACCGTGCTGCTCGGCCCCGACCGGGTGGCCGGCTGGCTGGCCGCGCTGCCCGAGGGCCGCGCCGGGCTCGCCGTCAAGGGCGTCTACGGCAGCGGCACCGGGCGCATCGACGCCATCGCCATCGCCTCGCCCACCGGCACCGCCGCCCACATCGACCCCGTCAAGCTCACCGAGGCCGACGAGGCCGCCCTGCGGGCTTGGCTGGCCGACGAGACCAAGCCCAAGGCCGTCCACGACGCCAAGGGACCCATCCTGGCCCTGTGGGCGCAGGGCATGGAGCTGCGCGGCCTCGGCTGCGACACCGCCCTGGCCGCCTATCTGGCGATGCCGGGGCAGCGCACGTTCGCGCTGGAGGACCTGGCCCGCCGCTACCTCAACCGCGACCTGCGGGCCGAGGAGGAGTCCCACGGGCAGGCGGCACTGTTCGGCGACGACGAGGACGCCCCCGCCAAGGACCTCGCGCTGCGCGCCCACGCCGTGCGGGAGCTGGCCGAGGCCCTGGAGCGCTTCCTCGCCGGGCGCGGCGGCACCCACCTGCTCGGCGAGGTGGAGCTGCCGCTGCTGAGCGTGCTGGCCGAGATGGAGCGCGCGGGCATCGCGGTCGACAGCGAATACTTCGCCGGCCTGGAGGCCGAGTTCGGCGCCGCGGTCAAACACGCGGTGGAGGAGGCGCACCGCGCCGTCGGCGAGCAGTTCAACCTGGGCTCGCCCAAGCAGCTGCAGGAGATCCTCTTCGTCAAGCTCAACCTGCCCAAGACCAAGAAGATCAAGACCGGCTACAGCACCGACGCCGACCAGCTCGCCTGGCTCGCCACCCAGACCGACCACGAGCTGCCCACGATCATGCTGCGCCACCGCGACCAGCAGAAGCTGCGCACCACGGTGGAAGGGTTGATCAAGGAGGTCGGCGACGACGGGCGTATCCACACGACGTTCAACCAGATCATCGCCGCCACCGGCCGGCTCTCCTCGGAGAAGCCCAACCTGCAGAACATCCCGATCCGCACCGCCGAGGGCCGCCGCATCCGGCAGGGCTTCGTGGTCGGCGAGGGCTACGAGACGCTGCTGACGGCCGACTACAGCCAGATCGAGCTGCGGATCATGGCCCACCTGTCGGGCGACGAGTCGCTGATCGCCGCCTTCGAGTCCGGGCACGACTTCCACCAGGCCACTGCGGCCCGCGTGTTCGACCTGCCGCCCGAGCAGATCGACGGCGACCTGCGGGCCCGCATCAAGGCCATGAACTACGGCCTGGCCTACGGGCTGTCCGACTTCGGGCTGTCCGCGCAGCTCAACATCCCGGTGGCCGAGGCGCGGGCGCTGAAGGAGGAATACTTCCAGGAGTTCGGCGGCGTACGCGACTTCCTGCACGCGATCGTGGCCCAGGCGCGCACCGACGGCTACACCGAGACGATCATGGGCCGCCGCCGCTACCTGCCCGACCTCACCAGCGACAACCGCCAGCGCCGCGAGATGGCCGAGCGGATGGCGCTCAACGCCCCCATCCAGGGCTCGGCGGCCGACATCATCAAGGTCGCCATGCTCCACGTGCACCAGGCGATCCGCGAGGAGAGGCTGGCCTCCAGGATGTTGCTCCAGGTTCACGACGAGCTCGTGTTCGAGGTGGCGCCAGGGGAGCTGGAGCAGCTCAAACAGCTCGTGTGCGACCAGATGAACGCCGCCTATCACCTGCGGGTGCCGCTGGAGGTCTCCGTGGGCGTCGGGCGCACGTGGGAGGACGCCGGGCACTGACCTCCGCGGGCGCTCACGAGGGCCGGCCCCGCGCGGACGGGCGCTGACCCTCCGCGCGGGCGCTCGCGGGTCCGGCCCCATGGGGATCTCCACTACCCTGGAGTGTCTTTTCCCCCGAGCGGCACGGGAGTTCTGTGCGGGTATCAGCGTCCCTCACGAGGATCATCGGCCTCGCGAACGTCGTCGTGGTCACCGTGGCGATCATCGGGCTGAGCCTCCTGCCGACCGGAGCCCGGCCGCACGCCAAGCCGCAGGCCGGCGCCAAGCCGCAGGACACCGTCCCGGCGCCCACCCTGACCCCGGTCGGCCAGCCGCCCGGGATCGTGGCCACGCCCGAGTTCGCCAGGCAGGTGGGCGCCAACGAGTTAGGGAAGGTGCCGGTCCTGATGTACCACCGGCTCCTCCGCAAGCGGATGGCCTCCCTTGACCGCACGCCCGACCAGCTCATGAAGGAGCTGGAGAAGCTGGCGAAGAGGGGTTATGTGCCGATCACCGCCGCGGAGTTCGCCGCCGGCGACATTCACGTGCCGGCGGGCAAGTTCCCGGTGGTGCTGACGTTCGACGACGGGCATCCCAGCCACTTCGCGCTGGACGTGAACGGCAACCCCGCTCCGGACACGGCCGTGGCCGTCATCCAGGACGTGGCCACCCGTTATCCGGGGTTCCGGCCGGTCGCCACGTTCTGGGTCAACAAGGAGCCGTTCGGGCTGCGCGACCACGCCTCTCAGGCGGCCGCCTTACGGTGGCTGACCGAGCACGGCTACGAGGTGGCCAACCACACCTGGGGCCACGCCAACCTGCGCGCGCTCAAGAGGAAGCGGGTCCGCGAGCAGATCGTCCGCCTCGAGCGGCTGTTCAAGAAGCTCGGCGCGCCGTCGTCCACGACCATAGCGCTCCCGTACGGGGCGTTACCCCGCGACAAGAAGGCGGCGCGGACCGGATCTTGGGATGGCAGCCGGTATGATTTCTCCGGCGTTTTCCTCGCCGGAGCCGAGCCGTCGCTTTCGCCCTACGCGAAAAATTTCGATCGAGGGGCGATCCAGCGGATCCAGAGCAACGGCAAGACAGGCGAGTGCCGCAAGTGGTGCTCGCAATACTGGCTGGACTGGCTGGACAAGCACCCTGGCGAGCGTTACGTCTCCGATGGAGACCCTGACCGGATCTCCATGCCGGAGGAACTTCAGGGTAATATCGTCGCCAAGCGAGGGCTCCAGGTCATCGTCTATTGACCTCTCCCCGGATTGACCCCGTGCCCCAGGTCTCATATGCTGATCGCTGCGCTGTGGGCTCGCGCGCGCCTCAGACGGAGCGGGCTCGCGCTCGGTCACGTCGATGTCGTAATTCCTCGGCTTGATGCGGAAGAGGGCCTGCCGCGCATCCGCCACATCGACATCCTGTCCGCGTTCGGAGCAATTCCACACATGACGTCCAGCACTGAGGCCACCTCGAGCACCCCGCAGGTAGCGGTCAACGACATCGGGTCCGAGGAAGCCTTCCTCGCCGCGATCGACGAGACCATCAAGTACTTCAACGACGGTGACATTGTTGAGGGCACCGTCGTCAAGGTCGATCGAGACGAGGTCCTTCTCGATATCGGCTACAAGACCGAGGGTGTCATCCCCTCGCGCGAGCTTTCGATCAAGCACGATGTCGATCCGGCTGACGTCGTGGAGGTCGGCGAACATGTCGAGGCCCTGGTTCTCCAGAAGGAGGACAAGGAGGGCCGGCTGATCCTGTCCAAGAAGCGCGCCCAATACGAGCGCGCCTGGGGCACGATCGAGAAGATCAAGGACGAGGACGGCATCGTCACCGGCACCGTCATCGAGGTCGTCAAGGGCGGCCTCATCCTCGACATCGGGCTGCGCGGCTTCCTGCCGGCCTCCCTGGTCGAGATGCGCCGGGTCCGCGACCTGCAGCCCTACGTCGGCCGCGAGCTCGAAGCCAAGATCATAGAGCTCGACAAGAACCGCAACAACGTGGTCCTGTCGCGCCGCGCCTGGCTCGAGCAGACGCAGTCCGAGGTTCGCCAGACGTTCCTCAACACCCTCCAGAAGGGTCAGGTCCGCAAGGGCGTCGTCTCCTCGATCGTCAACTTCGGCGCCTTCGTCGACCTCGGTGGGGTCGACGGCCTGGTCCACGTGTCCGAGCTGTCCTGGAAGCACATCGACCACCCGTCCGAGGTCGTCGAAGTCGGCCAGGAGGTCACGGTCGAGGTCCTCGACGTCGACATGGAGCGCGAGCGCGTCTCCCTGTCGCTCAAGGCCACCCAGGAAGACCCGTGGCAGCAGTTCGCCCGCACCCACCAGATCGGCCAGGTCGTGCCGGGCCGCGTCACCAAGCTGGTGCCGTTCGGCGCGTTCGTCCGGGTCGAGGAGGGCATCGAGGGCCTGGTCCACATCTCCGAGCTGGCCGAGCGCCACGTGGAGATCCCGGAGCAGGTCGTCCAGGTCGGCGACGAGATCTTCGTCAAGATCATCGACATCGACCTCGACCGCCGTCGCATCAGCCTCTCGCTGAAGCAGGCCAACGAAGGCGTGGGCACCGAGGTCGAGTTCGACCCGACGCTCTACGGCATGGCGGCCACCTACGACGACCAGGGCAACTACATCTACCCCGAGGGCTTCGACCCGGAGACCGGGGAGTGGCTCGAGGGCTTCGACAAGCAGCGCGAGGAGTGGGAGCGGCAGTACGCCGAGGCCCAGCAGCGCTTCGAGGCTCACAAGAAGCAGATCGAGGAGGCCCGCAAGGCCGAGGCCGAGGCGGGCGAGGCTGCTCCTTCGACCTACAGCGGCGAGACCCCGCCCCAGCAGGGCGGCGGCACCTCGTCGTCGGCTCCCGCCAGCGGCGCGCTCGCCTCTGACGAGGCGCTTGCGGCCCTGCGCGAGAAGCTCGCGGGCGGCCAGAGCTAAGGCCATCTAGCCCCTTCCTGAGGCCCCGCACGGTTCGCCGTGCGGGGCCTTTTGGCATGCTCGTCCGGCGACCGCGCTGGGCCTCATCCGCGTTGGGTGGCGGCGCTGGGCCGCTTGGCATGCGTCGGTGGCGGCGTAGGGGCACGTGGTGCGGCGGGCGATCACGCGGAAATGCGGAAGGAACCTTGCCGCTTTCGACCTTAACGTCGTACGCATGGATGAGATCAAGCGTTTCCGCATCGAGATCCCCCAGGCCGACCTGGAAGACCTGAAGGAACGACTGCGGCGGACCAGATGGGCCGGCCAGTTGCGGGGCGGCGGGTGGAGCCGGGGCGTGCCTGTGGAATATCTGCGCGAGCTGGCCGCGTACTGGGCCGAGGGATTCGACTGGCGGGCCCAGGAGGCCAGGCTGAACGCCTTCCCGCAGTTCACCACCGCGATCGACGGGCAGACGATCCACTTCCTGCACGTACGCTCCCCGGAGCCGCACGCGCTGCCGCTGATCGTCACGCACAGCTGGCCGAACTCCGTCGCCGAGTTGCTCGACGTCATCGGCCCGCTCACCGACCCCCGTGGCCACGGGCTCGACCCCGACATGGCCTTCCACGTGGTCGCGCCGTCGCTGCCCGGGTTCGCGTTCTCGCCGTTCCCTGAGGCCGCCGACGGGCGGCCGTGGAGCATCGAGCGGGTGGCACGCACGTGGGCCGAACTGATGCGCAGGCTCGGGTACGACCGGTACGGCGCGCACGGCAACGACGCCGGAGCGCTGGTGACGCCGCAACTGGCCGTACTGGACCATGAACACCTGGCCGGCGCGGTCATCACAGCCGGGCTCGGCATCCCCACCGGCGACCCCGCCGAGCTGGAGGGGGCAAGCGAGGAGGAGCTGGCCGAGCTCAAGGAGCTGGCCGAGCGGATGGCCGGCGGGAGCGGCTATGGGCCGTATCTCGCCGCCCGGCCGCAGACGCTGGCCTACGGGTTCGCGGACTCGCCGGTGGCGCAGCTGGCCTACCTGGTCGAGCGGTTCAAGGAGTTCGACGGGTGGGGATCGGAGGCCGAGCCCATCGATCGCGACCTGGTGCTGACGAACGCGAGCTTGTACTGGCTGACGGGGACCGGCGGCTCGTCGTCGTGGACGTATTACGAGGGCGCGGCCGGCATGCCGATCGACCAGACCGCGGTGCCGACCGGGGCGACCCATGGCGGCCCGGCGCTGCTGCGGCGGATCGCCGAGCGCAAGAACAACATCGTCTACTGGGGGGATTCTCATTCCCCCAGTCACATGGTGGCCATGGCGGCTCCGGACTCGCTGGTGGAGGGCATCCGGGCATTTTTCCGGATTATTAGGTAACCGAGGCGTGTCCGATCCTTCTGGCGGTTGACGCGGCCGACATGCCCGCCGCGGCCACGCCGAACGGATAGGGTGCTGGGCGTGATGATCGAACGGGCGGTGGCGGCGGACGCGGGGGAGATCCTCACCGTGCAGCGGGCGGCGTACGTGAGCGAGGCCCAGCTCTACGGCGACCCTTACATCCTGCCGCTCGTCGAGTCGCTGGAGCAGCTGCGGAAGGTCATCGAGACCGCCGTCGTGCTCAAGGCGCTCGACGCCGGCCGGATCGTCGGCGCCGTACGCGGGCAGCTGTCCGGCACCACCTGCGTGGTCGGCCGCCTCGTCGTCGCCCCCGACTGGCAGGGCCAAGGGCTGGGCACGGCCCTGCTGAGCGCGCTGCACGAAGAGCTGCCGGAGGCCACGGCGTTCGACCTGTTCACCGGGCACCTGTCGGAGGTCAATCTACGGCTCTACCGCCGCCTGGGCTATCGGGAGACGCACCGTGAGCGGATGGACGATCATCTGACGATGGTTCACCTGCGCAGGCCGCGGCCAGATCGATCCCCTCCTCAGCAATGATCATGGCGCGGCCCATGTCGTCGTCGACCCAGTTCCATCCCCACCGCCATTCCGAACCCGCCGGATGCTCGGCGTTGAGTCGGTCGAGCACCGGCTGGAGCCTGGACGCGGGCACGACGATCTGGTGCCGGCCCCGCCACGGCACGTACACGGGTGGGTCGATCGGCGGCACCCGCACGCCGTGCTCGCGCAGTGCCTCGACCACCCGTGCCGGGTCCAGGCCGAACATGTGGAGCGGCGTCGCCTCCCTGTTCTGCGCCTCGTACGCCAGCGCGAGCAGCCAGTGCTCGGGTGCCGGGCTCCGGTCCCCGGCGGCCAGCGCCAGGCCGGTGGCGATGCCGTACAGCTTGTGGAAGGCGGGGTTGGCGAAGCCGCCTGCCCCGTGTCCGGGCCTGGTGCGGCGGCGAGGCATGCACTCCAGCGCTCGCGCCCGGTCGAGCCCGGCCGCGGCGAGCACGCGGGCAGCGATCGAGTCGCCGGCCAGCAGGGCCAGCACGATGTGCGGCGGCCCCACCCAGTCGTCGCCGACCGCCGTGGCCTGATCGTGCGCCGCCCCTACGATCGTGGTCGTCATACGTCGATGATGACCCCGTATGCGACATTGGTGGATAGGCTTTACCGGTGTTGAAGATTGGCCTCACTGGCGGCATCGGCTCCGGTAAGAGCGAGGTGTCCAAGCGGCTCGCGGCCAGGGGCGCCGTCGTGATCGACGCCGACAAGATCGCGCGCGAGGTGGTCGAGCCCGGCACGGTCGGCCTGGCGCGGGTGGTGGCCGCGTTCGGGGAAGAGGTGCTCCGTCCCGACGGCTCGCTCAACCGGGAGAAGCTGGGGTCGATCGTCTTCGCCGACTCCGAGCGGCTGGCGGCGCTCAACGCGATCGTGCATCCGCTGGTGGGGGAGCGGGTGGCGCAGCTGCAGGGTGCGGCGGCCGATGACGCGATCGTCGTGTACGACGTGCCGCTGCTGGCCGAGAACAAGCTGGCCCCGATGTACGACGTGGTCATCGTGGTGGACGCGGCCGACGGCGTGCGGATCAGGCGGCTGGCCGAGCACCGGGGGATGGCGGAGTCCGACGCCAAGGCCCGCATCGCGGCGCAGGCGAGCCGGGAGGAGCGGCTGGCGGTCGCGGACATCGTGGTCCCGAACGAGGGCTCGCTGGAGGAGCTGGACATGCGGGTGAGCGAGGTGTGGGAGGACCTGCGCCGGCGCGCCGCCCGCGGCTGACCGGGTACCGTCTGCGATCCCTTTTGCGCGCCCCGACTGCGCCCCGACTGCGCCCCGACTGCGCCCCGACTGCGCCCCGACTGCGCCCCGACCGCGTGCCGACGCGCCCGGACGCTCGTGGAATCCACCGACAAGTCCCAGGTGATCTACCTGTCGCTGCCGCGTGCGCTCATGAGCAAGATCGTTCCGGTGTGATCAGAAAGGCGATCAGACGACGATGAAGCGCTACATCCTCACCGGCACCCCCGGTGCCGGCAAGACCACGATCCTGCGGTGTCTGGCGGCCCTCGGAAACGCGACGGTCGAGGAGGCGGCCACGGCGGTCATCGCGGACGAGCAGGCGCGCGGCGTCGCCGAGCCATGGACCCGGCCGTCCTTCATCGACGCGATCGTGGCCGTGCAACGACGGCGGCAGCTGCAGCCGATCACTTCCGAGTCGTGCGTGCAGTTCTTCGACCGCTCGCCCATCTGCACGCACGCCCTCAGCACCTTTGTCGGGCACTCGATCTCCTCGGCCCTGTCCACGGAGATCGAGAGGATCACGCGAGAGCAGATCTACGACCGGAATGTGTTCTTCGTCCGCAATCTCGGCTTCTGCGAGCCGACCGAGGCCCGCCGGATCAGCTTCGAAGACTCCCTGACGTTCGAACGCCTCCATGAGCAGACCTATCGCGCATTCGGCTACCGCCTCATCGACGTCCCCGCCGGGCCGCTACCCGACCGGGTGACCGCGATCCGTACCGTGATCTCCCAGCTCGCCGGCCTCTGAAGCGCGCCTCAGCCGGATGCGGTCCCATCGTCCAGCATTGCCTGGCCGGGCAGTTGCCCCGTGCGGCGCTGAGCGGCCGGGCCGGAAGGGGAGATCGGCGGTTCGGTGGCCGGGGTGGCCGACGGGGTCGTGGAGCTGCTCGCGACCACCTCGCCCGTGTGCCGGATCACGACCGGCTTCTTGGGGCGGACCGCTCGCGGGCGGATCGAGCGCGGCCGCGGTTCCCGGGTCCGCGTCGCACGGGCGCCCTGCGGCTGGACGGCGCCGGGATTGTCCGGGATGCCGGAGGTCGTGGCACCGGCCGAGTCCGGGGCGGCGGCTGGGGTGGAGGCCGGGGCGGCGAGGGCCGGGGTGCTGGAGATCCGGGTGCTCGCCTCGGGAGGGCCAGAGGTCGGGGCCGGGGTGGCGGCGGGACTGCGGCTCAGGGCCGCCGCGGGAGGCGTACTGCGATCAGCGGCCGGGGTGGGAACGCGGTCCAGCGTCGTCCTGAACCCGGGAATCCCGATCAGAACCCCTGCCACGACCAGATTGACCACGCCGACCAGCACGATCGCGATCTTGACGGCCCGCCTCGGGCCCGCTGAATCCCGCTCGCCGGCCACGACCGGCCAGGCCTCTGAGCCCGGCTCGGCGACGACCAATGAGCCGGGCTCGGAGTCCCGCTCGCCGGTCACGAGCGCGGCTTCCGGCAGGTAGGCATACGTGATCCCCTTCGCGATGCTCGACGGCACCGACACCTTATGGACATGGATCTTTCCACACCGCGCCGGGGGGCTCGTGCGTCTTTCGGCCGGCACGTCAGAAGGGTGAGTCGAGCGCGACCTGCCGCACCGTCGTCAGGTAGGGGTCCAGCTCGCCCAGCTCGAACCGCGACATCCCGATGACGTGCCAGAACTGCCCGGCCGGCGCCCCATGGATCTTGTAGCGGCCGTCGGGCGCCAGCGCCGCCCACCCCTCGGGCAGCCCGAGCAGCGTCGCCTGCCGCTCGCCCCCCGCCCAGAGGATCACCACGCCGTCGTCGCCCGCGCTGGCCAGCAGATCGGAGGCGGGGCTGAAGGCGACCGACCACACCCGCCGGGCGTGCCCGGCCAGCTCGTGCAGCCGCCGGCCGCTGGCGGTGTCCCACACCCGCACCATCAGATCGTCGCCGCCGGTGGCCAAGCGGTCGCCGGTGGCGTCGAACGCCACGCTCCACAGCCGCCCGTCGTGCCCGTCCAGCGTGTGCACCAGCCGCGGCTGCCACGGCTGGGCGGGCCGCAGCTCCCACACCATGGCCCGGCCGTCGTTGCCGGCGCTGGCCAGATGACGCCCGGTGGGGGAGAACGCCACCGCGTACACCCGGTCGGTGTGCCCCTCGAGGGTGGCCACCCGGCCGCCGGAGGCCACGTGCCAGATGCGGACGAGCTTGTCGTCGCAGCCGGTGGCCACGTACGCGCCGTCGGGGCTGAACGCGATCGAGCGCACTCGCCCGCGGTGGTCCATCAGGTTGACCGCCAGCCGCCCGGTCGGCCGGTTCCAGATCTTGACGCTGTCGTCGTCGTTGGCCGTGGCCAGCATGTCGCCGTCGGGGCTGAACGCCTCGGCCCAGACGTGATCGGTCTCGGCGTTGAGCTCGCGCGCGTAGTCGCCGGTGGTGGCGTTCCACAGGTGCACGCCGCCGTCGTTGCTGGAGGTGGCCAGCACCGGCTCGGAGGGGGAGAACACCGCGGAGATCAGCCGGTCGGAGGTGCCGGTGAACTCCCGCAGCCGCCGCCCCGTACGCGGCTCCCATACCCGCACGACGCCGTCGTTGCCGCTGGTCGCCAGCATCGAGCCGTCAGCGCTGAAGCGCACCGACGAGATCCGCCGCCCGTGCCCGCGCAGCACCCGCTGGCACTTGCCCGTGTCGGGGTCCCACAGCCGCACCGTGCCGTCGTTGCTGCTCGTGACCAACTGGCGCCCGTCGGGACGGTAGGCGAACGGCCAGACCGAACTCCGGTGGCCGGACAACTCCACCCGCTGCCCGCCGTCCACCGGCTGCAACCTGATGACGCCGCTGGAGTCGCCGCTCGCCACGGTGCGGCCGTCGGGGCTGAACGCCACGTGGTAGACGAACGCCGGATGCGTGGTGAGCACCCCGCGCGCCACGCCGCCCACCGGGTCCCACAGGCGCACGCTGCAGGCCGTGTCGCCGGAGGCCAGCAGGGAACCGTCGGGCGAGAACGCCACGCTGTAGATGCTGCCCTGGTGACCGCTCAGCGTGTGCAGCAGCTCCCACGTGGCGGTGTCCCACACCCTGAGCGCGCCCGCCTCGTCGCCGGTGACCAGCAGCCGCCCGCCGGGTCCTGCCACCACGCGGTAGACCTTGCCACGGTGGCCGTCGAGCGTGCGCGTCATCCGCCCGGAGGCCAAGTCCCAGACCCGCACCACGGCCGCGGTGTCGCCCGTCACCAGCGCCCCGTGGACGAACGCCGCCGCGTAGATCGGCGCCTCATGACCGTCCAGCTCGTGGACCAGCCGCCCGGTGGCGGTCTCCCACACCCGGACGACGCCGTCCCCGCCGCCGGCCGCCACCAGGTCGCCCGCCGGGCTCAGGCGCACCGGCCAGACGCCGTCGCCGTGGCCGGTCAGCGTGTGCCGCAGCTCGCCGGTGACGGCGTCACGCACCAGCACCAGGCCGTCGCCGGCGCCCGTGGCCAGCAGCTCGCCCGCGAACGTGACCGCATACACGCGGCCCCGATGCCCCTGCAGCGTGCGCACGGGTGCGCCGCCGGCGCACAGCAGCACGCTGCCGTCCTCGTTGCCGATCGCGATCATGTCGCCGTCGGGACTGTAGGCGATCGGCTCGGGCAGGCGGGTGGTCTGGAAGTGATAGCCGTACGGGACGCCGATCGCGGCCGGCGCGAACTCCACCTCCACCGGCTGCCCCGGCACCACTGCCGCGCCGGGCAGGTGCGGCAGCGTCCCGGTCACGTTGATCAGCGAGGCGCGGTGCCAGCGGGCGCCCTCGACGGCGGCGTCGCTCAGGTCCACCTGCGCCAGCCGCGCCCCCGTCAGGTCGGCGCCGGTCAGGTCGGCCCCGGTCAGCACGGCGCCGTCCAGCCGGGCCCCCACCAGCTTGGCGTCACGCAGGACGGCCCTGGACAGGTTCGTGCCCGCCAGCGTCGCCTCCGACAGGTCCGCGCCGGTCAGGTCGACCTCCCGCAGGTCCCTGGCCGACAGGTCCTCGCCTTTGAGGCTCGCGCCGCGCAGGTCGGCGCGGGCGGGCGTGCGCAACCTGGCCGCGATCTTGACGGCGTTGGCCCGGGACACGTCGTCGCCTGGCGGATCCGCCACCCACGCGCGCAGCACCCGCACGTCGGCCAGGTCGCACAGGAACTCCACCGTGAGCGCCGACAGCGGCCTTCGGGACAGCAGCGTGACGTCGTCCACGGCGATGTGCCGGGCGATCAGCCACTCCATGACCGAGGCGTGGATGAACCCGAACATGCCCTCCTCGGTCCGCACCAGCAGGCTGCCCGAGCCCATCGCGTGCGCGGCGTGCGCGGCCGACAACTGCCCGCCGGCCAGATCGGCCAGCGTCTCGCCGATCTCGGTCAGCTCGTCCACGCCCAGCAGCGACTCTCCGGTCTCCCACAGCCGCATCGCCAGCGCCGTCACCGCCCGCCGCAGCTCCTCGACGCTCAGCGCCGTGGCCGAGCCGGGCAGCCTGGCCCGCCGTTCCTCGAACGCCAGCCACGAGCCGAGGATCTCCTCATACAGCAGCGCGGGGCTGAGCGTGTGGCGGGCGCCGGCCACCGTACGCAGCCGGTCGGCGTCGAGGTCGGCGATGAAACTCAGCATGCGCGGGTTCTGCGCGAGCGCCAGCAGGTCCTTGATCTCGCCCATCAGCGACATGCGGGCCCTGGCCTCGGCGCCGTCCTCGAACCTGTTGTCCAGGTAGGAGCGGATCTGGTCGGGCGTGAAGTCCTCGACGCTGAGCACCCGCCGCTGCGGCAGCACCCCGACCATCTCGCCGAGCGAGGTCAGCACCTGGCTGTTGGACTTGAAGTGCTGGGTACGGCTGGCCACCACGATCTTCGCCTTGTCCTCGGCCGCCGACAGCAGCGTGGCCAGATGGTCGGCCGCCCGGTCGTAGGTCAGCCGGGTCACCAGCTCGTCGAACCCGTCGAACAGCAGCACGATCCGTCCCTGCCGCAGCAGATAGCGGAACGCCTTGAGATCGATGAACTCCTCGCCGTGGCCGGCCAGGTGCGCCGCCACCAGGGCGTCCACCGAATGCGCCTTGTCCAGGGCGCGCAGCTCGATGAGGATCGGCGTCAGGTGCGGCAGCTCGGCCGGGATGCGGCGGGCCAGCTCGCGCAGCGCGAACGTCTTGCCGTGCCCGAAGTCGCCGAGCAGCAGCAGGAACCGGCCGTGGTCGGTGGCCAGCAGGCGCATCAGCTCGTCGGTCAGCCCGTGCCGGACCTGGTTGCCGGGCCGGTCCAGCTCGCGGTAGCGCTGCGGCACGTACAGGTCCGGCGGGTAGCGGCGGTCGGTGGTCAGCCTGGCCGTCTGCTCGGTGACGTAGCCGGTCAGGTCGAGCAGGCCCTGGAACTCGGTGAAGCTGCGCAGCCGCACCCCCTTGCGCATGAGGTCGTCGCGGACCGCGCGCGGGGCCGGCGGACCCTGGTAGACCAGCTCGGCGGCCAGACCGGTGGCGTGCGCCTGCCGGGCGAAGGCGTCGGCCGCCTCCGCGGTCACCTCGCCGGCCTGCGCGCCGATCATCGTCTGACGGACGAACCCGTCCTCCGGGTGGGTGACCACGAGATGAGCGGCGAACCTGCGGATCTTGGCCCGCTCGTGCATGGCCTCGCAGACCTCGGTGATCCGGTCCAGCAGCAGCTCGACCGGGCTGGGCTCGCGCTCGTCGGGCTTGGGCCCGGGCGCCGGGGCGGGCGGGGCCTCGCCGGTGAACGTCGCCCGCGCGGCCCGCCACTTGTACGGCACGAGCTCGGGCTCGCGCTCGTCCGGCCGCCACGTGCGCAGCCCGTCCGGGGTGATCTCCACGACCTGGTGCCGCCCGGCTCGCGGCGCGGCGATCCGCCCGTCGGCGGCCTCCCGGGATCCGCCGTGCAAGAGCAGGTTGAGCCGGTGCGCGAGCAGCCGCTCGAACGTGGGCGCGTCCCGCAGCGCGCCCGGCGGGTGTCCGAGCCCGCCGAGCCGCAGCCAGGAGCTCTCCTCGTACGGCCGCAGCCGCTCGGCGAACCAGGCCGCCTGCGCCTCGCCCAGCAGCGCGTACGCATCCCGCTCCAGATGGCTCATCGCCATCGTCGAGTTGAGCCCCGCCACGACCACCTTCAGGTCGGGCACCTCGAACAACGTCCACGGCTGCCCGCCGTCGAACACCCGGTCGTCCAGCCCTTGGTACACCTCACCGAACAACCCGGCGAAATGCCGCCATTTGGGCCAGTAGGGCGGCTGCGGGCTCACGTCGTCGGCCTCGCACGTCATGAAGTAGGCGCTGGCCGCCGCCTTGGTGACGTCGCGCGGCCCCGGCAGCAGCACCAGCCGGTGCGGCTCCAGCCCGATCAGCAGCCGCAGGTCGGTCACGAACCGCGTCGCCTGCCCGAACTGCCCCAGGCTGCCGGACTCGGTCAGGTCGCCGCTGACGATCATCAGATCGGGGCGGGGCATGCCCCGGTCGTACATACCGGTCAGGTCCGCCCAGATCCGCGCCTGCATGTCCTCCGGCGTGAACGGGTCGCCGGGGTCGGGCAGCGCCCTGCCGAACCGCGGGCCGCCGATGTGTAGCACGCTGATCGACTCCCGCCCGCTGTCGGAGCTCGCCGCGGGCGGGAACTTGGGCGCGGTGACCGGCGCGCGGCGCGCCCTGGCCCGCTCTTCGCCGGGCGGCGGCAGCGTCGGCGCGGCCGCCGGCACGCCGGACCCGTCAGGGAACGCCGGCGCCGCCTCGGGCTTGGCCCGGCCCGCCAGCGCCTCCCTGACCCGGCCGAGCAGCAGCGCCCTGGCCTGCCCTGGGTCGGTGACGCCGAGCAGGTCGACCCAGGTGATCGTGGACAGCAGGCCCTCCAGCTGGACGTCCTCCAGCCGGATCGTGACGAGCTTGTTGGAGGGGTTGTCCGGGTCGGCCCGCAGCGCCGCCTGCCACTCCATCCGGCCGTACCGGGAGGTCAGGTAGTTACGCGAGAGAACCGCCACGACCAGCTGCGCCTCGGTGACCCCGCGGTCCATGAAGTCGATGAAGTTGGTGCCCGGCACGAAGTCCCAGGCCTGGATCATGGTCTTGTAGCCCGCCGCCTCGAGCTCCCACGCGATCCACGTCGCCCACGCCGTGTCGGCCGGGGAGTAGCTGACGAAGATCTCGGTCGGCCTGCCGTCACGTGCCATGTCGCTCAGTATCCCTTGCGCTGTAAGGGTTTTGGAGACGTTGTGCGATCATCGACGGGTGTGGCGGCGTTTTGGGGTGCTCGACTGGATCAGGATCGGGCTGCTCGTTCTGGGTGTGGTCTCGGTGCCGGTCGGGCTGCTGCCTTGGGAGGCCGCGGCTGAGAGCCTGGACGACATCGGCCCGCTGCTGATCTTCCTGGTCGCCATCATCGTGCTGGCCGAGCTCACCAAGGAGGCCCAGGTCTTCGACGCCATCGCGGCCAGGATGGCGGTGCTGGGCCGTGGCAATTACGCTGCGCTCTTTTTTCTTTGTGTCGCTTTCGCGTCTTTTGTCACGATATTTCTGAACTTGGACACCACGGCGGTGCTCCTCACCCCCGTCATGCTCGCCCTGGCGCCCAAGGCCCGCATCGCCGCCCTGCCCCTGGCCATGACCACGATCTGGCTGGCCAACACGGCGAGCCTGCTGCTGCCCGTCTCCAACCTGACGAATCTTCTCGGCATGGAGAAGATCGGCCTCGACGCCCAGCAGTTCGCCGCCCGCATGTGGGCGCCACAGATCGCCTCCATCGCGGTGACGATGGTGTTCCTGTGGGTGTTCTTCTGGCGCCGGGGCGAGCGGCGCGACCTGCGGTACACGCCGCCGGTGGTGGAGCCGGTCGCCGACCGGGTGCTGTTCGCGGCCGCCTCGGCCGGATGCCTGCTGTTCATCGTGATGCTGCTGCTCAAGGCGCATGTCGCGGTCGCCGCCACCACGGCCGCCGCGATCGTGGTGGGAGCCTTCCTGCTGCGCGCCCGCGAGCGTCTGACCTGGAGCCTTTTCCCGTGGCAGCTGGTGATCCTCGTGACCGGGCTGTTCCTGGTCGTGCCGATGCTGAGCAGGAACGGTCTGTCGGACCTGATGGCATGGATGGTCGGCGCCGGCGGTGATCCCTACCGCACGGCCGCCGTGGGCGCCGGGCTGTCCAACGTGATCAACAATCTGCCCGCCTACCAGGCGGTCGAGACCGTCATCCCGGCCGCCGAGCGGGACCGTCTGCTGTCCCTGCTGGTCGGCACCAACGTGGGGCCGGTCGTGACGCCGTGGGCGTCGCTGGCCACCCTGCTGTGGTTCGAGTCGTGCCGCCGCCACGGGGTCAAGGTGCCGATGCGCCGCTTCCTGCTCACCGGCGCAGGGCTGGCCGTCGTGGGGCTGGTCGCCACGGTGTGGGCGCTGGTCGCGTTCGGCTGAGCCGTCAGGCGGCGGCCAGGGCGTAGGCGCCGGCGACGGCGGTCAGCGCCCAGCGCATCCGCACCACGTACGTCTCGGGGTGGTCGCCGGCTTCCTGTGCCACGTACGCCGCGCACCACGCGGGGTCGCCGCCACACGCGCACAGCCGCTCGTCCACGGCCTCGCGGATCTGGCACGGGGACAACTCGTCGGACGGCTGCAGGATGGTCGTGAAGAGCACCTGCGCCAGCTCGGTCGTGGTCATCATGTCGGGCTCCTCTAGCGAAGTGCCGTTGTCCGGCTTCCTCTAAATAGACGTCGAACGGCGGAGGAACTCATCGACATTCGACACACATTATTCGCGTACTTTTCCTCACTGGACGAGTGCGAGGAGCCCGGGGATGGCACGCGGGTGTGCGGCGACGAAACTGCGCTGCTCGGCCGTGGTGTCGATGCACGCCTCGAACGGGCCGCCGTCCAGCGTCCTGATCTCGATGCCGGCCTCCTGGGCGAGCAGCGCGCCCGCCGGCAGGTCCACCAGCTCGGCCTGGTAGCCGACGATGCCGTCGATGTCGCCGCGTGCCAGCATCGCCCACGACAGCAGCGGCGCCCACAGCTGCAGCACCCTGCGCGCGTGGAGCTCCAGAGCCTGCTTCAGCGCGCGCACAGTCGCGTCGCCTCTGCTCACTCCGTGCCCCTGAGTCCAGGCCAGCAGCGGCCCGTGCGGGCGCGGCGCGTACGGCGGCGCCAGGCGCACCCCTTCCGAAGAGAGCGCGCCACGCCCCCTGACGGCCGACCACGTCTGGGCGGAGACCGGATCGTGCACCACGCCCAGCACCGGCAGCCCGTCCCGGCACAGCCCCACCCCCACCACGAACGCCGACAGCCCGATCGCCACGTTGTTGGTGCCGTCCAGTGGATCGACCAGCCACGTCCACTCGCCGCCCGCCGCGCCGACCAGCCCCGACTCCTCGGCGATCACCGCGTGCGAGGGATAGACGGTCAGGATGCGCTCCAGCAGCAGCTTCTCCGAGGCCAGGTCGAGATCGGTGACCACGTCGCCCGCCCCGCCCTTGGCGCGCACCCCGACCGCGCCGCGCGTGCCCGCAAGGAGCAGGGCCCCGGCGGCCTCGGCGGCTTCGACGGCGACCGTGCGAGCGTGGTCCAGGTCCATCAGGTGCCTCTCAGGTCAGGTGCGCGGTGATCAGTCGTACGGCCAGGGCCGTCTCGTCGCGGTCCAGCGGCTGCCTGGACACGTGGTGCGGCCCGGCGCCCAGCGGGCCGAGCGACAGGTCGCGGCTGCCGGGCCGGCCGCGGCCCAGCGCGATCGTGGCCGCCTCGCCGCCCTCGGGGACGACGCTGCTGTGGAAGCGGCCGGACGGCAGCGTGTAGGTGTCGCCGGGGCCGAACACCTCCACCAGGCCGGTCGCGTGCCGCACGGTGCGGCCGGTCGGCGAGATGCGGTCGCCGTCGGCCCCGCTGACGACCTCGAAGACCCGATGGGTGGCGTCCGCGCCGGCGTCGCTGACCACCGCGTGCACGTTGCGCATCTGCCCGTAGAGCACGTGACTCACCAGGTCCCAGCTGTGGCAGTGGATCTGTGAGGTCGTGCTCTCGGCGTGCGCGAGCGAGTCGGACCACAGGTGCAGGCATACCCCTTCGCCGCCGCGAGCTTCGTCCCGCTCCAGCGGCAGGCAGACGAAGCCGAGCGGGTGGCGCACCGCGGTCACCGGACCCGCCAGCACCTCAAGGGCCCACGACCGGGCCCGGCCCTCGCGTAACAGCCGATGCACTCCGTGGTAGCTCATGGCCCCCCGTACTTACGTGCCGTCTCGCCGGTGAGCCGCTGGATGCGCCTCACCATACGGATCCACCGCGCGCAACGCCTTGCGGGCGATGTCCACGACGTCATGGCCGTTGTAGGACTTGGGCAGGGGCATCCCGATGCGCTCGAACAACTCCTGCACCTCCTCGATGGTCGGCTCGTCGCTCAGCGGCGCCTTCTTGTACATCTCCAGGGGCACCCGCCGGGCCTGCTCGAAGCTGAGCCGCAACTCGGTGTCGCAGTTTTCGTAGTAGAACGTGCCCGCCAGCGCCGTCATCGCCATGTTCGGATCCTCGACCGTCATGATCAGGCGGGTGGTGGACAGGTCCCAGCGGAACGTCGTCATCGTCCGCGACAGGCCCACCGCGATGTCGAGCAGGCCGTAGCGCTGCCGATGCCAGAAGGCGGCCAGGATCGTCGCGTACGACTCCTTCCTGACCCGGTCGGTCGTCCACGTCTCGCCGGTGCCGTCGGGCACGTCGGACAACGAGCGGCGGTAGTGGGCGTATGCCTCGCACACCTCGGCGTCGGCCGGGTCGATCACCTCGATCCTGACCGTGAGGTGGCGCTTGTCCCTGCGCGCCGCCGCCACGCAGGCGGGGAGCGTGACCGCGCGCAGGTAGGTGCCGGTGCCGCCCTTGAAGCTCCACCTGACGGTGTCCTTGCGGGCCTCGGCGTGCGACTGGGCGATCTCCTGCCGGCTGCCCAGCACCCGGACCAGCTGCAGCGCGTCCAGGGCGCGGCGGGTGCTGTGGGCCAGCGTCTCGATCTGCTCCAGGCGGGCCAGCCGCACCGGCAGCTCGGCCAGGACGCCCGAGGTGATCGTCTTCTCGACGGGGGCCTGGCGGGCGCGGTCGCGCAGCAGCGCGGTGGCCACGAGCGCGAGCATGACCAGGGTCGCGGCGCTGACGAGATCGTCCTGGATCTTCTCGCCATCCTTGCCGAAGATCCGGTCGGGCATGATGCCGAGCACGCCGACCACGATGGCCAGGCCGAGCGCGATGGCGCCGTCGGCGTTGCGCGCCGCCCATGGGGCGACTCTTTTCACCGCCGCCGTGAACCGTGTCATCGTTCGCCCCGCCGTTCGACGATCAGTCAGTTCCCGAGGTTATGGTAACGACCGCGCCACGCGACCACCAGAGAACGATCATCTGGCGAAAGGTACCGGGGAATATTGCTTCGAGTCCGATCAGGGCCGCTCTGTAGGATTCCTGGGCATGATCGTGGATCCAGCCGTCCTCGGCTACTACGAACGCGGCGGTGAGCTGACCAGGTTGCGGCACGGCCGCAACCGGCTGGAGTTCCTGCGCACGCGTGATGTGCTCCTGCGCACGCTTCCGCCGGCGCCCGCCCGGGTGCTCGACGTGGGCGGCGGCACGGGCGTGCACGCCGAATGGCTGGCGGCGGAGGGGTATGTGGTCGAGCTGATCGACCCCGTGCCGCTGCACGTGCGGGAGGCCTCGGCGCTGCCCGGCGTGACAGCGCGCCTCGGCGACGCCCGCGACCTGCCGGTTCCTGACGGCGAGGCGGACGCGGCGCTGCTGCTCGGCCCGCTCTACCATCTGCCCGAGCGGGCCGACCGGGTCCGCGCCCTGTCAGAGGCCCGCCGCGCCGTGCGCCCCGGCGGGCTGGTCGTGGCGGCCTTCATCAGCCGCTACGCCGCCCTCCACGACAGCGTCTACCGCGGGTACCTCACGCGCGATGAGCACCGGGTGGCCGAGTACCACGCGCTCGAGACAGGCCTGATCATCTCTCCCCGGGAGATGGGGTTCCGCGGTTACCTCCACGAACCCGACGAGATCCTGGGCGAGTTCGCCGACGCCGGCCTGCCCGAGCCGCGCCGCTACGGCCTGGAGGGCGCGTTCTGGCTCTATGGCGACGTCGATGACTGGCTGGACGACGACGAGCGGCGCGAGCTGCTGCTCGACGCCGCCCGCCGCCTGGAGTCCGAGCCGTCCCTGCTGGGCGTCAGCGGCCACCTCCTGGCCGTCACGATCGTCTAAAACCACCCGCGGTGGCGGGCCATCTGCTCAAGGCCTCGCTGCAGGGCGGCGTCCGCCGAGTTAGGCGGGTCGTCGTAGCGGACCGTGAACCGGTTGTAGGCGTCGTGGCTGGAGGTCAGGAAGCCGCCCCGCTTGTCGGCCTCCAGGATGACGTCCATCTGCCGCGGCCCGGCGATGAACGTCAGCTCCAGCTCGTTGAAGTAGCGCCGCCACTGCCCGCCGGCGTAGTACTCGATCTCCTGGAAGAACGGCATCGTCGAGCCGTACAACGTGCCGCGCTCCAGGTCGGCCTTCTTGAACTGGAAGCCCAGCCGGTCGAGCGCGCCGATCACGTGCTCCTGAGCCGGCAGCGGGCTGACGAACAGCGGGTCGAGGTCGCCCTTGTCGAGCGCGCCCGCCAGCGCCAGCTCCGTCTGCACGCCCAGCTTCATCCCGTGCAGCGGGTGACCGGCGATCGCGCTGATCGGCGTCTCCCACGGCATCATGACCTCGAACGGCTGCTGGTGCTGCGCGCCCTTGGCGAGCTGGAACGTCCCCGCGACCTGCTGGCGCAGGAAGCTGTAGGTCGTCTTGTACTCGCTGTCGCCCGACTCGATCTCGACCACCGCGGTCAGGTCGATGTAGATGCCCTCGACCTTGTATTCGGAGTTGCCGCCGCGGAAGTGCACGACGCCGCGCAGCGGCTCGCCGGGGCGCACGCCCGTGTTGGTCAACACCGTGTCAACCTCGACGCCCGCGCCGAACGCGGCCATCAACTTGCGGAACACCATGGGGTTCTCCTATGCGGAAGGTGTGTGGCCGTTCACTTGGCCGGTTCCTGTGCCCGAGATGCGGGGGAGCAACTGGGCCAGGAGGAGGGTGGAGAGCGCGGAGTCCGCCTGCCCCTGCTGGGTGCGTACGACCAGCGCCTGGGGTGCGTTCTCCGCCAGTTTGGCGCCCACGTCGAGGCGCTTACGGGCCAGCTCGTACTGCAGCACGGCCCGGTTGTCCCGGTACGACTCGGCCAGCCGGCGCAGCGCCTTGGCCTCGTTCTCGGCGGAGGTCAGGTCGGCCCTGCCCCGCGCCTCGATCTCCCACGTCACCCGCTGCGCCTCGGTCTCCTGCTCCTCCAGCATGCGCGCCACGTTCTTGCGCGCGTTGTTGTGGGCGGCCTTGACCTCGACGACGCGGGCGTCACGGGTCTTCTTGGAGCGCTCGATCTCCATCAGCAGAGTGTCGATGCGGCGCTTGCGGGTCAGCTCCCACTCGCGCTCGTAGGCCGACAGCTCCTTGGCGACCTTCTCGCGGGTGGCCAGGTGCTGCTGGTACTGGTCCGGCAGCTGCACGTCGGGGATGTTCGCGCCGGTGATGCGCACGCCGTAGCGGCCGAGCTGACGGTTGAGCGCGTCCTGCATGTCGCCGACGTCGGAGCCGCGCAGGTCGTACGCGCGCTCGGTGTTGACCCTGCGGCTGCGCTGCCTGATCGCGTCCTGCACCGCGCTGGACAGCACCAGGTCGAAGTTGCCCGCGCCGATCGTGCGCACGAACGCGACCGGGTCCACGATGCGGAACTTCAGAAAGAACTCGATCGACTTCAGCGGCACGTTCTCGGCCGTCGGGCAGGCCACGATCGGCGCCGAGTACGGGATCTCCGTCGAGGTGTCCACGACCGCGTCCACCCGGTCCCACGGCAGCCACAGGTAGTGGCGGCCCGGCGGGAGCGTGCTGGTGATGGCGCCCCAGCGGCTGCGTACGCCGGTGGTGCCCTCCTCGATCTCGATGATCGCCTTGCGCCACATGGTGACCGCCGCCAGCAGCAGCAGGGCCAGCGCCACCAGCGCCGCGATGATCGTGAAGTCGGTCAGCGCCGCCATGCCGGCGAAGTAGATCGCCAGGAACACCAGCGACATCCACGCGAAGCCGCGCCGGTCCTTGGGGATCACGACGGGCACGAGCTGCCCCTGCTCGCCGCCGCGCAGCAGCTGGCGGATCTCACCCCAGGAGGCGAGTGACTCCTTGATCTTCGAGAACTCGCGGCTCATCAGATCTCCCCCTTGCCGGGCAGCAGGCGTTGGACGGTGCGCTCCAGGTCCGCGTCCGGCTCCGGCGGGGCCTGGGGCTCGCTCACGTCGGCGGCGGCCTTCTTGAGCAGGGCGGCGATCTCGGACTCGCGGCTCTCCACACGGGCGCCGATCTCGTCGAGCCTGCCGCGGATGGCGGCCATGTCCTCGGCCGAGAACAACGCCGTGCCCTTGCCGCCCACGAGCTGCTGGGCCAGGGCCAGGAAGTCGATGTCGGTCTGCTCGCCGACCTGCACCACCTGAGGCAGCCTGGTGGCGACCGACTCGAGCTTGTTGAGCAGGTCCTGCTGGAAGCGGTAGTCGAGGATCTCGGGCGCCTCGGCGGCCGACAGCGCCCTGATGTCCAGCGCCTGCGCCTCCAGGAGCGCGGCATTGGCGTTGGCCGTGGACTCGGCCTCGACCAGGCGCTGCCTGGCCTGTGCCTTGGCCTGGTGGCTGGCGCGTTCGAGCGCGGTGTCCATGCGGGCCTGGTAACCGGCGATCTCCGCCTGGATGGCGCTCAGCGTCTCCTGCAGCCCGGCCAGCTCCTTGATCAGGTCGCCCTCGTTCTGCTCCTTGCGCAGCTGGAGCTCGTACTCGTAGGTGTAGGCCTCCTTGGCGACCCTGACCATCTCGGGGGCGGCCAGGTCCATGCGGTATTCCTGGCTGGACGGCTCGGCGTGGGTGATGTTCACGTCGGTGAGCCGTACGGCGGGCAGGAACTGCTGGTTGAGGCTCTCCAGCATGCCGAGTGTGCTCTCGCCCACCAGGTCGTAGATCTCCTCGGCTCGCTGGGCGTAGATGAGGGAGCGGGTGACCTCGCTGATGGCGTTCTGCAGCTTGGACTGGAAGCCGCTGACCGAGCCGAGCACGAAGATGAACTCCGCCGGGTTCTCGATCCTGAACTGCAGGAACAGGTCAACGCTCGCCTTGACGCCCTGCTGGGTCGGGGCCTCGCTGATCGGCGCGTTGAACGGGTACTCGCGCGTGGTGTTGACGATGTAGCTGACCCGCTTCCACGGGTTGAACAGCGTCACCCGGCCCGGGTCCGCGATGTGCACCAGCTTGCCGAACTGCGTGATCAGCGCCTTGCAGCCCTCGGGCACCATCACCACGCTGCGCCGCCACCACAGGAACACGGCGGCCAGGACCAGCACCACCCAGTAGTGCGGCCCGAAGATCAGATCGGTGTTCGGGATGACGTTGCCGAGCGCGCCGATGAGGCCGAGCACCACCAGGATGCCCAGCGGCACGATCACCTTCGCGGTGCTGCCCTTGGGGATCACCACGGGCGAGATGACGTGCATGCCGTTCTCGGCGAAGCTGCGGTTGACGATCTCCCCGGCCTCGGTCAGCGACGCCGTCCTGGCCTCGATGAGCGTGCCGACGGAGGCGCCCCCGTCACGCGCGGCGGCGAAGTCGTGCGGGTTCAGCGCGAAGCCGCGGCCCTGGCCGGCCAGTTGCCCCGCCTGGTCGACGACCTGTCCCACGGCCTGGCCCATCGCCTGTCGCACATCACCTCCTTGGGCGACCGCTTGGGCTATGCCCTGACCTGCCTGGATCAGTGCCTCTCTGGGTCGTGACATGGAACCTTCCTTTTCCGCTACAGGCGAATCCGACCGTATCGGGTGTGACTTGCTGTTCGCTTGCAATGTCCTGTCACAGGTCTATTGCGCTTCGTAGTAGGTGTGCTATCTATGGAGTTCCGGAAGGCTTCCGCGCGCCCTCGGCGGGCCGCGTGTGGGTGCTCGGCACCGAGCCGGTCCGCGCCGACGAGCGCCGGCGGGCCAGGATGGGCGTGGTGCTGCAGTCGTGGTGCGACCACGCAGGATGGCCCGGCGGTAGTCGGGCTCGCTGATGGAGGCGCGGCGCCACTGGGCACTCCAGCGGATCGGCTGAGAAGATACGCGGTGATGAGCGAGACCGTCTACAACCGCATCGCGCTGCTGCGCGCGGAGCGAAACGTGACCCGCAGGCAGCTGTCCGATGCCTTGGGCGTGCACTACCAGACCGTCGGTTACCTGGAACGGGGGGAGTACAGCCCGAGCCTTTACCTGGCGCTGAAGATCGCCGAATACTTCGAGGTGCCCGTCGAGGTCGTCTTCTCCACCACCCCGTTCCCCCGGATCGGGGAGCGGACGGCCTGAGAGCCGATTCTGTCAGCCGCGCCGCCTACAGTGACAACATGCGACCGGTCACAGATTTGCAGCGGAAGGTGGCGCCGTTCGAGGTCGTCACCGAGATGACTCCCTCTGGCGACCAGCCCACGGCCATCGCCGAGCTGGAGCGCCGCGTCAAGGCCGGGGAGAAGGACAACGTCCTGCTCGGCGCCACCGGCACCGGCAAGACGGCCACGATCGCCTGGCTGATCGAGCGGCTGCAGCGGCCCGCGCTGGTCATGCAGCCCAACAAGACGCTCGCCGCCCAGTTCGCCAACGAGCTGCGGGAGATGTTGCCCAACAACGCGGTGGAATATTTCGTCTCCTACTACGACTACTACCAGCCCGAGGCGTACGTCCCGCAGAGCGACACCTATATCGAGAAGGACTCCTCGATCAACGACGAGGTCGAGCGGCTGCGCCACTCGGCCACCAACTCGCTGCTCACCCGCAGGGACACGATCGTGGTCGCCTCCGTGTCCTGCATCTACGGCCTGGGCACGCCGCAGGAATACGTCGACCGGATGGCCCGGCTGCGCGTCGGCATGGACGTCGACCGCGACCAGCTGCTGCGCCGCCTGGTCGACATGCAGTACACGCGCAACGACCTCGCCTTCACTCGGGGCACGTTCCGGGTGCGCGGCGACACGATCGAGATCATCCCGAAATACGAGGAGCTCGCCGTGCGCATCGAGATGTTCGGCGACGAGATCGAGAAGCTGTCGACCATGCACCCGCTGACCGGCGAGGTCATCACCGAGGACGAGGAGCTCTACATCTTCCCCGCCTCCCACTACGTCGCCGGCGAGGCGCGCATGGCGGCCGCGGTCACGGGCATCGAGGCGGAGCTAGCCGAGCGGCTGTCGGAGCTGGAGCGGCAGGGCAAGCTGCTGGAGGCGCAGCGGCTGCGGATGCGGACCACCTACGACATCGAGATGATGCGGCAGATCGGCACCTGCTCCGGCATCGAAAACTACTCGCGCCACATGGACGGGCGCGAGCCCGGCAGCGCGCCCAACACGCTGCTCGACTACTTCCCCGAGGACTTCGTGCTGGTCCTGGACGAGTCGCACCAGACGGTGCCGCAGATCGGCGCCATGTACGAAGGCGACGCCTCCCGTAAGCGCACGCTGGTCGAGCACGGGTTCCGGCTGCCGTCGGCGCTCGACAACCGGCCGCTGAAGTGGGAGGAGTTCCTGGAGCGCATCGGCCAGACCGTCTACCTGTCGGCCACGCCGGGACCCTACGAGCTGGGGCGGGCCAAGGGCGAGGTCGTCGAGCAGGTCATCCGCCCGACCGGCCTGGTCGACCCCGAGATCGTCGTCAAGCCCACCAAGGGGCAGATCGACGACCTGGTCCACGAGATCCGCGACCGCGCGGACCGCGACGAGCGCGTGCTGGTCACCACGCTGACGAAGAAGATGTCCGAGGATTTGACCGACTACCTCCTGGAGCTCGGCATCCGGGTCCGCTACCTGCACAGCGAGGTCGACACGCTGCGGCGCATCGAGCTGCTGCGCGAGCTGCGCACCGGCGAGTTCGACGTGCTCGTCGGCATCAACCTGCTGCGCGAGGGCCTCGACCTGCCCGAGGTGTCGCTGGTGGCGATCCTGGACGCCGACAAGGAGGGCTTCCTGCGCTCCGAGACGTCCCTGATCCAGACCATCGGCCGCGCCGCCCGTAACGTGTCGGGCCAGGTTCACATGTACGCCGACAAGGTCACCCCGTCGATGGAGCGGGCGATCGACGAGACCAACCGGCGGCGGGCCAAGCAGATCGCCTACAACCAGGCCAACGGCATCGACCCGCAGCCGCTGCGCAAGAAGATCGCCGACATCCTGGACTCGCTGCAGCGCGAGGACGCCGACACCGACAAGCTCCTGGGCGGCGGCGGCCGTCAGCAGTCGCGCGGCAAGGCGCCCACGCCGGGGTTCGCGTCGCGGCCGGTCGGGCAGCACGCCAAGGCCATCGCCGGGGAGATGCCGCGGGCGCAGATGGAGTCGTTGATCGAGTCGCTGACCGAGCAGATGCACCAGTCCGCGGCCGACCTGCAGTTCGAGGTGGCCGCCCGGTTGCGCGACGAGATCAAGGAGCTCAAGCGCGAGCTCAGGGACATGCGCGAGGCCGGAGTGCAGTAGGGGCTCCTGGCCTGGGGAAACGTGCTCAGGGAGATCATCGGGCCGGTCGGTGGTGCAACTGCGCGACGCCGGGTCGGCTGTGAGGCGGTCGGCGCGACAGGGACTTATGGGAGAAGGGTCCTGAGCGTCTGGGCGAAGGCCTCCGGGTTGTCCAGCATGATGTTGTGACCGGACTCGGGGATGCCGAGCACCTGGACGCCGGCCGCGCGCAGGCCGTCGGCCGCCTCCGGCGGGTCGCCCTCCGGGTGCAGGAAGGCGCGGGGGATCGTCAGGGCCTTGAGCATCTCACGCATCGTGGGATCGGTGCCTTGGGCGAGGCTGACGGCCGTGCGGTGCAGACCGCGCAGGTCCGCCAGCCGCATCGTGGACCACCAGTGCGGCCCCACCCGGTCGCGCACCTCCTTCCACCCGTGCGCGACGAACTCCTCCTCCGTGTAGCTCGCGATGCCGTTGCTGCCGGGCCGTACGGGAATCGGGGAGTACGGGTCGAGGTTGGCGTCCACAAGGATCAGGTTGGCGACCAGCTCTGGGTGGTGAGCGGCCAGGACGATGGCCACCGCCCCGCCCATGCTGTGGGCGATCAGCGACGCACCCGCGACCCCGGCCTTGCCCAGCGCCTCGGCCAGCGCGTCGGCATGGGCCTCGAGTGTGTAGGGGAAGTCCTGCGGCCGGTCGCTGATGCCGAAACCGAGCAGGTCGATCAGGAGCGAGCGGTGGCGCGCCAGGAGGGGATGGGCGGCGACCTCCGCGTAGTAGGGGGCCGAGGTGGCGCCGAGGCCGTGAACGTAGACACGGGCCGGCTCCGCGCCCGGCAACTCTACCCAGCGCATGCGAGCGCCGCTGGGGTGGACGATGGCATCATGCATGGCGATCTCCTCATGTATCGGGGCCAATATATATCGGTCCCGAGGTATGATCGTCGTCATGCTGGAGCTGGCGATACTCGGGTTCCTCAGAGATAGGCCACTACACGGATACGACCTGCGTAAACGTGTGGCGGCCCTGATGGGGCACGTGCGCCCGGTGGCCGATGGCACGCTCTACCCGGCGATCAAACGGATGGCCGCGGCCGGATGGCTCGTCAGGAAGGATGAGCCAGGGGCCGCGGCCGCGCCACGGCGCATGCTCTACCTGACGGACGAGGGTCGTGCGGAGCTGGAGCGGCGACTGCGGGAGCCGGACGATCTCGACATCAGCGATGAGAACCGGTGGTTCACGCTGCTGGCGTTCCTCCGTCATCTGGACGAGCCGAAGGAGCAGGGGGCCGTGCTGCGCAGGCGGCTGGCGTTCCTGGAAGAGCCGACCAGCTTCTTCTACGACGGCGACCGGCCGATGGCGGCCGAAGAGTTCGGGGATCCGTTCCGGCAGGGGCTGCTGACCATCGCCCACGCCACCAGCCAGGCCGAGCTGGCCTGGCTCCGCGCCACCATCGACGCCCTGATTGCCCTCGACGGTTCGGCCTGACTCGCCCGCCCTTCTGAGGTCCGCCCGTGACAGTGACGGCGATGCCTGGCGGATAGGATAATCGTGCCGCTGTCTGGATGGGGAGCTGGCGGCTGTGAAGGCATGGCGTGTCCGTTGGTGGGTGCGCATCCTGTCGGTGGCCGCGCTCGCGTTCCCTGTGGCCGGCTTCCTCGCGCCGTCCTGGTTCAACCCGACGTGGGAAGAGGGCCTGCCCGCCGACCAATGGCCGTGGCTGACCGGCATTTTCGTTGTGTTGCTC
This sequence comes from Nonomuraea sp. 10N515B, assembly GCF_052245915.1. Taxonomy (NCBI): domain Bacteria; kingdom Bacillati; phylum Actinomycetota; class Actinomycetes; order Streptosporangiales; family Streptosporangiaceae; genus Nonomuraea; species Nonomuraea sp. 10N515B. Next base: position 88,709 of record NZ_JBQQBQ010000018.1, read on the forward strand.
GTAGTGATGTGGGCCGCGTTCTATGCGCGTGTCGAGTTGGCCGGCGGGCACGTACGTGTGGTCAATCCGTGGCGGACGCACACCTTTTCCGCTCGGGAGGTCGTCGACACGCGGCCAGGTCGCTTCGGGCTTGAGTTCGAACTCAGTTCCGGTAGGAAGGTTGCCGCCTTCGCGATCCAATGCACGCTTGTCTACATAGGGGAAGAACCACGCTGGGTTGGCGTCGCGCGGGCCGTGGAGGCCGCGCGCGACGCGGGCCGCCTCTAGCGGATGATTCCGGTCTCCGCACGTAGAAGCTCGGCGAGGGAGTCCGGGTCGGCGGGGACGCCCTTGGCGGCGAACCAGGTGGCGACGTTACGGGCGTCGCGGTCCAGGAACGACGGGCCGGCCGGGTGGGCGATCACGTCCACGATCTGCGGCAGGTCGATGATCACCAGCCTGCCGTCGTGGACCAGCAGGTTGTACGGAGACAGGTCGCCGTGGGCGAGGCCTTCCCGGGCCAGCGTGGCCATGGCGGCGACCAGCTGTTCCCACAGGTCGTCGAGGCCTTCGGACACCTGGGCGAGGCGCGGGGCCGCGTACCCGTCCGGTGTTCCGATGAACTCCTGCAAGATCTCCGTCCCCACGATCTGCACCGGGTACGGCACCGGAACCCCCAGCTCCCACAGCCTGCACAACGCCCCGAACTCGGCCACCGCCCACTGGGCGGCGATCGCCTGCCTCCCGAACGCGGTGCGGCTGGCCATGGCCCGGTTCATGCGGTTGTCGCGAGTCCTGCGGCCTTCCAGATAGCCGGAGTCGCGATGGAAGAGGCGATGCTCGGTGGAGCGGTATCGCTTGGCGGCCAGCAGGCATACCCGATCCGTGCCCGGCACGCCACGGGAGATCAGGTGGACGTCGGCTTCCTTGCCGGTCTTGAGCACGCCGTGCTCGGTGTCGACGGCTGCCAGCTCGGTGACCAGCCAGTCGGGGTATGGACGGGGACCCTTCTCGGTGGGCGTGCTCTGGTCCCAGGTGGACCAGCGATCACCCTCGGGCGGGCCGTCATCGGCGATGGCGGTGTCGGGAGTGCTCTCGAGCCATGCGATGTCGTCGGCGTCGAGGGCGTGCTTGCCGCGGGTGCGGTGCTGCGAGTGCTTCGGCACGGTGGGATTGCTCCAGGTGTGAGGCCCACCGGCACGTCGATCAGATCAATGAGCACCCGGTGGGAAGGAATGAGGACGCGGAAAACGGCACGCGAACAGTCGTCGTCACGGTCTCACCCTCCCTTCGTGTCGCGGCAAACGATCAACGTGCCTGTGTGTTCAGGTGCCGCAAGCGATTTATCCGGCCCGCTGATGGTCCGCAGTCCGCGGCCGATAATGCGGTGCGGCGGGTCCGGAGCCGCTTGTAGCGTGCGGGCATGCGGCGATGCGGGATGTGCGGTCACTGGGAGCCGGCCGGTGCGCCTGGGTGCGGCCGGTGTGCCGGGCTGGTGGACGAGATCGTCGAGGAGGGTTGGCGGGGCTTTCTCGAGCGTGAGTTCGGAGCGGCGAGCCTGGGGCGGAGAGCGGTAGCTTGCGTGACCAGCGGAGCCCCGTGCGAGCGCGACCATAAACACAGCGCGGCGAGCCTGGGGCGGAGAGCGGTAGTTTGCGTGACCAGCGGAGCCCCGTGCGAGCGCGACCATGGGCAGGGCACGGCCGAGCCGCTCGAGCAGGAGCGTCTGATCGCCGAAATGGTCGTGGACGAGCCCGACAAGCATCCGTGGCGCGTGGTCGACGCCGCTTACGACCGCCTGACCTGTGCGGAATGCGGCGGCAGACTCAGCAGGGGACCGGCCTCGTGCGCCGCCTGCAACCTGGCGAACGGCTTCCGGTATTCGGCCATCGAGGTCGATCGTCCAGGCGTTCCGCCGGGGAACGAGCATGCGCTGCGGGTGAACGTGGCGGTGACGCGCAGACCGTACGGGATCTCGGAGTCGGAGGTGCTGCTGCGGCGACTGTCACTGCCTGTGCTGCTGGACGGCCTGCTGCCCACGAAAGCCCAGGCCCAGGCCACCAAGGCCAAGGCCAATGAGGGCGCTACGGAGGCCGAGCTCGCCGCGCTGGTTTACGGGGAGTGGGGCCGCGCCTAGGCGCGTCGCTGTGCCAACGTGAGGTCGATGTCGACGTCGAATCCGATGTTGGTCTGTAGTCGCTTGTGATGGATGCCGGTGGGGACGTAGGCCCTGACCGTCGGCTCGAGCTCGAAGGTGTAGACGACCGGGAGCCCGCCTTCTTCTTCCACCCGCCAGAAGTACTTGATTCCGGCGTTCGAGTATTTGATCGGCTTCGTGGTCCGGTCCCGCTCCCTGGACTCATCCGAGACCACCTCGACCACGAGGTGCACGTCCTCCGGCTTGAAGGAGGTGAGCTTCATTGAAGTGGTCGCCGACCTGTTTACCACGAGGATGTCGGGCTCCGGCCGCTGGCGCAGGCCCAGAGTGACCGTCATTTCGCGAACGACCTCCAGATGCGCGGGCGGTTGGATGGACTGCTTGATCAGCTCGACCGTGTACAGGTGGAAGAGCGTCTGCGGCGACATCATGATCAGTGACCCATCGATCAGCTCGACGTGCCGTGGCGCGCCGGGGGGAAGATGATCGAGCATGTCGGCGGTCCAGCCACCGGGGGGGCCGGGATAGAACCACTCAGGAAGGGCCATAGTCATCAGTCTGCCTCCTCAGCGTCTTCACGCGGCGCATCTATTGTGCCACGCTTAGTAGCCGTCAGGGCAGGTCTTTGCGTTCCTCCACCGACCGGCGGTAGAGCTCGTCGATCTCCTCCAGCGGGTCCGGTGCCCGGCGGCGGGCCTCGATCTCCAGGTCCGTGCGGGACGTGAGGTCGGCGATGCCGGAGGACGTGTGGTGGACCTGGTCGCCGAGGAGGTCGGCGCGGATGCGGGCGCACATGGCCGTCAGCTTGGCCTGGTGTTCGCGCAGGCGGTCCAGGGTGGCGTGGTCGATGTACGGCGACACGCGGCGCTGCTGGGCGTACATGCCGAGCTGGCCGTCGTGCACGTTGGCCTGTGCCTCGAGGTCGGCCAGAAGCCGCGGCAGGTCGCCGAGCCCCCATCCCTGATGCTGCGCCTGCTCGACCGCCTGGCGGGTGAGCGACACCTCGCGGCGCAGGTCGAGGCGGAGGCGCTCGACCTCGGCGGCGTCGCCCGTGCCCATCGCGTTGACATGCGTGCTCAGCCGCGTCGCGGCCTCCTTGGCCTTGCCTGCCGCCTTCTTGCCCAGCTTGACCAGCAGGTAGACGCCGACGCCCGTCAACAGCAGGAGGAACGCCAGGATCACTAGCACGATGACAAGGACTTCGCCGATCTTCGCCACCCCCTGTTGGTGTTGATGCCTAGAGGATAGTGCGCCGGAGCGGTCTTGGCGCGCATGACCAAGCAAGCCCTTGATACAACCAGAATGCTGTGTTTCAGTTCACATGGTCGCGGCTCAGGGCGGAAGGGGCTGTTGCGGGTGCTTGACGGCAAGGTTGTGATCATCACCGGTGGTGCGAGGGGGATGGGGGCGGCGACCGCGCGGCGGTGCGTCGCGGCCGGTGGCCGGGTCGTGCTCACCGACGTGCTCGTGGAGGAGGGTACGGCCACGGCCAAGGAGCTCGACGCCCGGTTCATCCCGCACGACGTGACGAGCGAGGAGCAGTGGGCGCAGGTGGTCGCGCGGACCGTGGAGGAGTTCGGGCGGCTCGACGGCCTGGTGAACAACGCCGGCATCGCCACCATGGTGCCCATCGAGCAGCAGCCGCTGGAGGAGTTCCAGCGGGTGCTCCAGGTCAACCTGGTCGGCGTCTTCCTGGGGCTCAAGTCCGTGGCCGGCGCCATGCGGACCTCGGGTGGCGGCGCCATCGTCAACCTGTCCTCAGTCGCGGGGCTCTTCGCCTTGCCGGGTACGGGCGGGTACGGCGCGTCCAAGTGGGGCGTGCGCGGCCTCACCAAGATCGCCGCCTTGGAGTTCGGCAAGGACCGCATCCGGGTCAACTCCGTGCATCCGGGCATGATCGTCACCCCCATGACCCAGGGGTTCGGCGCCGTGTCGGGCGAGGGCACCTTCCCCCTGGCCCCGGCCGGGCGGTGGGGTGAGCCGGAGGAGGTCGCGGAGGCGATCGTGTTCCTGCTGTCCGAAGCCGCCTCGTACGTCACCGGCGCCGAGCTCGCCGTCGACGGCGGCTGGACGGCAGGGGAGTCGGCGCTGCTGCCCCGCCCGGAAGAGGTGGGGTGAGCCATGCCGTACGCGGACGTCGGCGACGGCATCAGGATCTTCTACACCGACGACGGGAAAGGCGACGGGCCGCCGCTGCTGCTCGTCCATGGCTGGGGGACCGACTCGCACCAATGGTCCTGGCACATCGACGCGCTGGCGGCCGCCGGGCGCCGGGTGATCGCCGCCGATCTGCGCGGGCACGGCTACTCGTCGGTCCCGGCGACGGGCAACACGCCGCGCATGATGGCCGAGGATCTGAACGCCCTTCTCGACCGCCTCGGCATCCCCCAGGTCGTCGCCGTCGGGCACTCGATGGGTGGCCAGGTGGTGTCGATCCTGGCCGTCGAGCACCCGGACCGGGTACGCGCGCTCGTCGCCCTCGACCCGGGGTACGGCATCACCGACGACATCGCCCAGGGGTTCCCCCAGATGATCGAGGGCCTGCGCGGCGAGCAGCCGCACGCGGTCGCCGAGGCGATCGACGAGTGGTGCACGAACGCCGCCACGCCCGCCGTCATCCGCCGCTGGCACAAGCGCAGGCTGTACGGCATGCCGCCGCACGTGCTCGCCCAGGCGTTCGAGGCCATGTTCACCGCGCCGGACGCCATCGGCGTGCGGCCGGCCAGCGACGACTACCTGGCACGCAGGCGGTGCCCGGTGTTGTCGATCTGGGCGGATCCGGGACGCGCGAGCTGGGAGGCGGGCCTGCTCAAGGTGCCGAAGTCGAAGGTCGTGTGCTGGGAGGGCTCCAGCCATCGGCTGCACGAGGAGCGCCCGGCCGAGTTCGTGCACCTGGTGGGTGGGTGGTTGCGGAGACTGCGCGGGTGAGGGGCCCGGCGGTGCGGAGGCCGCCGGGCCCTCGGCCGTGTGAGCGTGCCAGGGTCGGGGGCCACGGTGGCGCTCACACGTCTTGCGGTTGTTCGCTAACCGGGATCACCGTACGAGGCGCGGCAGGGGCGGCGGATCAACCCGCAGGGGGAGTGGAGGTCAACCCGGAGGCTGACTTCGGGCGGCTCGGCGGCGGGCGCGGAAGCGGCGTACCCGCCTGAACAGCCACCAGGACAGGACGGCGAGCACCAGCAACGCGACGATCACCAGGATCGGGGCGAACACCGCGATCAGGCTCATACCGAGCGACCCCGCGTCCTCCGCCGTGCTCACCACCGGCGCCCCCACGCCTGCCGTGCCCGCGTTGACCACAGGGCGGGCCGCCGCCTTCATCGCGTGCACGGCCAGCGCCACGACGATGCCCAGGAGCCAGCCCACCCACGGGTTCTCCGTCATCCACGTGGACTGCTCCAGTTCGGCGGCGGCGTTCGTGGCCGAGAAGACCACGCCGCCGGAGGCCGGGCGGATCACGGTCTGGATGGCGTCGTTGACGCTGTCGACGGCGGGGACCTTGTCGAGGACCATCTCCGCGGCCAGCAGCACCGCGATCACCGCGAGCACGCCCCAGTTCGACAGCCAGGAGTAGCCGTCGGGCAGCTTCACGGCGTCGGTGACGTTGGACAAGACGCCCACCACCAGGAGCGGGATGTAGGCGTTCAAACCGGCGGCCGTGGACAGGCCAAGACCGGTCAATGCGGCAAGCATGTCACCAAGTCTGCCCGGCCTAGTCCGAACGCGCGGCCTCGTCCATGAGGGACGTCAGTTGGGGCCCGGTGAACTCGGCCACCGCCCGCTCGTACTTCTCCATCCCCCACGACCAGAAATCGAAGTCGATGCTCTCGTTGGCGCCGTCCTGGATCGAGGCCCACAACGTCCAGCCGTACTTGGACATGAGGCCGAGCAGCCGGGCGCGGGCGATCTTGTTGCGGAGCCGGCGGCCGTAGTACGCGGTGACGAGCTCCTCCAGGTGGCCGAGCGGCAGGTCGGACTCGCTCCAGACGTTGCCGAGCTCGAAGCAGGGGTCGTTGTTGCCGGAGTACTCGTAGTCGATCAGCCAGAGGCGCTCGCCGTCGTCGAGGATGTTGCCCGGCAGCAGGTCGTTGTTGCAGGGGACGGTGCCTTCGTCGCGCACAGCCAGACATTTCCGGATTTCAGCGACAGCGGGCATGAAGTCGAGATATTTGGCGGGAAGCCGGAAGCCGCGAGTCTGGACGATCTCCAGGTAGCGCTGCTGGACGTCGAACATGTCGAAGTCGCGCACGAACCGCGGCCCTGCGTGCAGCCGCCGGCACGCTTGCGCCACGCGCGGCAGGTTCGCCGGATCCCGCAGGTCGGCCTCCGTGAACGTCCGCCCCGGCACGAACCCCACGACCAGCACCCCGAGCTCGGGCAGGTATGCGTGCACCGGCGCCCCCACCCCGGCGGCGGCCGCCGCGACCGAGTTCGCGTGCTCGGCGTCCCTGTCGATGGCCAGCAGCGCCCCGTCGCTGGCCCACACGCGCGCCACGTACGCCCCATCGGGTGTGACGACCTTGTAGTTGTGGTTGGTCAGCCCGCCGGGCAACTCCTCGACGGTACGCGGCACGCCGGACAGCAGCGGGATACGATCGAGCACCTCGGGCACGGCCATGCTCGATGCTAGGACGACCCGCGCTAAACGGTCTAGACCTTTTACGGCGTGGCGGCTAGCCTCGCGACCATGAGCGACTCGGCCCGCATCGTGATCATCGGCGGCGGCGTGGGCGGCGCGTCCGTCGCCTACCACCTCACCCAGCTCGGCGAGCGCGACGTGGTCGTGCTCGAGCGGGACGAGCTGACCAGCGGCTCCACCTTCCACTCCGCCGGGCTCGTCGGTCAGCTGCGCGCCGACCCCACGCTGACCCGGATGAACCAATACTCCGTCGAGCTCTACCGCACCCTCGACGCCGGCTGGACCGAATGCGGCGGCATCAAGCTGGCCTCCACGCCGGAGCGGATGGCCGAGATCCGGCGCCAGATCGGGTGGGCGCGGACGTTCGGGCTGCCGCTGGAGGAGATCTCGGTGGCCGAGGCCGTGGAGCTGTTCCCGCTCATGGACCCCGAGGGCGTGGTCGGGGCCGCGTACCTGCCGACGGACGGCCAGATCGACCCGTCGCAGCTGTGCTACGCGCTGGCCGCGCGGGCCCGCGAGGGCGGCGCGACCATCCGCACCGGCACCCGCGTGCTGGGCATCGACGTCGTGAACGGCCGGGTCACCGGGGTCCGCACCGACCAGGGAGACATCGCCTGCGAGATCGTGGTCAACTGCGGCGGCATGTTCGCGGCCGAGATCGGCCGCATGGCAGGCGTGCGAGTCCCCATCGTGCCGATGTCGCACCAGTACGTGGTGACCGACGCCTTCCACGACCACACCGGCCTGCCCACGCTGCGCGACCCCGACCTGCTCGTCTACTACCGGCAGGAGGTGCAGGGCCTGGTCATGGGCGGGTACGAGCGCACCTGCGCGCCCTGGACGGCCGGCCCCAACGCCTACGACTCGGTGCCCGCCGACTTCAACGGCCGCCTCCTGCCCGAGGACTGGCCGAGGCTCGAGGAGATCTTCGACAACTCCCGGACCCGGGTGCCGGCGATGGCCGACATCGGCATCCGCAAGCTGATCAACGGCCCTGAGGCGTTCACCCCCGACAACGAGTTCTGCCTCGGCGAGACCGAGGTGGCCGGGTTCTTCGTGGCCGCCGGGTTCTGCGCGCACGGCATCGCGGGAGCGGGCGGCATCGGCAAGGTGATGGCCGAGTGGATCGTCGAGGGCGAGCCGAGCATGGACCTGTGGCACATGGACGTGCGCCGGTTCGGCCGCCACTACCGCTCGCCGTCGTACACGCTCAAGCGGGCGGTCGAGAACTACGAGACGTACTACGACATCCGCTACCCGGGGCACGAACGGTCGGCGGGGCGGCCCCTGCGGGTCTCGCCCGCCTACGCCTGGCACGCCGCCCACGGGGCCGTCTTCGGGGAGAAATCGGGCTGGGAGCGGGTCAACTACTACGCGACCAACGACGACGGGGGAGGGGAGCGGCCGGCGGGCTGGGCGGGGCGGCTGTGGTCGCCCGCGATCGGAGCCGAGCATCGTGCCACCCGGACCACGGCGGGGCTGTTCGACGAGAGCTCGTTCGCCAAGATCGAGGTCACCGGCGCGGGCGCGGCGCAGCTGCTGGAGTGGGTGTGCGACAACCGGGTCGCCCGGGAGGTGGGCGCGATCACGTACACGCAGGCGCTCAACCGGCGCGGTGGCATCGAGTGCGACTTCACCGTCACCCGGCGCGGCGAGCAGGAGTTCCTCATCGTCACCGGCACCGCGTTCGGCTCCCACGACCTGGGGTGGCTGCGCAAGCAGGCCGCGCACAACGGCTCGACGGTCAGGATCGCCGACGTGACCGGCCAGTACGCCTGCTTCGCCCTGTGGGGTCCGCGGGCCCGCGACATCGTCAAGGAGCTGACGCCGGACCCGATGGATTTCCCGTTCATGTCGTCGCGGGAGATCACCGTGGGGGACGTGCCGGTGCTGGCGCTGCGGGTGACGTTCGTGGGCGAGCACGGCTGGGAGCTCTACTGCTCCAGCGAGTACGGCCTGGCGTTGTGGCAGGCCCTGTGGCGGGCGGGGGAGCCGTACGGACTGGTGGCCGGCGGCTACAAGGCCATCGACAGCCTGCGGCTGGAGAAGGGCTACCGGGTGTGGGGCGCGGACATCGGGCCGGAGACGACGCCGTACGAGGCGGGCCTGGGGTTCTGCGTCAAGCCGGACAAGGACTTCCTCGGCAGGGACGCGTTGGACCCGGCGCCTGAGCGCCGGTTGCGGTGCGTGACGCTGAGCGACCCCACGGCCGTGGCGCTCGGCAACGAGCCCGTCCGGCTGGACGGCCGGGTCGTCACCCGGGTCACCTCCGGCGGATACGGGTACACCGCCCGCGAGTCCATCGCCTACGCCTACCTGCCGGCCGAGACGGGGGCCGAGGTCGAGATCGAGGTCGAGGGGGCGTGGGTGCCGGGCACGGTGGTCAAGACTCCGCTGGTCCCGTGACGCCGCTGCGTACCGCGATGCGGACCCGGTCGGGGCGGAACAGGTCGCGCGCGAACTCCACCGGCGTGCCGTCCGCCGCGTAGGCCGTGCGCTCGATCAGCATGAGCGGCGCGCCCGGCGCGATGCCCAGCTCGGCGGCGTCCCCCGGGCGGGCGATCACCGGGTCGAGGTGCTCGACCGCGGTGCGCGGCTCCAGGTCGTAGTGGGTGGCCAGGAGGGTGTAGAGGGAGCCGGTGAGGTCCTGGTCGAGCAGCCCGGGCAGGTCGGGGAAGTAGGAACGCTCGAGCGCCACCGGCGAGCGCCCGGCCGAGCGCACCCTGGCCACCTCGTGCACGGGCGAGCCCGCCTCGACCTCCAGCGCCCGGGCCACCGTGCCCCTGGCGGGCACCGTCCTGGCCGTCAGGATCCTCGCCTCGGCCCGCAGGTGAGCCCGCCGCATCTGCTCGGTGAACCCGGCCAGGCCCGTCAGGTCGCACTCGATGCGCGGCTCGGCCACGAACGCGCCGCCCGCCCTGCCGGGCACCCTGACCAGCACGCCGTCGTGCTCCAGGGTCGCCAGGGCCTGTCTGAGCGTCATCCTGCTCACGCCGAGCCGCCCGGCCAGCTCCCGCTCGCCGGGCAGCCGGTCGCCCGGCGCCAGCTCGCCCCTGTCGATGGACTCGAGCAGCCATCGCTCGATCTGCACGTGCGCGGGGACGCCGGTGCCACGCTCCAGCTCAGGCGGGGTACCGACCACACCGCATCTTGACATGGGGGCCGGTACCAACGCCAAACCCCCAGCCCTGTGCAGGTGGTCAACCCTTGATGGCGCCCTGGGTGATCCCGCTCACGAAGCTGCGCTGGAAGAGGAGATACACCACGACGATCGGCGCGATGACGATCAAGCAGGCGGCCGCCAGCAGCGGAATGTCCGTTGTGTGCTCGCCCACGAAGAGCCCCAGCCCGCTCGGCGCGGTGCGCCGGTCCGGATCCTGCATCATCACCAGCACCAGCATGAACTGGTTCCACGACCACATGAAGTACAGCACCGACAGCGTGGTGATCGCCGGCCACGAGATGGGCACCAGCACCCGCGCCAGCACGATGAGGTCCCTGGCGCCGTCGATCCGCGCCGCCTCCACGAGCTCCTCGGGCACGTTCGAGAAGTGCGTCTGCATCCAGTAGACCCCGAACGGCATGAACAGGGCCGCCTCGGCCAGGATGATGCCGACGTAGGAGTTGGTGAGGCCGACCTCGCGCAGGTTGAAGTAGAGCGCCACCACGATCAGCTCGATCGGCAGCGTGAGCCCCATCACGAACGCGAACGACAACGTCCGGTGCCCCCACACCCTGAGGATCGCCAGGCCGTAGCCGGCGAGCGTGGCCAGCACCACCGACAGCGGCACCACGAAGACCGCGATCAGCAGGCTCGAGCGCATGAGCGCGGTCATGTTGCCCCGCTCCCAGGCGAGCGTGAAGTTCTCCCACGACCACTGGTCCGGGATGCTCAGCCCGTTGAGCTGCGAGCCGGGCGGATGCAGGGCGGCCAGGATGATGCCGGCGAACGGCACCAGAATCATGACCGCGAGCAGGACGAGCACTCCGTACCTGAGACTGACACCGCCGCGCATGCTCAACTCTCATCCCTGGTGAAGTATCGGACGGCGCTGACGACGGCGACCACGATCACGGTCAGCACGACGGCCAGCGCGCTGGCGCCGCCGATGTCGCCTTCGTTGAAGGCCAGCCGGTAGACCAGCAGGCCGGGCACGTTGGTCTGACCCGCGGGGCCGCCGTTCGTCGTGACGAAGACCAGGTCGAAGCTGGCCAGAGCGGCGATCGTGGTGATGACGCCGGCGACGGTGATCTCCCGGCGCACCCCGGGCAGCGTGACGTGGCGGAACTGCCGGAACGACCCCGCGCCGTCGAGTTTGGCCGCCTCGTACAGGGAGGGGTCGATCTTCTGTGCGCCGGTCAGGAAGAGCATCATGCACAGCCCGCTCATCACCCAGGTGCCGATGAGCCCGAGCGCGACGAGCGCCAGCTGGTAGTCGCCCAGCCAGGCGCGGGTGATCGCGCCCAGCCCCACCACGTCGAGGAACTGGTTGACGACGCCGGCGTCGCTGTAGAGCCACCGCCAGGTGATGCCGACGGCGACGAGCGGAAGCACCTGGGGGAGGAAGAAGACGACGCGGAAGAACGTCATCCCCCGGCGCACCTTCCCCATCAGCAGCGCCGTCATGAGCAGCCCGACGCCGATGGGGATGAACGAGAAGAAGATGATGAGCACGAGGCTGTGCAGGATGGCCTCATACAGCGCCGAGTCCTGAAAGATCTCCACGTAATTGCCGAAGCCCGCCCAGGTGGCCGGCAGGATGCCGTCCCACGTCAGGAGGGACAGGCGCAGCGTGTTCAGCGCCGGCCAGATGGCGAATCCCAGGTAGACCGCGAGCGCGGGCAGCACGTAGAGCCCGCCGCGCGCTCCGCGCCGGCGCGGCGGGCGGGCGGGCGTGGGGGCCGCCCGCCCCCCGCCGCGTGCCTCGACGGCGCGCGGCGGAGAGACGGACGAGGTCAGCTCACGAGCCATGGTGGGCGTCCCACGACTCCTGCAGGGAGCGGAGGAAGGCATCGGGGGCCATCTTGTCGTTGATGAGGCCCTGGATGCCGGGGGTCAGCTTGTCGATCATGCCGGGGGAGGCGAAGTCGGGGAACGGGACGATGCCGTTGTTCTGCGCCACCTGCGAGAAGATGGTCGCGATCTCGCCCCGCAGCCCCTCGGCCCCGAGGTCGGCCTTGGTGTCGACCGGCATGAATCCGCCGTCGAACTCGATCTTGGCCGCTTCCGGCGAGCCCAGGTAGTCGAGGAACGCCGCGGCGACGTTCGGGTTCTTGCTCTTCGCCGAGATGGCGTAGGCGACGCTCGCCCCGGAGGCGACGTTCGCCGGCTTGTCGGCCGATTCCGTGGGCATGAGGAAGAAGCCGACGTCGTTCCCCATCTCGGTCTCCAGGGTGGAGGCGGCCCAGTTACCGGTGATCAGGAACGCGCTGCCGCCCTTGGCGAAGCTCGCCAGTGCGTCGGCGTCCGCGGTGGCGCTCGCCGAGCTGGAGATGTATCCCTTCTTCGCCCAGTCGGTCAGCATCTGGGTGGCCTTCAGCGCGGCGGGGTTCTCGATGGTCGAGCCCTGCTTGCCGTACACCCAGGACCGGTAGTCGGCGACGTCGCCGGTGACGTTGAGCAGCGCGTTCCACAGGTGGAAACCGCCGACCTGGAGCGCGCCGTTGCTCAGCGGCGTGTGGCCGGCGTCCTTGGCCTGCTTCATCGCGGCCTCGAACTCGGCCAGCGTCTTCGGCGTCTCCTTCACGATCTTCTTGTTGTAGAAGACGCCGAGCACGGAGAGCCCGCCGGGCACGGCGTACAGGCTGCCGGTGCCGAACTGCTTGGCCGACTTGTCCGAGCTCAGGACCTCGAGGCTGGCCGGCGGGAACTTCGTGTTCCAGCCGTACGCCTTGGACCACGGGCCCAGGTCCAGGATGAGGCCGGCCGGGACCAGGGAGTTCATCGCGCCTGGGTTGTACTGGGCGATGTCCGGCGCCGCGTCGGACGACATCGCGAGCTTGATGGACTTGATGTAGTCGTTGAACGGCGTCATCTGCTGCTTGATGGTGACGTTCGGGTGCTTCTTGGTGAAGCCGTCGATGAGCGCCTTGGTCGGCGGGTCGTTGGTATAGGCGAGAGTGAGCGTCACCGGGTCGCTGGGGATCGTCGTCGAGACGTCGACCTTCGGCGCCGGGTTGCCGGCCGTGCTGCTGGTGCCCGCGCAGGCCGTCAGGGCGAGTGTCGCCGTGACGCCCAGCGCCACGAGCGCGTGCCGGAGCTCGCGCCGGGCTGGTGTCGTGATACGCATGACCTTTCTCCTCTGTCGGGGGGTGGTGGGGTCAGGTCCTCAGGCGGCCTTCGTGACGACCGGTTCTCACCAGGCCGAACCTGGTGCGCTCGATCTCCTCCAGCGAGTGCCGCAGCGCCCCGTGGACGACGGCGTCCTCGTGGAGCGTCGAGACCTCCAGCGCGGGCTGGTCCAGCGGCTCGCCGGACAGATGCCGCCGGAGCGCCGCCAGCAGCCTCTCGCCGCATCTGGCCATGGGCCCGCCGATGACCACGAGCCGGGGGTTGAGAATGGCTCGGAGCACGGCGATGCCTTTGGCGAAACGACGTGCCACCACGTCGATCGCCTCCAGAGCCGCAGGCCGGCCGTCGACGACGGCGTCCAGCACGGCCTCGAACGCGCGCTCTCCCGCGGCCTCGATCCGGGCGCGGAATTCACCGTCGCCGGCGCGTTCGGCCGCCGCGGCGGCCTGGCGCACGATCTCCTCGCCGCCCACCCGGTGCTCGAACGGGCCGAGGCCGTGGGGGTGGTGGGACTCGGCGGGGCCGCCGCCCGCCGCGTCGGTGAACAGATCGAGGAAGCCGACGTCACCCGCATCGTTGGAGGCGCCACGGTAGAGCTCGCCGTTGAGCACGATCCCGGCGCCGACGCGTTCGCCCCAGTGAACCATCACCAGCGAGTCCTCACGCCGCTGCGCGCCTCGCCACCGCTCGCCCTGCGTCGCCAGCTTGACGTCGTTGTCCAGGTAGATCGGGCAGCCGAGCGTCTCCTGGAGCCGGCGCAGGAGGACGTCGCCGGTCAGCCCCGGCAGGCTCGGGATGAGCTTGATGATCCCGGACGCCGGGTCGACGATGCCCGGGGTGCCCGCCGAGGCGAACCAGAGATCGCCGGTCGTGAGGCCGGTCGCCCGCAGCGTCAGTGCCACCGTGGACAGCAGCGTCTCCACCGCGTGGACCCCGTCGGCGCCGGGGCCGAGCTGCACCGCGTCGGTCGCGATGACCGCCCCGGACAGATCCGCCACCGCCACGCGCACGTCCTGCGGGCTGATCGACAGCCCGAGCACGTGACCCGCCTCCGCCCGGAACCGCACCAGCTGCGCGGGCCGCCCCGCCCGGGTGGTGTCGCGGTCGATGGGGCCGAACTCGACGAGGCCCTCCTCGGCCAGGGCGTTGAGCGAACGGGTGACCGCCTGCCTGGACAATCCCACCGACTTGGCCAGCGCCGACACGCTCATGCTGGTCTCGGCCCGCAGGCTGCTCAGGATCGCGGCCGCGTTGACCTCCCGCATGAACTGCGTGCCCGCGGCGACCAGCTGCTCCATGTGCCTCTCCGAGCCCTTCGACCGATGTCCCGGTACGCTAGCATATTAATTATGGATCGTACGGAACTAATTCGTCGAGGGGTGTGACCTGCGATGTTGTCCGGTGACGGCGAGCATGCGCCGCTGTGGGCGGACACCGTCCGCGGCCTCGCCCATCGTGTTCTGGGGCCGGTGGCGGAGTCGGTCCGGTTCGCGAGCTCCGCTGCCCATGACGGTGCGCCGCGCGCGTACGCGTACGAGGCGAAGGGCGGCGTGCTCACCGTCGCCGCGACGGACGGAGTGAGCGCCTCCGTCGCGTTGCATCACTATCTCCGGGAGCATTGCGGCAGGTCCGTGGGCTGGGACACGGTGCTTCCCCTGCGGCTGACGTCGTTCCCCGACGCCCCGCTCCGCCAGGGCTCGGCCCGGGTGCGGGAGGGCTATTACTTCAACTTCTGCACCTTCAGCTACACGATGCCTTACTGGGACTGGGCCGACTGGGAACGCGAGATCGACTGGATGGCCCTGCACGGCATCACCATGCCGCTGGCCATCACCGGCCACGAGGCCGCGCTGCACGCCGCCTACTCCCTTCTCGGCCTCGACGACGACCGGATCCGAAGCTTCCTGGGCGGGCCGGGCTACCTGCCGTTCCAGTTCATGGGCTGCCTGGACGACTTCGCCGGCCCGCTCCCCTCGTCCTGGATCGAGACTCGTCGCGAGCTCGGGGCACGCATCCTCGACCGTGAGCGGGCCTTCGGCATGACGCCTGTGCTCCCGGCCTTCACCGGACACGTTCCACGCGAGATCGCAGCCACGGCGCGGGCCGGCCGCCGCCAGTGGCAGGGATTCGAGACCTGGGCCCTCGACCCTGCCGACCCGCTGTACGAGCGCATCGGCGCCGAGCTCGCCCGCGCCCAGATCAAGCTCTTCGGCACCGACCACCTCTACGCCGCCGACCCGTTCATCGAGATGATCCCCATCGACGCCGACCCGTCCTTCCCCGGCGCCGTGGCGGCCGCGACACTGGCCGGTCTGCGGGCCGCCGACCCGGACGCGGTGTGGCTCATGCAGGCCTGGCCGTTCTCCTACCAGCGGGACTTCTGGACCGAGGACCGCGTCACCACATTCCTCGACGCGATCGCGCACGACCGGATGCTCGTGGCCGACCTGTGGGCGGAGCACGATCCGCTGTGGGGCACCTTCGAGGGATTCTCCGGAAAGCCGTGGCTCTGGTGCGCGCTGCTCAACTTCGGCGGCCGCACCGATCCGGCCGCCGACCTGCGTAGTGTGTCGGCCGGGATCGACGCGGCCCTGGCGTCGCCGAGTCCGCCCGCCGGGCTCGGCCTGTCCATGGAGGCCACCCGCAACAACCCGGTCTTCTTCGAGCTGGTGGCCGACCAGATCTGGAACCGGGTTCCCGACCTCGACGCCTGGCTCGCCGCCTTCGTCAGCGAGCGCTACGAGGGACAGGGGACGCCCGAGCTGCGGGCAGCCTGGCGCGGGCTCCTGGACACCGTCTATGGCGCACAGGGCGTGCGGATCGCTCCCGACCAGTTCCAGGGCGTGCTCACCACCAATCCCTCCTACGAGCGGACACCCGAGGTATCCCGTGTCCTCTGGTACCGGCCGGCCGTGCTGGCACAGGCCTGGGAGCGGATGATCGAGGTGGCCGAGCACGACGCCGGCCTCCTGGACGGGCCGCTCGGGCACGACCTCATGGAGACCGGCATCGCCTACATGGCCAGGGTGGCCGACCGCCTCTGCCTCGACGTCGTGGAGTCGGCGGGCGACCCCGAGCGGGTCGCCCGGTTCCTGAAGGTCTTCGAGGACCTCGACCGGATGCTGGCCTGCCGCCCCGAATACACCTTCCAGCACTGGGAGGACAAGGCCGTGTCCTGGGCCGCCGGGCCGGCCGACCGCGAGGTCCTGCGGGACAACGCCCGCCGCATCATCACGGTGTGGGGCACCGCGGACAGCCCGCTCCTCGACGACTACGCGGGCCGGCACTGGGCGGGACTCGTCGGCGGCTACTACCGCGACCGCTGGGAGCTGTGGGCGCGGGGCCTGGCCCCCGCGCTCGCCGGCGATCCCGGCGCCGAGACGGAGCTGCGCGAACGGCTCCGCGAGCGGGCCGAGACCTTCCTGCGGGACGGCGCGGCCCCGGTGCGGCCCGGAGACCTGGCCACGCAGTCGCGCCGCCTGCACAGCACGTACGCGGGCACACTCGACGCAGCACACGAATGACGAGGAGCATGATGAGCCAGGCGGCACCGCCCACGGAACTCCGCAACCCCCGCACCGCCGACATCGACACCCTGGAGTCCGGCGACGTCCTCCGGCTGCTGCTGGAGGAGGACGCCCGCGCCGTCGAGGCGGCCCGCGCCGGCACCGGGCCGCTCGCTCTCGCGGTGGACGCGGCGCATCGGCGCCTGGCCGCGGGCGGTCGCGTCCACTACTTCGGCGCCGGCGCGTCGGGGCGGCTCGCCGTGCTGGACGCCACCGAGATCACGCCGACGTTCGGGGTGGCGCGCGAGCTTTTCACGGCGCACTTCGCCGGCGGGGCCGCCGCGCTCACCGACTCCTCCATCGATCGTGAGGACGCCGAGTCGCTGGGCGAGGCCGACGCCCAGGCCCTCGGTCCCGGGGACGTGGCGGTGGGGATCACGGCGTCGGGTTCGACGAGATACGTCGCCGGCGCCCTGCGCGCGGCCGGGGCCGGGGGCGCCCTCACGGTGCTGATCACCTGCAACCCGGACGCGCCGCTGCGTGACCTGGCCGAGATCCTGGTCGTCGCCGACACCGGGCCGGAGGCGCTGACCGGGTCCACCCGGCTCAAGGCCGGCACGGCGACCAAGGTGATGCTGAACGCGTTCTCGACCGCCTTGATGATCAAGGCCGGGCGGACGTACGGGAACCTCATGGTCGGGCTGGTGGCCACCAACGCCAAGCTGGCCGAGCGTGCGGTGAGCCTGCTCATGGAGGCCACCGGCGCCGGCGCGGAGGCCTGCCGCAGCGCCCTCGCCGAAGCGGACGGGGTCATCCCGGAGGCGCTCGTACGGCTGCTCACCGGCTGCTCCGCCACCGAGGCCCGGGCTGCGCTCGGCACGCACCAGGGCGTCAGGGCGGCCGTGGCCGCGCTCTCCCACCCGGCCGAGCGCGGGCGCGCCCGGTGAGCCGGGCCGGATTCGCCGGCGTGGACGTCGGCGGCGGGGGAGTCAGGGCCCGGATCGAGACCGGAGAGGTGATCGCCTACGGGGAGGACGCGGCGCCGGTGCCACGCGACCAGGGCCGCGTCGACCTCGACCGGCTCGCCGCCCGGATCGCCACGGTCGTGGAGAACGCGACCCCGGCTAGGACCGCCGGGTTCGAGCACGCGACCCCCGCTCGGATCGCCGGGTTCGGACAGGAGACCGGGGCGCCGGGGCCGGACGCCCTGCCGGCTCTCGACCGGCTCGCCGGCATGGCGGTGGGGGTGACCGGGCTGCCCGGCCTGGTCAAGGATCCCGGCACCTTGTGGCGGGCGCTGCGGGAGCGGCTCGCGCTGGGCACGCTCGTGGTCGCCGGTGACATGGTGACGACGCACGTGGGCGCGCTCGGTTTCCAGCCGGGGGTCGTCGTGGCCGCGGGCACCGGCGTCATCACGCTCGGCACCGACCTGAACGACGTCTGGAACCAGGCCGACGGGTGGGGGCACCTGCTCGGCGACCACGGCGGCGGCGCCTGGGTCGGCGCGCAGGGCCTGCACGCCGCCCTGCGTGCCCACGACGGCCGGGCCGGCGGCTCGGCCGCCCTGCTCGAACGCATGACGGCCCGCTACGGCCACCCCCTCGACCTGGTGGCGCTCGTCTACGAGTCGGGCTCCGCGGCACACCACCTGGCGGCGTTCGCGCCGTGCGTCGGCGAGGCGGCCCGCGCGGGCGACGCCGTCGCCCGGCGGATCTGGACCGAGGCCGGTCGGCAGCTCGGCCAGACGGCCGTCGCCGCCGCGGCCGGTCTCGAACCGGTTTTCTCCTGGGGCGGCCGCCTCTTCGAGGCCGCGGACCTGCTCATGGAGCCGTTCCAGAGCACCGTGCGCGAGTCGCTGCCCGGCGCCCGCTTCACGCCGCCGCTCGGGACCTCGGCCGATGGCGCGCTCGCCCTGGCCAAGGCCGCCGCCGACGGCTCGGTCCGGCCACGCCACCCCTACCTCTACGTCTTCACTCGGACAGGCGCGTCAGACGCTCCACCGCTTCGCCGAACTCGCTGATCATGTCGTAGACCACCTCGCGGGCCGGCTTCACCTGGTCGAGCTGGCCCACGACCTGCCCCACGTAGTAGTTGACCAGGTCCACAGCCCCCGGCTCGCCTTTTTCCGCCGCCGCCCCGATGCGGGCCATGGCCCCCTCCGACAGCAGGATCTGCAGCGGCATCCCCAGCGGCCCCGGGCTCTCCGGCCCGGAGTCCCACTCCTCCGTCCAGGCCGACTTGAGCTGGCGGGCCGGCTTGCCCGTACGCGACCTGGACCTGACCGTGTCCAGCGACGACGCGGCCAGCATCTTGCGTTTGACGGCGGGCGCCGTCTCCGCCTCCTCCGTGGTCAGCCACACCGAGCCGCACCACACGCCGTCCGCGCCGAGCGCCATGGCCGCGGCCATCTGCCGCCCCGACGCGATCCCGCCGGCCGCCAGCACGGGCACGGGCGCGACCGCGTCCACGACCTGCGGAACCAGCACCATCGTGGCGATCTCACCGGTGTGCCCGCCCGCCTCGGTGCCCTGCGCGACGATGAGGTCCGCACCGGCGGCCACCTGCCTGCGGGCGTGCTCCACCGTGCCGACCAGCGCGGCCACCGGCACGCCCGCCTGTCTGGCCTTCGCCACCATCTCCTCCGGGGGCGGGCCCAGGGCGCTGGCGATCAGCCCGATCGGGTGCTTCAACGCCACGTCGATCAGCCCCGTCGCCCCCGCCGCCGTGACCCGCCTGCCGAGCTCGTCCGCCACCGCCGTCAGGGGCTGCGCCGGCGCGCTCACGCCGTACTTGGCCAGCAGGTGCGTGACGAAGTCGCGGTGCCGGTCGGGGATGAAGTCCAGCAGGTGCGCGCGCCGGTCCAGCGCCGAGTCGTCGATCTTGCCGGGTACGAGCACGTCCACGCCGTACGGCCGGCCGCCGACCTGCTCGTCGATCCACGTCAGCTCGGTGTCGAGCTGCTCCGGTGAGTACGCGATCGCGCCCAGCACCCCGAACCCGCCCGCGTTCGTGACCGCCGCCACCACGTCCCGGCAGTGGCTGAAGGCGAACAGGGGGAACTCGATGCCCAGGCGCTCACAGATGGCGGTCCGCATGACACGACGCTAACGGTTAGAAGGATGTTCGGTCCATCCCCGGTTCGACGGCGCCGTTCGGGGCGTGCCAGCCCAGGTGCGGCGAGTAACCGCGCACCCGCCTGGCCGGCACCCCGGCGACCACGCTGTGGTCGGGGAAGGTCCCGCGGACCACCGCCCCGCCCGCCACCACGCACTGGCGGCCCAGCGTGGTGCCCGGCAGGATGATCGCCCCCGCGCCCAGCCAGGAGCCCGAGCCGATCGAGACCGGGCTGTTGCGCGGCCACTGCCGGCCGATCGGCACGTCCGGGTCGTCGTAGACGTGGTTCTGGTCGGTGATGTAGACGTACGGGCCGGTGAAGACGTCGTCGCCGATGTCGATCGACTGGTGGGCCACGATGTGCGAGCCCCGGCCGATCGAGCAGCCGCGGCCGATCCGCAGGATCGAGTCCGGGCCGAGGTCCGGGCCCGGCATCATGCCGCACGAGAGCGACACGCGCTCGCCGATCAGCGTGTGGTCGCCGATCTCGATCCACTGCTCGCCGAAGATGGCGCCCGGGGGGAACGCGATGCTGACCCCGTCGCCCAACCGGCGGAATCGGTAACCGGCCGGAGAAGCCGGAGAGATCGCGCCCGCGCGGCGGATCGCCGTGTAGGTACGGTGAATCAGCGTGCCCACAGCCCGCCGTACTAATGCCATAGGGACCAAAGTTACCGCTAGGTCATGTCTGTTCGGGCATGTGAGGGGCGTTGTTTGATATCCTGAGAGCCCGTGGACACTTCGACCACACCTCGAGCCACGGGAGCCCCTTTGCGCAGCGCATCGCAAACCAAGCATCTGTTCGTCACCGGCGGTGTCGCCTCCAGTCTCGGCAAGGGGCTCACGGCATCCAGCCTCGGTCGCCTCCTCAAGGCACGCGGTCTCCGGGTCACCATGCAAAAGCTCGACCCGTACCTCAACGTCGACCCCGGGACCATGAACCCGTTCCAGCACGGCGAGGTGTTCGTCACCGACGACGGCGCCGAGACCGACCTCGACGTCGGCCACTACGAGCGGTTCCTCGACACCGACCTGCACGGGTCGGCCAACGTCACCACCGGCCAGATCTACTCCAACGTCATCGCCAAGGAGCGCCGGGGCGAATACCTGGGCGACACCGTCCAGGTCATCCCGCACATCACCAACGAGATCAAGGACCGCATCAGGGGCATGGCCGGTCCTGAGGTGGACGTGGTCATCACCGAGGTCGGTGGCACGGTCGGCGACATCGAGTCGCTGCCGTTCCTGGAGGCCGTCCGGCAGATCAGGCACGAGGTGGGGCGCGACAACGTGTTCTTCCTGCACGTGTCGCTGCTGCCGTACATCGGGCCGTCCGGGGAGCTCAAGACCAAGCCGACGCAGCACAGCGTGGCGGCGCTGCGCAGCATCGGCATCCAGCCGGACGCGATCGTGCTGCGGTCCGACCGGCCCGTGCAGACGGCGATCAAGCGCAAGATCAGCCTCATGTGCGACGTGGACGAGGACGCCGTGGTCTCCGCCGTGGACGCCGCCTCCATCTATGACATCCCGAAGGTGCTCCACTCCGAAGGGCTCGACGCGTACGTGGTGCGGCGGCTCGGCCTGCCGTTCCGTGACGTCGACTGGAAGGAGTGGGAGGAGCTCCTGCGCCGCGTCCACCGCCCTGCCAAGGAGGTCACGATCGCGCTGGTCGGGAAATACATCGACCTGCCCGACGCCTACCTGTCCGTGACCGAGGCGCTGCGGGCCGGCGGGTTCGCCAACGACGCGCGGATCAACATCCGCTGGGTCAAGAGCGATGACTGCGAGACTCCCGACGGCGCCGAGCGCGAACTCGACGGCGTGGACGGCGTGCTCGTCCCCGGCGGGTTCGGCGTGCGCGGCATCGAGGGCAAGATCGGCGCCATCCGCCACGCCCGCGAGAACAAGATCCCGCTGCTCGGCATCTGCCTGGGCATGCAGGGCATGGTCATCGAGGCCGCCCGCAACATGGCCGGCATCGAGGACGCCAACTCCGCCGAGTTCGACCCCGACACCAAGCACGCGGTCATCTCCACCATGGCCGACCAGGAGGACGTCGTCGCGGGCGAGCGCGACATGGGCGGCACCATGCGCCTGGGCATCTACACCGCCAAGCTCGGCGAGGGCACGCTCGCCCGGCAGCTCTACGGCGGCAAGGCCAAGGCCGACGAGCGGCACCGTCACCGCTACGAGGTCAACAACACCTACCGGGAGCAGCTGGAGAAGGTCGGCCTGGTGTTCTCCGGCGTGTCGCCCGACGGCCGCCTGGTCGAGTACACCGAGCTACCCGTCGACATCCACCCGTTCTTCATCGGCACCCAGGCGCACCCCGAGTTCCGCTCCCGCCCCACCCGCGCCAACCCGATGTTCAAGGGCCTCATCGGCGCCGCCCTGATCTACGCCGACGGCCGCGTCGGCGCTAGGGTCGGCCAGTGAAAATCACCAGAGCGGCGAGCCGGGGGCGGAGGGCGGTAGCTTGCGTGACCAGCGGAGCCCCCGAGGGAGCGCGACCATGAGCGCAGACATGCCCGAAGCGTGGGAGGTCGTCGAGACGAAGGAACGGTTCGAGGGCCGCGTCATCCGCGTGGTCACCGACACCGTCAAGATGCCCCGCGACGAGGTCGCCGACCGCGACTACGTCGTGCATCCCGGCGCGGTCGCCGTGCTGGCCCTCGACGACCGCGACCGCGTGCTCATGATCAGGCAGTATCGGCATCCCACCCGGCAGCTGATGTGGGAGCTGCCGGCCGGGATCCGGGACGTGGAAGGGGAAGCGCTGGTCGAAGGGGCGGCTCGGGAGCTCGCCGAGGAGGCCGGATACCGGGCCGGGACCTGGCAGACGCTCATCGACCTGCGCACCTCGCCCGGCATGAGCGACGAGCGCATCCGGGTCTTCCTTGCCCGCGACCTGTCCAAGATCCCCGACGAGGAGAACGGCTTCGTCCACCGGCACGAGGAAATCGACATGCCGGTCGAATGGATCCCCCTGGCCGACGCGGTGGAGAAGGCGCTCATGGGAATGATCCACAATTCCCCGGCCGTGGCCGGTATCCTCGCCGCATATGCGGCTTCGGTTGAGGGATTCGATTGCTTGCGTCCCGCCGACGCCCCGGAGGCGTGACGGAAGGACCGGTTCGTGGAGGCAGTGCTCTCCAGCTACCTCGCCCATCTGGCGGTGGAGCGGGGCCTGGCCGCCAACACGCTCGCGTCCTACCGTCGTGACCTGCGCCGCTACTTCGAGCACCTGCAGGCGCGCGGCCGCGCCGAGCTCGACGAGGTGGGGGAGGCCGACGTCCAGGCCTTCCTCGCCGCGTTGCGCGAGGGCGACGGCGAGCACCCGGCGCTGGTCGCCAGCTCGGCCGCCCGCGCCGTGTCCGCCGTGCGCGGGCTGCACCGTTTCGCCCTCCGTGAGGGCGTCACCGCCCACGACCCCGCCCACCAGGTGCGCCCGCCGCGCCAGCTCCGCAGGCTCCCCAAGGCCATCGCCGTGGACGAGGTCGAACGGCTCATCGCCGCCTCCGGCCCCGACGGCGCGCCCCTGACGCTGCGCAACCGCGCCCTGCTCGAAGTCCTGTACGGCACCGGCGCCCGCATCTCCGAAGCCGTCGGGCTGGCCGTGGACGACCTCGAAGACGAGCAGGTACGCCTGCGCGGCAAGGGCGGCCGTACGCGCGTCGTGCCTTTGGGGCGTTATGCCCGCTCCGCCCTGGACGCGTACGTGGTGCGTGCCCGGCCCGGACTCCTCGCCCACGGACGGGGCACCCCCGCCGTCTTCCTGAACGCCCGGGGCGGGCGTCTGACCAGGCAGGGAGCCTGGGAGGTGCTCCAGACAGCCGCCGAACGCGCCGGACTCGACGGGATAAGTCCCCACGTTCTCCGGCATTCCTTCGCAACTCATCTGTTGGACGGCGGGGCTGACGTTAGGGTGGTGCAGGAGTTGCTCGGCCACGCCTCGGTGACGACCACACAGGTCTACACCCTGGTCACGGTCGACAGGCTCCGCGAGGTCTATGCCGCCGCGCATCCTCGCGCCCGTCAGTGATCTATAGTCTTTTGCGACGTGCGGCGCCCTCGGCGTGCCGCCTTGCCGCGTTAAGTGGTGACGCCATAGTGTCCGTCCGGACGGTCCGGTTCGGGATCGTCAGGGAGGTTCGAGCTGGTGACTGTGACGACCAAGGGTTCAACCCCGGGGACCCCCGACAACCCCTGGGGCGGCACGAAAAGCAACGCGCCTTCCAATGGCGTCAACCTCGGGCCCACACAGCGGCCCAGACCGGTGTTCCCAGAACCGGTGCCCCCTGCCGTGCACGGCCCCGCGCGCGTGGTCGCGATGGTCAATCAAAAGGGCGGGGTCGGCAAGACCACGACCACCATCAACCTGGGCGCCGCGCTGGTCGAATACGGCCTCAAGGTGCTGCTGGTCGACTTCGACCCGCAAGGCGCGCTCTCTGTCGGGCTGGGCATCAACCCGCTCCAGCTCGACCTGACCGTCTACAACCTGCTCATGGAGCGCAACGTCACCGCTGAGGACGTGCTGCTCGGGACCGGTGTCGAGGGACTCGACCTGCTGCCGAGCAACATCGACCTGTCCGCCGCCGAAGTGCAGCTCGTCACCGAGGTGGCCCGCGAGCAGGTGCTCGGCCGCGTGATCAAGCCGCTGCTGCCGCACTACGACGTGTGCCTCATCGACTGTCAGCCGTCCCTGGGCCTGCTCACGATCAACGCGCTGACCTGCGCCCACGGCGTCATGGTGCCGCTGGAATGCGAGTTCTTCGCGCTGCGCGGCGTGGCGCTGCTCATGGACACCATTTCCAAGGTCCAGGAGCGCCTCAACGAGGACCTCGAGATCGAGGGCCTGCTCGCCACCATGTACGACGCCCGCACCCTGCACGGGCGCGAGGTGCTCGCCCGCACGGTGGAGGCGTTCGGCGACAAGGTGTTCCACACCGTGATCAACCGTACGGTGCGGTTCCCTGACGCGACCGTGGCCGGCGAGCCGATCACCACGTTCGACCCGTCGTCCCTCGGCGCCAACGCTTACCGTGAGCTGGCCCGTGAGGTGCTGTCACGCTGGCCGGAGCCTGCGACAATGTCCAGGTGACCACCGCTGAGCAGAGCGAACCTCGGGGTTTCCAGGTCCACCTGGACGTCTTCGAGGGGCCCTTCGATCTGCTCCTTGGCCTCATCGCCAAGCATAAGCTGGACATCACCGAGGTCTCGCTCTCCAAGGTCACCGACGAGTTCATCGCGTACATCCGTTCGCGCGGGCCCGAGTGGGACCTCGACCAGACCAGCCACTTCCTGCTGGTGGCGGCCACGCTGCTGGATCTGAAGGCGGCCCGGCTGCTGCCCTCCGGCGAGGTGGAGGACGAGGAGGACCTGGCGCTGCTGGAGGCCAGGGACCTGCTGTTCGCCCGGTTGCTGCAGTACAAGGCGTACAAAGAGGTGGCGAAGATCTTCGCGGGGCGGATGGCGGAGGAGGCGCTGCGTTTCCCACGCACCGTGCCGATGGAGCCGCAGTTCGCCAACCTGCTGCCCGAGCTGGTGCTGGGCATCGGGCCCGAGCAGCTCGCCAAGATCGCCGCCCGCGCCTTCACCCCCAAGCTGCCGCCCACCGTGAGTGTCGGGCACATTTACCAGCCCCTGGCGAGCGTCAAGGAGCAGGCCGCGCTCCTGGTCATGCACCTGCGCCGGCTGCGGCGGGCCACCTTCCGCGCGCTGGTGTCCGACTGCGAGGGCACCTACGAGGTCATCGCGCGGTTCCTGGCGGTGCTGGAGCTGTTCCGGGAGTCGGCGGTCACGTTCGAGCAGGTCGAGCCGCTCGGGGACCTGCACGTGACCTGGACGGGCTCCGACGACGGGGACGTCGCGGTGGGGGACGACTACGAGGAATCCGCGGAGAAGCCAACGCAATGACTGACAACCCCAACCCGCTGCCCACCCCCCGCCGGTCCCCGGACTCCGGACCCCCGCTCCCCGCCTGGATGAGCTTGCCCGGCTCCCTCGCCCAGTCGCCGCCGCCGGCGGCGGAGGACACCACGTCCGAGGACACGCCCGCTGCGGCGCCGGCGGACGTGCCGATTGCGGAGGCCGATGCGGCGCTGGCCGACAAACCGGTTGCGGAGCCCGATGTGGCGTCGGCGGACATGGCCGCGGCGTCGGAGGCGGTGCCGGGTTCAGGCGTGGTGCCGGACGCTGGTGCGCCGGCCGATCCGCCGCCGGTGGTGGAGACGTCAGACGCTCCGGCCCCCGAATCGGCTGCCGGCCCTGCGCTTACGGCCCCGGAGGCGGCGTCTGGCGGCGCCGGGTCGGCGGGGCGTGGTGCGGTGGAGTTCGGCGCGACGCGTGCGGCGCAGGACGTGGATGCCGACAAGATCGCCGAGCTGGCGGACGGCTCTTCGGCCGCTGAGGCGGAGACCGGCCTATCGGCTGTGGCCGCCGGGCCCGGGTTCTCCGGCGCCGGGTCGGCGGGGCGTGGTGCGGTGGAGTTCGGCGCGACGCGTGCGGCGGGGGACGTGGAGGACGCCGGCTTCGATGTGGCCGGGACGCCAGAGGACGACGTAACCGGAGCGCCGGAGGATGACGTAACCGAGGCGGAGGACGGTAGCGCTGGGGGCCCGACGCTGCAGGCGGCGTTGGAGGCTATCCTGGTTGTCGTTGACGAGCCTGTCGCTGAGGTGACCCTGGCGCAGGTGCTGGAGCGGCCCACCCATGAGGTGGCCGCGGCCTTGCGGGGGTTGGCGGCGGAATATACCGCTGCCGGACGGGGTTTTGATCTGAGAGAAGTGGCGGGCGGCTGGCGGTTCTACACGCGGGCCGACTGCGCGCCGCTGGTCGAGCGGTTCGTACGCGACGGCCAGCAGACGCGGCTGACCCAGGCCGCGCTCGAAACTCTCGCGGTCGTGGCCTACCGGCAACCGGTGAGCCGTGCCCGCGTCGCCGCCGTGCGCGGCGTCAACAGCGACGGCGTCATGCGGACGCTCGTCGCCAGGGGGCTGGTCGAAGAGGCCGGCACCGACCCGGAGAGCCAGGCAGTGCTCTACCGGACAAGCTCATACTTCCTTGAACGTCTGGGACTGCGGGATCTCAGCGAGCTCCCCGAGCTCGCCCCTCTCCTCCCCGACGACGTGGAAAATCTCGAGGAGACAACAAAGTGATCAACAGGCGAAGCACCCCGTCCGGTGATGGACGCGGTCGTGGACGTACCGGCGGCTCGGGCCGTAGTGCCGGCCGCGGCGGACGTCCCGCCTTCCGCTCCGACCGTGATGACGTCCAGAGCGGTTCCCGTGACTCCCTCCGTGCCGACCGCTCCGGGACCCGCGCCCGGTACGGCACCTCCGGCGAGCGTGAGGACCGATCCCCACGTGACGACCGAAACGGACGTGACGCTCGCGAGGATCGTTACGGCACGCGTGGTGACCGCGACTCGTGGTCCCGCGGAGATCGAGACGGCCGGCCTGCGCGCGGAGACCGCGACGAGCGTTCCCGCGGCGACCGGGATGGTAGCCGTTCCGATCGCCGTGACGAGCGCGGCGGCTATGGCGCCGGTGCCCAGCGTCGTGACGAGCGTGGTGGCTATGGCGCCCAGCGTCGCGACGAGCGGGGTGGTGGCTATGGCACCGGTGCCCAGCGTCGTGACGAGCGTGGCGGCTATGGTGCCGGCCGTCGTGATGACCGTGGCGGCTACGGCGCCCAGCGCCGTGACGAGCGTGGTGGCTATGGCGCCCAGCGCCGTGACGAGCGGGGTGGCTATGGCGCCGGTGCCCAGCGCCGTGATGACCGTGGTGGCTACGGTGCCGGCCGTCGGGATGACCGTGGCGGCTATGGCGCCGAGCACCGTGACGACCGGGGCGGCCATGGTGCCGAGCGTCGTGACGAGCGTGGTGGCTACGGTGCCGGCCGTCGTGATGACCGCGGCGGCTACGGTGCCGGTCGGCGTGACGAGCGTGGCGCCGACAGGGGCGCGTTCCGGGCCGACCGCAGCGGGCGCAGGGAGAGCGAGCGTCCGTCGCGCGGCGGACGAGAGGATCTCGCCCCCCGGGGCACGTCCTCGAGCCGCGCCCGTTACGGCAGGCGGGACGGCGACGCCCCCCGCGATGCCCGTACCGGCCGCGCCCCCAGGCGCGACGACGTGCAGACCGTCGGCAAGAGCTACGGCAGCCCGCAGCGGGACCGGATCAAGGCGGCCCGCCAGCCCCTCCGCGACCGCGACTTCTACCCCGAGGGCTACACCGACGAGCGCGACACCACCGAGGTGCCGGACGGCGTACGGCTGCAGAAGGTGCTCGCGCAGGCCGGCGTGGCCAGCCGCAGGGCCTGCGAGGAGATGATCGGCGAGGGCCGCGTCACCGTGAACGGCCAGGTCGTACGGCGCTTCGGTGCCAAGGTCGACCCCGCGACCCAGGTCATCCACGTGGACGGCAAGCGCATCCCCACCGCCCCCGACCTGGTCTACTACGCCATAAACAAGCCCATCGGCGTCGTGTCCACCATGGACGACCCGCAGGGCCGCCCGTGCCTGGCGGACTTCGTGCAGGAGCTGGCCCCGCGGTTGTTCCACGTGGGCAGGCTGGACACCGAGACCGAGGGCCTGCTGCTGCTCACCAACGACGGCGAGCTGGCCAACCGGTTGACGCACCCCAGCTACGGCGTGCAGAAGAAATACTGGGCCAAGGTGCCCGGGCCGATCCCCAGGGACCTGGGGCGCCGGCTCAAGCAGGGCATCGAGCTGGAGGACGGCATCGCGAAGGCCGACGGCTTCAGCATCGTGCAGGAGCACGGCCAGCAGGCGCTGGTCGAGATCGTGCTGCACGAAGGGCGCAATCACGTCGTCAGGCGCATGCTGGAAGAGGCCGGGCACCGGGTGATCGACCTGGCCAGGATCGAGTTCGGGCCGGTGAAGCTGGGCCGTACCAAGCCCGGGACCGTACGCGCGCTGAGCTTGAAAGAGGTCGGCGAACTGTACGCGGCCGTGAAGCTGTAATCTGACCGGAACGCAGGAGCCCGTGCGAACCTCCGCACGGGCTCTCTCGCTCAGAGAAGGGGACAAACCAGATGGTGCGGGCGATCCGCGGGGCGATTCAGGTGGACGCCAACGATCGTGACTCGATTGTCGAGGGCACGACCGAGCTGGTCAGCGCGATCATGGAGCGCAATGAGCTGACCACGGACGATGTGATCAGCGTGCTGTTCACGGCGACGCCCGACCTGACGGCCGAGTTCCCCGCACTGGCGGCGCGGAAGCTGGGCTTCCACGACGTGCCGCTGATCTGCTGCACCGAGATCGACGTGCCGGGCGCGCTGCCTCGCGTGGTCCGCCTGATGGCGCACGTCGAGACCGATCGCCCCCGGGCCGAGATCCAGCATGTCTACCTGCGCGGCGCCGTGGCGCTCCGGCAGGACATCGCACAGTAAGCCGCAGGCAAGCACCACCAGAGACACTCACCTCCCCCCAACGGCCCGACATATCAGGACACCGAGATGGAACTTCGTACCGTGCTCGTCGTGGGCACCGGTCTGATCGGCACCTCCGCGGCGCTGGCGCTGCGCAAGCGCGGCGTACGCGTCCTGCTCGCGGACCGCGACCAGGGAGTCGTACGGCTGGCACGGGAGCTCGGCGCGGGTGAGGAATGGGACGGCCACGAGACGGTGGATCTGGCGGTCATCGCGGTGCCCCCGGCGCACGTGGCGAGCGAGTTGCTGGAGCTGCAGCGGCACGGCGTGGCCAGGTTCTACACCGACGTCGCCAGTGTGAAGGTCGAGCCCATCGACCGGGCCACGCAGCTGGGCTGCGACCTGGCGACCTACGTCGCCTCCCACCCACTGGCCGGCCGCGAGAAGTCCGGTCCCGGCGCCGCGCGGGACGATCTGTTCCTGGGCCGTCCGTGGGCGCTGTGCCCCACGGAGAAGGCCGGTCCCGACGCGAAGGCGGCCGTGCTGCGGCTGATCGAGCTGTGCGGGGCCAACCCGGTCGAGGTCAACGCCGACGACCACGACCGCGCGGTGGCCGTCGTCTCCCATGCGCCGCACGTGGCCTCCTCCGCCGTGGCCGCGCGGCTGGCCGACGCCACGGATGTCGCGCTCGGCCTGGCCGGGCAGGGCGTACGCGACGTCACCAGGATCGCCGGCAGCGACCCAGGGCTCTGGATCGGCATTCTGTCCGGCAACGCCACTCCCGTCGCCGAGGTGCTCGAGGCCGTCGCGCACGACCTGGCCGAGGCCGCGAGTGCGCTGCGTGCCCTGGCCGAGGGTGACGGCACCGCCACCGGCGAGCTGACCCAGCTGCTCAAGCGCGGCGTCGCCGGGCACGACCGCATTCCGGGCAAGCACGGCGGTCCGGCCTCCGCGTACGCCGTCGTCCAGGTCGTCATCGGCGACCGGCCCGGCCAGCTCGCCCGGCTGTTCCAGGTGTGCGACGAGGTGGGGGTCAACGTCGAGGACGTGCGCCTGGAGCACGCGCCCGGGCTGCCCCTGGGCATCGCTGAGCTGTCCGTGCAGCCCGGCGCCGCCATCCCGCTCACCGACGCCCTGCGCGAACGCGGCTGGCACGTCCCCTAGGCTGGCACGTCCCCTAGGCAGGTCGTCCCCTAGGCAGGTCCCGCAAGGCGAGCCGCGATGTCACATCCGAGTCTCCTCGATACGTCCCTGGTTTGAATCGAGGAGGTAAGGAAGATGACTGACATTCTTGTTCTGGGCGGCGGTTACACCGGCATCGCGGCGGCCATCCGGGTCGCCGTCAGGACCCGCCGCATCGGCGGCAAGGTCACGCTGGTGAACGCCTCGGCGCGGTTCACCGAACGGCTCCGGCTGCATCAGACGGCGGCCGGTGAGAAGCTGGCGGACCATTCACTGAAAGACCTGCTCGCGGGCACCGGCATCCGGTTTGTCCAGGGCCGGGTGGCGGGGCTCGACGCCGGACGGCGCGAGGCGCGGCTCGACGACGGGCGCGTGCTCGGCTACGACAAGCTGATCTACGCGCTCGGCACCGTCACCGATGCCTCGGTGCCCGGCGTGGCCGAGCACGCCCACGTCTACGACGACTACGCGGGCACCAAGCGGTTCGCCGAGCGCCTCGCGGCACTCGAGGGCGGAACGGCGGTCGTGGCCGGCGGCGGGCTCACCGGCGTCGAGTCGGCCACCGAGCTGGCCGAGGCGCATCCGGATCTGCACGTCGTCCTGGTCACGCGGGGCCGGCCGGGCGCCATGATGGGCGAGAAGGCCCGCGCCTACCTGGACGCGGCGCTGGAACGGCTCGGCGTCGAGGTACGCGCCGGCGTCGACGTCGCCAAGGTCCTGCCCGACGCGGTCGAGCTGGCCGGCGGCGAGTTGATCCACTCCGACGCCACGCTCTGGACCACCGGGACCAGCGGGCTGCCGGTGGCCGCGGAGTCCGAGCTCACCGTCGACAAGCGCGGCAGGATCGTCGTGGACTCCGCGCTCCGCTCGGTGTCCCATCCGGACGTCTACGCCGTCGGCGACGCCGCCGCCATCACCCAGCCGTTCGGGGTGATGCACGGCACCTGCCAGGGCGGCATCCCGACCGGGCTGCACGCGGCCGACTCCCTGGCCGCCACGCTGCGCGGCAAGACGCCCAGACCGTTCAGGTTCGGGTACATTCATCAGCCCGTCAGCCTCGGGCGTAAGGACGGAGTCATCCAGTTCACCCGGCCGGACGACAGCCCGCGCCGGTGGTTCCTGACCGGGCGGGCGGCGGTCGTCTACAAGGAAACGGTGTCCAGCAGCCCGATCCCGACGTTCAAGCTGCTCAAGCGTGGTCTGGTGCCCGTCTGGATGTTCGCGCTGACGGCCGGGCTCGCATGATCGGACACAGCGCGGCGGACGAGCCGGTGATCTCGCCCGCCGCGCCCCCACGTCACTTCTTGGTCACCGCCTGACTGACGGCGTTCGGGCCGATGCCTGCTGCCC
The DNA here is from genome assembly GCF_052245915.1 of Nonomuraea sp. 10N515B. NCBI lineage: Bacteria > Bacillati > Actinomycetota > Actinomycetes > Streptosporangiales > Streptosporangiaceae > Nonomuraea > Nonomuraea sp. 10N515B. The sequence continues at coordinate 120,322 of NZ_JBQQBQ010000018.1, forward strand.
GTCATTCATGTGACGTAACGACGGGCCCGCTGATCACCCGTCATCCCGTTCCAGCCTGCGGCGGGCTCGTTCCACCGCGACGGGGAGTTCGCGTCGCGCGGCCAGCGCGCGGGGGAAGCGCCGCACCGCCGTACGCAGCCCCTCCCAGCCGGCGGGGCCGGCGCGCAGCGCGTCGAACGAACGCCGGGCCACCACGCGCCACGGCCGCCGCAGGACGGCGGTCAGCACGGCGTTGCGCGCGGCCAGCGCCTGCCTCCCGCGCCGATCCCGAGCGGGCGACGGGTGATGGTGCGCCACGACGTCGTCCACGTACGCCAGCCCCCACCCGCGCGCCGCCAGGTCCACGGCCAGCCGCTCCTCCTCGCCGAAGAAGAAGATCACGTCATCGAACCCACCCGCGTCGAGGAACGCCTCCCTGCGCACCACCGCCCCGCACGCCAGGAACCCCAGCACGCTCGGCCCCGGCAGGTCGGGCTCCATGCCGAGCGGCGAGCGTGCCATCAGCTCCGACACAGGATCCAGCCGCTCCTGCGGCCCCACCAGCACACGCGCCCCCAGCATGGCCAGCCGCGGATGAGCGTCCAGCACGTCGGCGGCCCGCTCCAGCGCGCCGGGCGCCCACCAGGAGTCGTCGTCGGCGAAGGCCACGTACGGGGTCTCGGCCAGCCGCACGCCGACGTTGCGCGCGGGCGCCCCCAGGTTCGTGCCCGCCTCGACGAGGTGGACGTCGGGGAAGTGCTTGCGAACGAACGCCGCCGTCCCGTCGGTCGAGCCGTTGTCGATGAGGATCACGGGGCGCGGGTGCAAGGGGAGCGAGCGGGCCAGCGACCGCAACCTGTCCTTGCTGGCCACCACGACCGTGACCCGCGCTCCATCTGCCACACGAGGTCACTTACCGGGAAGAACGCGCTTACTCCTCGGCGGGTCGGTTGACACGTGGGCGGAGCAGGCATATAAAGATCGGTAACAGCGTTACCCAAGAGAAACGGTGTTACCCACTATGACGAGCACCGCATACCAGCAGGCGCAGCAGGAAGGGCAGGACGTCGTCCGGGCAGCCATCCTCGACGCCGCCACGCGACTGCTCGTCACCGAGGGCCCGGCGGCGCTGACCGTGCGGCGCATCGCCGGCGAGGTCGGCTGCTCCACGAAGGTGATCTACACGCTGTTCGGCGGTAAAGACGGCCTCGGCGAGGCGTTGTGGCTGGAGGGGTTCGCCAGGTTCGAGCGGCGGCTGCTCGCCGTGTCCGCCCTGAGCGACCCGCTGGCCTGCCTGCATGCCGGACTGGAGGCCTACCGGGACTACGCGCTGGCCGAGCCCGACTACTACCGGGTCATGTTCCAGGGCGCTCTTCCCGGGCTGCAGCCGGGGCCCGAGGCCGTGGCGACGGCCAAGCGCACGTTCGAGCTGCTCGTCCGCCGCGTCCAGGACTGCCTGGAGCCGGGACTGCTGCGCGGTGGCACCGCCGAGGAGATCGCCGACCTGCTGTGGATGGCGGTCCACGGCGCGGTGAGCCTGGAGATCTCCGGCTTCTTCCACGAGCCTGAGGCGACGCGGCGCTACCGGGCGCTGTGCTCCTCGGTGCTCTCGCCCTACCTGCTTCCTTCCGACCTTCCTCCCGATGAGAGGACCACACCATGACCACCACACCGTTCAGGGGCGGCTTCACGCCCGTGACCGAGGAGATCACGGCCTTCGACCTGGCGGTCACCGGGCGCATCCCGGACGAGCTCAACGGCCGTTACCTGCGTAACGGCCCCAACCCGCTCAGCCTCGACGACCCGAGCGCGAGCCATCTGTTCATCGGCGAGGGCATGGTGCACGGGGTGCGGCTGCGCGACGGCCGTGCCGAGTGGTACCGCAACCGCTGGGTCCGCAACGCCGCCGTCGCCCGGCGCCTCGGCGAGGAGCCCCGGCCGGGTCCCACGCACGAAGGCATGGACTTCGCGGCCAACACGCACGTCATCGGGCTGGCCGGGCGCACGTTCGCGACCGTCGAGGCGGGGGCGCTGCCGTACGAGCTGAGCTATGAGCTCGACACCATCGGCGCGTGCGACTTCGACGGCGGCCTGCCCGGCGGGTACGCCGCCCACACCCACGCCGACCCGGCCACCGGCGAGTTGCACGCCATGGCCTACTTCTTCGGCTGGGACCACCACCAGCACATCGTGATCGACGCCAAGGGCGCCGTGACGCAGGTCAGGGACATCCCGATCGCGGACGCGCCGATGCTGCACGACTTCGCCCTCACCGAGCGATACGTCGTGATCTACGACCTGCCGGTCACGTTCAGCATGGCCCACGCCGAGAAGGGCGTCCCGCTGCCGTACGCGTGGAACGACGCACACGGCGCCAGGGTCGGCCTGATGTCCCGTACCACTGGCGAGGTGCGCTGGGTCGAGGTGGAGCCATGCTGGGTGTTCCACACGCTCAACGCCTACGACGACGGCGAGGAGGTGGTCGTGGACCTGGTGCGCTACCCCCAGCGGTTCGTGGACGCGCGGCTCGACCTGGGCGGCACGCCCACGCTGGACCGGTGGCGGATCGACCCGCGCACGGGCAAGGTCGACCAGACGCGGCTGGACGACCGGGCGCAGGAGTTCCCGCGTATGGACGAGCGGCTCACCGGCCGCGCCTACCGCTACGGCTACACCGCGGCCACCCGCGACCTGACCGACGTGATCTACCCGGCGGACACCGAGCTGGAAGACCTGCCCGACGAGGCCTTCGACAACACGCTCATCAAGCACGACCTGGAGGACGGCACGCAGGAAAAGCGGCAGTTCGGGCGCGGCGCGTACGTGGGGGAGCCGGTCTTCGTCGCCTCCGGCCAGGCCGAGGACGACGGCTACGTGCTCTCCTACGTCAACAACCCGGCCAGGGGAGCGGCCGACCTGGTGATCCTTTCCGCGCAGGACTTCACCGGCGAGCCGGTCGCCACCGTGCACCTGCCGGCCCGGGTGCCGCTCGGCTTCCACGGGAGCTGGATCGCTGACTGAGCTGGAGACGGTACCCTCGTCAAGTTGGACGGAAAACGTGAAGAGGGAGAGACCGTGGCCGGTCTGGTCATCGCCATGGACGGCCCTTCGGGGTCGGGCAAGTCGAGCGTCTCGCGCGGGGTCGCCCGTGCGCTGGGACTGCGCTACCTCGACACCGGGGCCATGTATCGCGCGATGACCTGGTGGATGCTCCAGCAGGGCGTCGACCTGGCCGACCACGCCGCGATCGCGGCCCGCTGCGGCGAGCCGCGGATCGTCTCCGGCACCGACCCCGACGGTCCTGCGATCCACGTCGACGACGTCGACGTGGCCGGGCCGATCAGGGAGGCCGAGGTGACCGGCGCGGTCTCCGCCGTCGCCGCCGTCCCCGAGGTGCGGGTGCGCCTGGTCGCGCTGCAGCGGGAGATCATCGGCGCCGGTGACATCGTGGTCGAGGGCCGCGACATCGGCAGCGTCGTCTACCCCGACGCCCCCGTCAAGGTCTACCTGACGGCCAGCCCGGAGGCGCGCGCCCAGCGGCGCAGCGCCGAGCTGGCCGGCACCACGGCGGAGGCACAGCAGGAGGCCATGGCCAGGCGTGACACCCTGGACTCGACACGTAAGACGGACCCACTCTCGATGGCGGCTGGCGCCGTCGAGGTCGACACCACCGCGCTGACCTTGGAAGAAGTCATCGCGGAGGTGTTGAGGCTGGTCAAAGAGCGCACCTGACCGGACGTCAGGTGCGGGACTCACATTAAGGATGAACATTCGTGACAACGGGGGACTGGGTCGAGGCCGACCTCGACGACCTTGAGATCACCGAGCACGGCGATGCGACGCCGCTGCCGGTCGTCGCCATCGTAGGACGGCCGAACGTCGGCAAGTCCACGCTGGTCAACCGCATTATCGGCCGCCGCGAAGCGGTCGTCGAAGACGTGCCGGGCGTCACCCGCGACCGCGTCACCTACGACGCCAACTGGCGCGGTCGCCGCTTCACCGTGGTCGACACCGGCGGCTGGGACCCCGACGCCACGGGCATGAGCCTGCGCATCGCCGAGCAGGCCCAGGTCGCGGTCGAGCTGGCCGACGTGATCGTGTTCGTGGTCGACGCCACCGTCGGCGCGACCGACGCCGACGAGATCGTGGGCTCGATCCTGCGCCAGTCGGGCAAGCCGGTCATCCTGGCCGCCAACAAGGTCGACAACCAGCAGATGGAGCTCGAGGCCGCGGGGCTGTGGTCGCTCGGACTCGGCGAGCCGTACCCCGTCTCGGCCCTGCACGGGCGCTCCAGCGGCGACCTGCTCGACGTGATGCTCGACGCGCTGCCTGAGACGCCGCAGGTCACCTTCGAGGCCCAGCGCGGCCCCGCCAGGGTGGCGCTGCTCGGCAAGCCCAACGTGGGCAAGTCCTCCCTGCTCAACAAGCTGGCGGGGGAGGAGCGCGTGCTGGTCGACCCCATGGCCGGCACCACCCGCGACCCCGTGGACGAGCTGATCGAGCTGGGCGGGCGCACCTGGCGCTTCGTCGACACGGCCGGCATCCGGCGGCGCGACCGCGAGCTGCAGGGCGCCGACTTCTACGCCGCCATGCGGACCCGCGCCGCGCTGGAGCGCTCGGAGGTGGCGATCGTGCTCATCGACGCCAGCGAGCCGCTCACCGAGCAGGACCTGCGCATCATCGGCCTGGTCATCGATTCCGGGCGAGCCATGGTGGTCGCGTTCAACAAGTGGGACCTGGTCGACGAGGACCGCCGCTACTACCTGGAGAAGGAGATCGACCGGCAGCTCGTCCGCACGCCGTGGGCGCTGCGGGTCAACATCTCCGCCCTGACCGGGCGGCACGTGGACCGGCTGGTCCCGGCGCTGGAGAAGGCGCTCGACTCGTGGTCCACGCGGGTGCCGACGGCCCGGCTCAACGCGTTCCTGACCGAGCTCGTGCAGCAGACGCCGCCGCCGGTCCGGGGCGGCAAGCAGCCGAAGATCCTCTTCGCCACGCAGGCATCGGTCGAGCCGCCCAAGTTCGTGTTGTTCACCTCCGGCTGGCTGGAGGACACCTACCGGCGCTTCGTCGAGCGGCGCATCCGGGAGGAGTTCGGCTTCGCCGGCTCGCCGATCGAGGTCACGATGAAGATCCGCGAGAAGCGGGCCAAGAAGGAGAAGTAATCGCTTTGCCGGTGGCTCCGGCGCGGCCGTAAGATCGACGGCAAACGTCGAGGGAGACGAGTAGCCGCGGGCCTTCGCGGGTCCAGAGAGCCGCCGGCAGCTGCGAAGGCGGCCCCGCGTCCCGCGGGCGAAGACACTCCTGAGTGCGGGGAGGAAATGCCCCGCCGGTCTGACCCCCGTCATCGGGTCGTCGAGGCCGCCCCGCTCGCCGCGGGGCGGTGAAAGTGCAGTGGCACCGGGAGCAACCCTTCTCCCCCGCACTTCCAAGGGATCATGCACATCCTTCTCCAAGGAGTTGTAATGATCTCTCGTGTCATGACCGCGGAGCTCGCCGAGCACGTGGGTCAACGAGTGACGATCGCCGGCTGGGTCCATCGCCGCCGGCAGCTGAAATCCGTGTCCTTCCTCGTCATCAGGGACCGTACCGGCCTGGCGCAGGTGGTCGCCGGAGGCGACCTGCCGGGCGAGGAGAGCGTCGTCCAGATCACCGGCACCGTGACCGCGAGTTCGCAGGCGCCGGGAGGCGTCGAGCTGGTCAAGCCGGACCTCGAGGTGCTGGCCGAGCCCGGCGCGCCGCCGCCGTTCGACCTCTACCGGCCGGTGGTGCCCGCGGCGCTGCCGACCATCCTTGACCACGCGCCGGTCGCGCTGCGGCACCCGCTGCTGCGGGCGCCGCTGGAGATCTCGGCCGCGAGCGTGGCCGGGTTCCGGGAGGCGCTCGATCGGCTCGGCTTCACCGAGATCCACACCCCGAAGATCGTGGCCTCGGCCACCGAGTCGGGCGCGAACGTCTTCGGCATCGACTACTTCGGGCGGCCCGCCTACCTCGCGCAGTCGCCGCAGTTCTACAAGCAGGCGATGGTGGGGGTGTTCGAGCGGGTGTACGAGGTCGGGCCGGTCTTCCGGGCCGAGCCGCACGACACCGTACGCCACCTGGCCCAGTACACGAGTCTGGATGCCGAGCTGGGCTTCGTCGCCGACCATCGGGACGTCATGGCGGTGCTGCGGGAGACGGTGGCGGGCATGCTGGAGTCGGTACGCCGCCGTGCCGCCTCCGCCGTCGCGTCGCTCGCGATCGCGTTGCCTGCCGTGTCCGCCGAGATCCCGGCCATCCACTTCACCGAGGCCCAGCGGCTGACCTCGTCGGACGAGCCCGACCTGGCGCCGGCGCAGGAACGATGGTTGTCGGAGTGGGCGCTGCGGGAGCACGGGTCGGACTTCCTCTTCGTGACCGGCTATCCGATGGCCAAGCGGCCCTTCTACACCCATCCCGACCCGGCGCGGCCCGGCTACTCCAACGGCTTCGACCTGCTGTTCCGCGGGCTGGAGCTGGTGACGGGTGGCCAGCGGCTGCACCGGTACGAGGACTACCTGACGGCGCTGGGCGAGCGCGGGGAGCCGGTGGAGCCGTATGAAGGCTATTTGCAGGCGTTCCGGTACGGGATGCCGCCGCACGGCGGGTTCGCGCTGGGGCTGGAGCGGTGGACGGCGCGGCTGACGGGCGCGACCAACATCCGCCAGACCACCGCCTTCCCCCGCGACCTGCACCGGCTCTCGCCCTAGCCTTGCCCGAGTGTCGCCTCGACACGGAATTCGACATCCACTAGAAAGGATCAAAGCCAGGATCTGGGGAAATGCGTGCGGCGAACCCCAGAGGAATTCACGTGGTGTTCCACCTCGGATGTGGGATCGGGGCGCGGATGGACCCACCCTCCTTCAGGTGGCCCCGGTACGTCTGGTTCATACCGGCTGCCCTGATCGTCATCGGCACCGTCCTGAATATTCTGTCTCCGCGCGACTACTGGGGCGACTACCAGCTGGGCGCCGCGGTCGTGCTGGCCGGAGCGCTGCTCTCGCTCCGGCACACGATCGCGGCCGGAGCGGCTCTTGTCCTGGTCGAGCTGGCACTGTTGATCAAGGACGGCTACTTCGGTCATACCGCCGGCACACTCTCACTGATCAACGCGGTGTTCACCGCGCTCGTCGGCCTCGGGGTGAACCGCGTGGTCGCTCGCCATGGGCGCCGGCTGGAAGCGGTGCGTTCCGTCGCCGAGGCCGCCCAGCGTGCCGTGCTGCCCGCTCCGCCGGCAGGCATCGGCCCGCTGGCGATCGCCGCCGTCTACAAGACCGCGCAGATCGAGGCCTTGATCGGCGGAGACGCGTACGCCGTGCAGGACACGCCGTACGGCACCAGGCTGCTGATCGCGGATGTGCGGGGCAAAGGCCTGGGCGCGGTCGGCACCGTGTCCGTCCTGCTGGGCGCGTTCCGGGAGGCGGCAGAGCGGGCACCCGACCTTGTGGTGCTGGCCGAGCGTATGGAGCGCGCCCTGGTCAGAGAGGCCTCGTCGCGCGAGGAGAGCCTGCGGATGGAAGGGTTCGTCACGGCGGTGCTCGGCGAGATCACCGCGGGCGCGGACCGCGTGCGGCTGCTGAACTGCGGCCACCCCTCGCCGTATCTCCTCCAGGGCGACACGGTGTCCTCGCTGGATCCGGACGAGCCGAGTCTTCCCCTGGGCATGAGCGGCCTGGGTGCGCCGCGGGCAGAGCCCGGGGAATGGCCGTTCCCGGCCGGGGCCACGCTCCTGCTGGTCACCGATGGAGTGACGGAGGCCCGAGACCGTTCAGGCACTTTCTACGAGCCGGCGAGCCGGCTCGCCGGGCGGGGCCCGTTCCGGAACCCGGACGAGGTGATCCAGGTCCTGGTCCGTGATGTCGAGCGCTGGACCGGCGGTCCGCGCGACGACGACATGGCGATTCTGGCGATCACCCGGAGCGGGGCATCAGCAGCGCGACGGCCGCACCCAGCAGGCAGATGAACGCCGTGACCAGGAACATCTCCGTGTACTCGGTGTGCAGCGCCGCCTGCACCTTCGCGGTGTACTCGGCCAGTTGCCGCTGGTACGTGGCCGCCTCCACGCCGAACGGGAGCGGCGTATCCAGCTGGGCGGTCAGCGACTGGAACCGGTAAAACCCCCACGCGGACACGGCCGCGATGCCGATCAGCATGCCCATCATCCTGGCCACCACGATCGCCGCCGACGCCACGCCGTGCTGGGCCGCCGGGCTCACCCGAAGCACCGCGGAGGACACCGGCGCGATGACCACGCCGAGGCCCAGCCCGGCCACCACCAGGTCGATGTCCATGACGAGCCCCGCGCCGGCCAGGTCGAGCGGCCAGCGGCTCATCAGCCAGTAGCCGGCCGCCGCCACCACCATGCCCGCCACCGCCACGGCCCGCTCGCCGAGCCTCCTGGCCAGGAGCCCGCCGAGCAGGGCGCCGACGGTCAGCGCGGCCAGGAACCTGGCCAGCACGAGCGCCGCGCCCAGCTCGTCCTTGCCCAGCAGCGTCTGGGCGGTGAACTGGACGAACACCATGGTGACCAGGAGCGCCGCGCCCGCCAGGAAGCTCACGCCGAGAGTGGCCAGCAGCGGTCCCTTGCGCGTGCCGGACAGGTCGAGGAGGCGTACGGGGGAGCGGATCTCCCACCAGACGAACACCCCGGCCGCCGCCGCCCCCGCCGCGATCATCGGCAGACCCCACGGCGGCAGGACGGCCGTGGCCGGATCGGGGTTGTAGAGCCCGATGACCAGGAGCGCGAGCGCCACCGCCAGCAGCGCCCCGCCCACGACATCGACCCGCCCGGCCGACGGTTGCGCCGCGCCGGTCGGGTCGAGCGGCGCGCCTGCCGCGCCGGGGGCGGCCGGCGCTGCCGGGCGGCCTGGCACCGTGAGCTGGACCGCCACCGCCGCCAGCGCCGCCAGCGGCACGTTGATCCAGAAGATGGCGTGCCAGCCACCCAGCTCCACTCCCACAAGCATGACGCTGGAAATCTGCGCCACCAACCCGCCGTACAGCGGCCCCAGCGCGCTCCCCAGCTCCTGGGCCGCCCCCACCGCCCCCAACGCCAGGGGCCGCTCGTGCTCGTCCCACAGGTCGCCGATGAGCGCCATGGTGATCGGCAGCAGCGCCCCGCCGGCCACGCCCTGCACGGTACGCCCCGCGACCACCATCACCTCACCCGCCGCCAGCGCCGTCAGCACCGACCCGACCGCGAACGCCGCCAGGCAGGCGTGGATGAGCGGCCGCCGCCCGTACCGGTCGGAGAGCCGGCCGAGCAGCGGCATCGCCGCCACGTACCCGAGCAGGAACCCGGTGACGATCGGCGTGGCCCGCTCCAGGTGGTTCAGCGGAACACCCACATCCCTGGCGATGTCGATGAGAACGGTCACCACCACGTACGCGTCGAGCGCGGCCAGCAGCACCACCGCGCCCCCGGCGCCGAGCGCGACCCGGCGGGCGGCCCTCATCCCGCGGCGGGCGGCGTGATCGTGACCGGTGCGTCGTAGTCGCTGAACGACACCGTCACCGTGCCGTCCTGCAACGGCAGGCTGGCCTTGGTGAGCCTGCTGGTGGCCTGGTCGACCCAGACCTTGCCGTTGACGCCCTGCGTGACGCCCGGGACGATCTGCCCGACCACCTGGCCGGGGAACGTCGTGGCGACGCGGTAGGAGCCGTCCTCCACCGCCTCGACCTTCGGGTCCGTGGCCGCGGACAGCAGCTGCGCGATGCCCTTGGTCGGCTCGAGGATGACCGACGGGTCGTAGAACTGCGCCAGCTGCTGCCTGGTCATCTTCTGGAAGCCGCCAGTCGGGCCCTTGAAGTGCACGGTCTCCCCGACCAGGGCGAAGGTGACCTCCTGCAGGTTGCCCAGAATGTCGATCGTGATCGTGCCATCGGCGTCACCGGCGGCGGTGAGCCTGCCGTCGGCCTTCTTGACCGGCACCTTCGGCTTGCCCTCAGTGGAGATCGAGAAGGTGGCCGACTTGACCGTCTTCATGGCCTCCGCGGCCTTCTTCATCAGGTCGGGACCGGTGGGCAGCTCGGCCCCGCCGCCGCCCGACGAGCACGCCGCCGCCAGCGCGAGAACGGCCACGATCAGTAGCTTTCTGAGCATGCCCGGATCGTAGCGAGCGCTTGGGAACGTCGTGCGGGGTCGCGGATATCGGTTGGGTGTCAGCGCAGCTTCTTGAGATGCTCGACGATCGGCGCGAACGCCGCCTCGATCGCGTTGAGCTGGTCGTCGGTGAGCCGGTCGACGAAGTGCTCGCGCACGCCGGCCACGTGGTCCGGCGCCACCCGCTGGATCGTCTCCCAGCCCTCGTCGGTCAGCACCGCGAAGGTGCCCCGCCGGTCGTCCCGGCAGTCCTCCCTGGTCACCAGGCCCTTGGCCTCCATGCGGGAGATCTGGTGCGACAGGCGGCTGCGTGACTGGATGGTCGCGTCCGCCAGGTCACTCATGCGCATGCGCCGGTCCTGGCTCTCGGACAGGTTGACGAGGATCTCGTAGTCGTTCAACGAGAGGGAATGCTCCTGCAGCTCGCGGTCGAGCCGGTGCATGAGCAGCTTGTGCAAGGCCAGATGCGTACGCCAGGCACGCTGTTCGGCGGGAGATAGCCAGCGAGGCGCGCTCATGATCTCCAATCTATCGCACGTCCCCGGCCTGGCCGTGGGCTCAGCTGAACTCCATGATGATCGCGAGCCCGACGAAGTGCACGACGACGATGATCACGATGAAGGAGACGAAGATGAACTTGGCCGGGCCGTGCTCGAAGGTCTTGCCCTCCTCGAGCGGCCGGCGCTTGGCCATGCGGTCGGCGATCCGCTCCTCGACCGATTTCTTGTAGAACATGCGGTCAGCCTATCCGCGGGATGGGCAGCCTCCTGACCGGGGCGTCCGCGATGACGGCCACCCTGATGTCCGGCTCGGCGCGCCATTCCAGCAGATGCCGGCCGTTCAGGTCGTCGCCGCCCGAGGCCAGCCGGTCGAGCGACAACTCGCCGCGTTTGATCAGCGCCTCCTTGCGCGTCCAGTGCTTGATCAGGTCGTCGTTCCCGATGACCAGCGCGCGTTCGCGGGCAGTGAGCACGCGCTCGGCCAGCATCTCGTCCAGCCGGCCCGCGGGCACCTGCTCGGCGTCCACGCCGACCTTCCCGGGACCGGCCGCGGCGCACACGTAGCCGCGGGTGTGGCTCAAGCTGATACCCAGCTCGGGGGCCTGTTCGAGGTACGGCCTGCCGTGCCCGGGGCCGTGCACCTCGCAGTGCTGCAGCAGCGTCAGCTCGGCGGGTTCGGCGCCGAGCGCTGCGCCGGCGCAGATCCGGGCCAGGAGGTGGGCGGCGACGAAGCCGGCGCGGTCCCGGGGGAACCTGAACTGGTCCGCCCGCTCCCGTTCCACGTCGGTGAGCCATGTTTCCGGCGCGCGCACCTCGTCCGGGTGGCCGCCCATCGCGACGGGGCCGATGGTCAGTCCTTCTTCTTCTGGTCGCCGCCGTCGAGGGTGTACTGATCCTCGGAGGCCGCGCCGAGCACGGTCACGTCGTGGACCTTCCAGGTGCCTTTATCCTTCACAAGAGCGATCTTAAGGTGCGAATCCTTCACTGAGCGGATCGCTTCGGAGGTGTTCACCTGCTGGTCGACCACGACGATGGCGTGCGCGGTGGCCTCGTCCACATCAGCCAGATACACCTCGCGCACGGTGGCCTGCGAGACGGCCTTGAGCTTCACGATGACCTGCGCCATCGCCCCGCCGAACGCCGTGTCGTACGTAGTCAGGAAGTCGCCCGTGGCCTGCGCGGTAAGGGTCGCCCGGGTGGTCTGGAGATCCCGGTAGTCGTAGCTGAGCAGGGCCTTGCTGAACGCGCTCGCCGCGCCCGACACCTCCAGGCGCAGCGCCCGCTCGGCCTCCAGCTTGGTCCGCGCGTCGTCGGCCTGAGCGGCGGCGACCCACTGCAGCACGGCGGTCGCCGCGACGGCGGCCACCAGCATGGCGGCCAGCGCCCCGACGAGGCGGGCACGGGTCACCCGCCCAATTCGCGGCCTGCCGTCCTTCCCGGCGACCGGCGCCGCACCGGCCGCCGCGGTGGAGGCGACGCCGTCCGGAATGTCGGCATCCGCCGCGGAGGAGGACGCCTCGGCGTCGGCCGTGGCCGAGCCGGTAGCACGGGTGCCGCCGCCGGGAGCGGCGGTCCCGTCCGCGCCGGCGGTCTCTGCGGCCCCGTCCGTGGCGGCCGTATCTGCGGCGCCCTCCATCGTGGCGGAGGTGGCGCTGTCGGGCATGTCGCCATCCGTCGTGGCGGAGGTGAACGCGGCGTCGGCGAGGTCCTGCTTGGGGGTCACGATGACTCCTCACGGCGGCGAGCGGCCCGGCCCGCCGCGGTCCAGCCCACGATGCCACCACATGCCACAACGGCGAGGAATATCGCGACAATCAGCGGGACGGGGTTCGGTGTGGTGCGGGACGACGCGGCGCCGGTGGCGGCCACGCCGCTGGGCGACGTCTTGGCGACGCGCTTGCTTTCCTTGGGCTCCTCGGTCTTCTTCGCCCCAGGCCCCGGGGATGCAGCGGCGTCCTGACGGGGGCCGGTGCCCCGGTCCGCGACGTCGTCGGCATCGGTGTCGTCGGCATCGGTGTCGTCGGGATCGGTGTCGGCGGGATCGGGCACGGCCGGCCGATCGGGGCACGCACGCAGGCGGGGCACCTTGGGCGGGCCGATCGCCCCCGCGTACTCCTCGGCAGGCGTCGGCCCGCCCGGCACGCTGAACACGAACGCCGCCTTGGCGTAGACGGTGCCGTCGCGCCGGTCGCTGACGTCGTCGGTCAGGCTCAGCGCGGTCGGCACGATGCTGAGCAGGTGGTGCACGTTCCGCCCGGTCTCCGCCGAGAACGCCGGCCGGTGCGGCAGCCCCGCCGCCGTCAGCAGGCACGAGAACCCGGGCCGGGACGTCCTGACCGCCGCGTCGAGCCGCGCGAACACCCCGGGCCCCTGGTCGAGGATGGTGTTCAGGTCGGTACGTGAGGCGCGCAGCGTCGCCGTCACCGTGCTCAGGTCCGTGATCCCGGACGCCAGCTGCTCCCTCTTGCCCGCCAGCGTGTGCGTCAGCTGCGTGAGCTGCACCGACAGATCGTCGAGGACGTCGGCGTTGTCGGCGAGGGTGTCGGTCAGGGAATGGGCGTCGTCGATGAGGCTCCTGATCGCCGGCGCCCGGCCGTCCAGCGCCACAGCCAGCTCATGGGTGATCGTCTTGGCGTCCCGGGGCGGCACCGCGTTCAGGAGCTTGCCGACGCCCTCGAACAACTTCTTGTAGTCGAGCGGGACGGTCGTCTTGGTGAGCGGGATCGTGTCCCCGGCCGCGAGTGACGGCCCTGCGACACCGGTGGCCGGCGGTGAGAGCTCCACGTACGGCTCCCCGATGGCGGACTTGCGCCGCACCTCGGCCGTCACGCCCTTCGGCAGCCGGATCTCCTTGTCGATGTCCAGACCGACGACGATCCTGCCGGGGGCCAGGCCCACATCGCCGATCTTGCCGACGCGTACCCCCAGATAGGCCACATCGAAGCCGCGCACCAGACCGGGGGAGGAGAGGAACTCCGCCGACACCCGGTACGGCCGCTCGATCGCGTCGAGCCGGATGATCGTGCTGAACGCCCAGATCGTCATCACGATCCCGAGCGCCGCGAAGAACCCCAAATTCAGATAAATCCGGTTTCTCATCGCGGCGGCTCCAGCAGCAGGCGGAAGTCCTCGACCAGGTTCGGCCGCGGCCCCTCGGCGGACCTCTGGGGCAGCAGCACACCCTTCAGCCAGACGTAGATCAGCACCTGGCCGTTGGCCGTGATCGGCGGCGCGTCGAGGAACGTCTGGATCTTGGCCACCAGCGCCTTCAGATCCTCCTTGCCCCGCTGGATGGAGGACGAGATGGCCTGAAGCTCGCGCAGCAGGGTACGCAGCCGCGCCGCGTGCCGCGGGTACACGGTGAGGTTGGCCTCCCTGGCCAGGTTCGTCAGCGCGACGATGGTCTTCTTGATGTGCTTGCGCCCGTGCGCGAGCCGCGAGGTGGCAGCGGCGAGCGTGCCCGGCAGCCGGTCCAGCTCGTTGCTGCCCGCCGCGAGGTCGTCGCCCAGCTTCGCCAGCGCGTCGATAGTGGTGGCCAGGTCGGCGCGGGCCGCGGAGTAGGCGTCGGTGACCTCGGCCGTCTGCTTGATCAGCTTGTTGACCTCGTCGCCCTGCCCGGCGAACGCGGTCGAGGCGGCGTCCAGGATGGCGTTGACGTCCTGCGCGCCGAGCGCCTCGATGAGCGGCCCCGCCTTGGCGGTGACCTGCTCGATGTCCGGCTCGACCGACGTGTCGGCGATCGTGGCCCCGTTGGCCAGGTACGGGCCCGTGGACAGGTCCTTGCCCTTCGGCGGGGTGAGCAGCACGTAGTTCTCGCCCAGGACCGACGTCTTGGCCACGGTCGCCGTGCTGCCCTGGGGCAACCGGTGCTCCGACTTGACCGACATCGTCACCTTGGCCCGGTAGCCCTGCAGGCGGATCTCGGTGACCGTGCCGACCCGCACGTCCGCGATCTGCACGCTGTGCCCGGCCACCAGGCTCTGCACGTCGTCGAAGACCGCGTACAGCGTGAGGTCGCCCGTGGTGGCGCCGAGCGTCTGCAGCGAGCACGACGTGGTGACGGCCAGTGCGAGCGCCGCGGCGAAGAGCCTCACTGCCGCCTCCCCTGCCGCTCGAAGGGACAGTTGCTCAGCCGGCCGGGCAGGCACGGCACCCTCCCCAGGTTCAGCGCCTCGAACAGCGGCGTCAGCCACGCCTTCGTCATCGCGTTCAGCACGACGCGGATCTTCAGCACGTGCTGCTTCCTGTCCCAGGCGTCGATGATCACGTCGGCGAAGTCGGCCGCGCCCTTGACCGCCTGCGCCATGGACGCGCTGTTGGCCCGGACCGTCAGCACCAGCTCGGCCAGCGTCCCGGCGGCCTGCGGCAGCCGTTCCGCGTACTGCTCGATGATCACGTCGCCGCGCCGGACGAACTCGGCCATGCCGGTGACGAAGCCGCGCAGCCGCCGCCGCTCCTCGGCCAGGATCGCGCTGGCCTCGGAGAAGGAGTCGATCGCGCCGGTCACCTGGCTCTCGCGCTCGTTGAGCGTGGTGGCCAGCCGGTTCAGCCCTTTGGCCAGGTCGATGAGCTGCTGGTCCTGCTTGGCCAGAGTGCCGGTGAGCTCGGCGGTGTCGGCGATCGCGTTGTTGATCGTCTTGCCGCGGCCCCTGACCCCGTCGGCCAGGTCCCCGGCCACGTCGCCCAGCTTGTCGTCGTCCAGCGCGTCGGTCAGCTTGGTGAACGCGTCGAGCGCGTCGTCGATCTCCACCGGCAGGTCGGTGCGCTCCAGCGGGATGGTCGTCCCAGGCGCGATCTTCGCATCTCCCGGCTTCCACGGCGGGTAGAGCACGACGTTGCGCTCGCCCAGGGTGTTCTGCGGCGCGACCACGGCCTTCACCTCGGCCGGGAGCGGCACGTCCCGGTCCACCCGCAGCCCGACCCGGACCTTGTCGCCCTCGATGCGGATGCTGTCCACGTACCCGGCGTCGAGGCCCATCACCTTGATCCGCGCCTCCTCGTACAAGGAGGGCGCCTTGCTGAAGATCGCCACCAGCCGGTACGGCTCCGCCCCCAGCACGGAGCACCCGGACGCCAGGAACACCCAGGCGACCAGCACCGCTGTCAGCCGCCTCATCGGTCGTTCCTCCTGTCCTTGGTGATGGCGGTGAGCACCTCCGGGTTGATGGGGCCGAGGCCCGTGGCTATGGCCTCGAGCCACGGGCCCTGACCGCCCATCGTGGACAGGCCGGAGAACGTCGGGCCCGCCCATGCCAGGAGCGAATTGAGCTGCTCGTTGCCGTCGCTGAGCCGGGTGGTGATGGCCGCGTTGTCGTCGAGGACCTGGATGAGCGACCGCTCGTGCTCGCTGATCAGCCGGGTGGTGCTCCGCACCAGGTCGCTGCCGTCACCGAGCAGGACGCGGAGCTCGTTCCTGCGTTTGCGCAGCTCGTTCAGCATGATCTCGATGCCGTCGATGAGCCGGACGAGCTGCTTGTCCTTCTTCTCCAGCAGTTCCATGATCGTGGTGCCGTGGTCGAGCAGCCGCTGCAGCTGGGGCTCGCTCTTGCTGATCGTGTCCGACAGGTCGCCGATGTTCTTCATCAGCCGGGTGATGCGGCCGCGTTTGGCGAGGTCGACCTTGCCGAGCTCGGTGAGCAGGTCGTCCACCGCCTCCGTGTCCAGGCGCTCGACCAGGCGGGTCGCGTCCTTGATGGCGTCGTTGATCAGCGTGGGCACGCCGGTGCGGTCCATGGGGATGCGCCGCCGGGCCTCGGGCAGCTGGTCCATGTACGGGGCCGACACCGCGCCGGTGAGCTTGACGTAGCGGCCGCCGAGCAGGTTCGACAGGGCGATGTCGGCGCGGGTGCCGCGGCCGAGGCGCACGCCGTCGTCGACCCGCCAGGTGACGATCACCTGGCCCTGCGCGTAATCAGGGCGCACCTCGGTGACCTCGCCGACGCGTACCCCGGCGACCCTCACGTCGTTGCCGGTGCGCACGCCGCCGGAGTCGGCGAACACGCCCGACATCGTGTAGCCGCCCTCGAGCAGGCCGAGGTTGCCGACCAGGAACGTGGCGGCCAGGATGACGGCGAGCGTGGCCATCGACACCAGGCCGACGGCGTATTTGTTGCGATCCCTGAAGGATTTGAGCGCCATCAGCCACCCACCATGAGCTTCTGGAGGTCCTGGGAGCTCTGCACCCGGGTGTTGCGCAGCGGTGGCGGCGTCTGCATCCCGTACGGGCACGGCGCCGGGGTCAGCGCCAGGCAGGGGACCGCGGTGATGAAGTAGTGGCCGCGGTTGACGGTGGCGTAGCCGCGCGCCAACGACGGCTGCAGCGTGCCGACCGCTTTGTCGATCTTGCCGATGTTCCGCCGGATGCCGCCGGTCAGCCCGGTCAGGTTGTCGACCAGAGCACCGAGCTCGCCGGCGTTCTTGCCGAGCACCTCGTTCTGGGTGTGGATCGTGGTGGACAGCTCCACCAGCGAGTCGTCGATCAGCTTGCGGTTGCCGGCGAAGGCGTCCGACAACACGACCAGATTGTCGATGAGCTGCTCGATCTGCTTGTCCCGCCGCGCGACCACGCCGGTCACGGTGGCGTAGTCCTCCAGCAGCTGCTCGATGGTCTTCTTGCGTTCGTTGACGGTCGTGGTGATGGCGTTGACGTTGTCGAGCAGCCGCGGGATGTTGTGCTGGTTGCCTTTGAGCGCCTTGGCGGCGGCGGTGAGCAGCTGGTTGATCTGCTCGGGATCCAGGCTGCGGGTCAGCGGGCCGAGGTCGCTGACCAGCTCGCCGATGTCCACCACCGATGAGGTGCGGGCGATGCGGCCGCCGGGCGGCAGCTTGCCGGGGGCGGTACCGGGCATCAGGTAGACGACGCGCTGGCCGACGGCGTTGCGCCAGCGGATGGCGGCCTCGGTGTCGGCCGGCACGGTGACCGCGTCCTGCACCTCCAAGGTCACTTCCGCCCGCCCGTCGACGACTCTGATGCCGGAGACCTGGCCGACGGGCGCTCCGGCGATCTTGACCTGGTCGCCCTCGGTCAGCCCGGACACGTCGTCGAACGTGGCGACGAGCCGGTAGCCGCCGCCGGTGCCGACCCGCTCGATCTGCACGCTGATCAGCACGATCAGCGTCATGGTCAGCCCGATGAACAGCGCGAACCTGGCGAACAACCATCCCCGGCGGGCCATGTCAGCGCCTCCCGTCGGTGGGTCCGCAGGAGCCGACGATCAGCTCGCAGATGTCGGTCGCGAGGAACGCCTCGACCTGCAGCTGGCGGGTGTCGCCTGGGCCCTGGGCCTCGATGAGCTCGTTCAGCAGGTCGACGAGCCGGTTGACGCCGCGGATGCCGTCGCCGGCCAGGCCGAGCTGGGCGTAGATGAGCGCGGCCACCCGCTCGCCCGAGTGCACCCCGGCCCGCAGGTTCTGGCGGTGCTTGCGCAGGCCGTGTGCCGCCTGGCCGGAGACGGAGGTGACCTCGTCGAGCAGGACGCGTACCTTGTCGGCGCGCTTGAGCAGATCGGGGGTGATGACGTTGACGTCGGAGGAGATGGAGACGAGCTCGTCGCCCTTGTCCGACAGTGCCGTGCCGAGCGCGGCGGTGTCGTGCAGGAACTGCCTGGCCCGCCCGCGGTGCCGGTGCGCGACGGCGATGACGGTGCCGGCGTCGCCGATCAGCTCGCGCAGGTGCTTGCCCTTGCCGTCGAGCCCCTTGGCGATGGTGTGCACGATCACGGTGACCTCGCGCGGGTCGACGGCGTCCAGGCCGCGGTAGGCGGCGCCGAGCGTGTCGGATAGGTCCAGCGGCCCTTCGGTGTCGGTGATGACGGCGCCACTGGCCAGGTAGGGGCCGGTGGTCTCGCCCGTGCCGGGCGTGAGCGCGAGGAACTTCGGGCCGAACACCGATGACGGCTCGATGGAGGCGACCGCGGTCTGGGGCACCTTGACGCCGGGCTCGATGTGCATGGTCACCACCGCCCGGCCCTTGGCGTCGAGCGACACGGCCGTCACGTCCCCGACCGTGATGCCGCGGATCTTGACGGGCGAGTTGGTGTCGAGGCCCTGCCCCGACCGGGCGAAGACGGCGTCGATCCGGGTCCCGCTGATCTGGGTGGCGGTGCGGATGACGTACACGGTGGCCGCCGCCAGCACAGCGAGCATGACGAAGGCGATGCCCACCCGGGCGGCGAGGGAGAGTTCGAATCGGGCCACCGGCTCACCCCGTCAGCGGTATGTTGCCGCCGCCGCCCCAGAACAGGTACGACAACAGCAGGTTGAGCAGCACGATCGTGACGATCGACTGGCGGATGGCGCGGCCCGCCGCCACTCCCACGCCCACGGGGCCGCCGGTGGCGTAGAAACCGTGGTAGCAATGGATCACGATGACCGCGAAGGCGAACACGCCCACCTTGGCGACGCTGAACACGATGTCGCTGACCGGCAGGTAGAGGTAGAAGTAGTAGTCGTAGACGCCGGGCGCCAGCCCGAACAACACCGTGCACATCAGCCGCGTGGCGAAGAAGCTGGCGAACAACGCGATGAGGTAGATCGGCATGAGCGCCAGCAGCGCCGCCACGACCCGGGTGCAGATCAGGTAGGTGAAGGCGTTGATGCCCATCACCTCCAGCGCGTCGATCTCCTCCGAGATCCGCATCGCGCCCAGCTCCGCCGTGAACGAGGAGCCGACCTGCGCCGCCAGCGCCGTCGCCGCGATGATCGGGGTGATCTCGCGGACGTTGGCGAAGCTGCCCACCAGGCCCATGAACGACTCCGCGCCGATCGCCTGCAGCCCCTGGTAGCCCTGCAGGCCGACGGTCGCGCCCACGACGAACGCCATCGTGAACACCACGAAGATCATGCCGCCGCCGATGACGGTCGCGCCGACGCCCACGACGACGTCGCTGACCTGCCGTAAGACGACCTTGATGTAGCGCAGCCGCAGCACGACGTCGCGGACGGAGTAGTACAGGACCTTCCACACGAACAGCGGCCAGTCGGCCAGCGTTGCGAACCGCTCGGCGAGATCCCGCCCCCGGAGGGCGAGTCGGAGGCCGGCCGTCCGCGTCACCATCAGAGCGACCTCGGCGGGTAGGCCAGGAAGTAGACCGCGGAGATCACGTAGTTGAACGTGAACACCAGCATGAACGTCACCACGGTCGACTGGTTGACCGCCCGCCCCACCCCGACCGGGCTGGTCGCGCAGGTCATGCCCTTGTAGCAGGCGACCGCCGCCGCGATGAACCCGAAGATCCACGCCTTGAACAGCGTGACATACAGGTCCGAGGCGACCACCAGGGACAGCGCGCCGTCGAAGTAGGCGCCCGGCGTGACGCCCTGCACGACCACGTTGAAGAAGTAGCCGCCGCTCGCGCCCGCCAGGATGACCAGCGGGCACAGGCACACCGCGATCGTGCTGGCCGCCCACATGCGCGGCGTGACCAGGCGATGGATCGGGTTGACCGACATGACCTCCATCGCGGACAACTCATCGCGGATGTGGCGCGCGCCGATGTCGGAGGTCATGGCGCTGCCGCCGGCCCCGGCGATCAGCAACGCGCTGGCCAGCGGCGCCACCTCGCGGATCAGGCCGACGAAGACGGCGCTGCCGGTGGCCGAGCCCGCGCCGAGCTGCCAGGCCAGCTCGCCCACCTGCAGCGCCACGGTGGCGCCCAGCGGAAGGGAGACGAGCAGGACGGGCACGCTGGTGACGCGGGCCAGGAACCAGCACTGGTCGACGAACTCCCACCACCAGCTCTTGACGTCCCAGCTGCGGCGCAGCCCCTCCAGGGCGATGACGAACAGGTCACCGACCTGCCCGAGCACCGACCCGGCCTTGCGTCCGACGAATCCGGACAAGGCCATGAGCTGACCACCTCCGCCGCCTACGGATCAGTCACCCTACTGACGGGTTTTCTAGTAGTCGACGCTTTCTGGCGAATTTGAGGAAAAGGTATGAGACCCAGCTCACACCTTGTCAGCCCAGCACGAAACGTGATGGCTCTGTTACGCCAGGGCACTCATCCAGGACTCGATCTCGTCCGCGCGCCGCGGGAGTCCGGACGACAGCAGCGCCGCGCCGTCCGCGGTGACGACGAGGTCGTCCTCGATGCGGATGCCCATGCCGCGCAGCTCCTCGGGCAGGGTCAGGTCGTCCGGCTGGAAGTACAGCCCCGGCTCGACGGTGAGCGCGTAGCCCTCCTCCAGGACGCCGTCCAGGTAGACCTCCGCCCGCGCCTTCGCGCAGTCGTGCACGTCCAGGCCCAGCATGTGGCCGCTGCTGCAGAGCGTGTAGCGCCGGTAGAGCCCGGTCTCCATGAGCTCGTCGGTGGAGCCCTTGAGCAGTCCCCAGTCACGCAGGCCGTCGCAGATCACCCGCATGGCCGCCAGGTGGAAGTCGCGGAAGCGGGCGCCCGGCCGGAGCGTGGCGATGGCGGCCGTCTGGGCCTCGTACACCAGCTCGTACGCCTGCCGCTGCACCGGGCTGAAGCGCCCCGACAAGGGGAACGTGCGGGTCACGTCGGCGGTGTAGAGCGTGTCCGACTCGACGCCCGCGTCCAGCAGGAGCAGGTCGCCGGCGCTCAGCGCACCATCGTTGCGGATCCAGTGCAGCACGCACGCGTGCGACCCAGAGGCCACGATGCTCTCGTAGCCGACGGCGTTGCCCTCCAGCCGCGCCCGCAGCCCGAACACGCCCTCCAGATACCGCTCGCCGCGCGGATGCCCGACAGCCTGGGGCAGCGCCCGCACGACGTCCTCGAAGCCGCGCACGGTGGCGTCCACGGCCGAGCGCAGCTCGCCGACCTCCCACTCGTCCTTGACCAGCCGCATCTCCGACAGGAACGACTCGAACTCGGCGTCGCCCTCGCCGCGCGGCGCCCCCGCGTCCACCGAGGCGTCCACGCCGCGCAGCACCCGGGCGGGCTTGTCGAGCTCCAGGTCGCGGATGTGCCGGCACTCCATCTGGTAGAGCGCCGCGGCCTCCGCCAGGTCAGGACGGCGCCCGGCCCAGAACTCGCCGTAGCGGCGGTCCCGGTAGAACTCCTGGCCCTCCTCGCGGGGCGAGCGCGGCCGCAGGTACAGCACGCTCTCCCCGGACGGCTCGATCACCAGCACGTCGTCCGGCTCGCCCGCGCCCGTCAGGTACGCAGACGCGCTGTGTGGCCGGAACCGGTAGTCGGCGTCGTTGCTGCGGACCTTGAGCGTGCCCGCCGGGACCACCAGCCGCTCACCGGGAAACCGGCCCGCCAGCGCGGCGCGGCGCTTGGCCGCCCACGGCGCGATCGGCAGCGCCGCCACATCCACCCGACTCGTATCCGCCCAGCCGGTGCGCATGAATGCGGCCAGTTCCTCGGTGATGGGAAGGTCATGGCTTCCGATGTTGAGCGGCTCGGTCATCTAGTCTGTGTCCTTATATCGGATTTAGTACGGCAAGCAGCCTACGTGACGCCTTGACGGCGTACCCGCATGGTTGTTTGCCTGGACCCAGGATTTGGAACACTGAGGGCAGAGGTGGTGCACATGCTCATCGGGACGATCCTTCGCGGCAAGGGCAGCGACGTGACGACCGTGGCACCGGAGGCGTCCGTCCGGGACCTTCTGGCCAAGCTGGCCGAGCACAACATCGGCGCCGTCGTCGTCTCCACCGACGGCGTCACGATCCAGGGGATCGTCTCGGAGCGTGACGTCGTACGCCACCTGAACGACCGCGGCGCGGCGGTCCTCGACGAGCCGGTCTCCGCGATCATGACGACCGACGTGCGCACGGTCGGGCCGGGGGAGAACGTCGACGCGCTGCGGCGGATCATGACCACGCAGCGCTTCCGGCACATGCCCGTGGTCCAGAACGGCCGGCTGGTCGGCATCGTCAGCATCGGCGACGTGGTGAAGAGCGCCATCGAGGAGCTGGAGACGGAGAAGGCGTCGCTCGTCGACTATCTCCACCGTTGACAGGGATGGCACGCTTGGGTCCGTGATGTACGGACCTCCTGAGTACCCGCCTCCTTACCCGCGGGCGACGAGCAGTCCGACGATCATTCTGCTCGTGTCCGGACTCGCCGCGCTGCTGGGCTTCCTCCTGGGGGTCTTCGTGGGGTTCGGCGCGGGGACGATACCGGCAGGCCCCGCGCCCACGATCACGGTGACGGCGGAGGACCCCGACCCGCCCGTCGACCAGCCGGCCCAGAGCACGCCGCCCTCGAGCGCACCCCAGCAGAGTGCGCCGAGCGACCCCGCAGCGACGCAGCCCGGAGCGACCCAGCCCGGAGCAACGCAGCCTGGAACAACGCAGCCCGGCACGACGCAACCGGCTGGGGCCGGCGCGACTCCGGCCATCAACCCCGCCTCCCTCCGCACGTTCGTCGTCGGCAGGGACATCCAACCCGGCACCTACCGCAGCGCCGGGCCCACCACGGGGTTCTCCATGTGCTTCTGGGCCCGGATGAAGAGCACGTCCGCCAACCTGGCCGACATCATCACCTCCGACATGCCGACCGGCCCGGCCACCGTCACCATCGAGCCGACGGACAAGGCGTTCCAGACCGGCGGCTGCGCGGAGTGGACCCGAGCGTGATCCTCCGGAGCGCTCGCGTCAGGTGAGGTCGCGGCGCTTGAGCGCCGTCAGGCCCACGCCGCCGAGCGCTACGGCCAGGACGGTGAGGACGAGCAGCGGGGTCGCGTCGAATTCGGCGCCGGTGAGGACCTTCGGGATGTGGTGCATGGGCACGACGGCGTTGGCGATCCAGTAGTCGATGCCCAGGGCGGGGCCGATCTGCTCGCCGAAGAGCTGCTGGAACATGAACACCACCCACACGGTGGCCACCGCCCAGCGGGGGATCAGGCCGAGGGCGAGGATGCCGACCGCGCCGACGGCCCAGACCGCGGGCACCAGCGACAGGGCGGCGCCGAGCACGCGTGGCAGGTGGGCGCCCACGTCGCCGGTGGTGAGGCCGTACACGAGCCCGGCCGCGAGCCCGGAGGCGGTCATGGTCGTCAGGGAGCCCAGGGCGGCGAAGAGCAGATGACCGCCGGCCCAGCGCACGCGTCCCACGGGCGTCGACAGCAGCAGTTCGGCGCGCCCGCTGGTTTCCTCGGCACGCAGCCGCACGGCCGACAACATGGGATAGAGCGTGGCGATCCCGGCGAGGCTGAGCAGCACCATCCAGATGAAGGTGTCGGACAGGTCGGCGTCGGGGGAGGCGGTGTAGCGGCGGAAGAACTCCTCGATCTGCGGGCCCGCCTGCTCGGCGATCTCGGGGATGCCGTTGGCCACGCCCGCCGTGATCGCGCTGAACCCGGCGTACGCGCCGGTCCAGCCGAGGAGCTGGCCGCGCTCCAGCCGCCAGGCCATGGCCGGCGAGCTACGCAGCCCGGGCGCCGCCACCGCGGGGCCGGGGCGGCTCTGGAGCACGCCCGCGCCCAGATCGCGCCGGGCGGCCAGCCGGTAGGCGGCGGCGCTGATCGCCAGGCACGCGGCCACCGGCAGGAGGAAGACCCACCACAGGTCGCCGCCGAACGGCCGCATCAGGTGGCTCCACCCGTTCGGGGAGAGCCAGCGCAGCCACAGGATGCCGCCGCCGTCGGCGGTGAAACGGATCAGGTACTGGAGGCCGAGCACGGTGAACGCGATCGCGCCGGCCGTACGGGCCCGCTCGGTGAGCTGCGCGGCCAGCCCGGCGACGGCGGCGAGCACGAGTCCGGGCCCGGTCATCCCGAGCGCGACGGTGAACGAGCCGGGCGTATCCAGCCCGTACCCGATCATGCCGAGCGCGGTCAGCAGCCCGGCCGCCAGCGAGACCGCCCAGGCCAGCAGCAGGCTCGCCGTGAGGGAGGCGAACCGGCCGACGACCGTGGAGCCGACCAGCTCGGCGCGCCCCGACTCCTCCTCCGCCCGGGTGTGCCTGATGACGCTGAGCACGGCCATGAACGCCACCAGCGTGTAGGCGATGTCGCCGATCTTCCACATCGCGAGGTTGCCCAGCGCGTCCCCGTAGAGCCGGCCGCTGAACGCGGTGAGCGCGGCATTGCCGCCGACCTGGGCGACGAAGTTCACCCGGTCGGTCTCGGTGGGCAGCATGGTCTCGTAGGAGGCGACCTGGCTCACCACCAGCAGGGGCAGGAACACCACCCAGCAGGTGGCCACGAGCCGGTCGCGGCGCAGGTAGAGCAGGAAGAGCCGGCCCGTGCCGGTGAGCGCGTTCATCGCAGCGCCCCGGCGTGCCGGTCGGCGAGGGTGTAGTGGCGCAGGAACAGCTCCTCCAGGGTGGGCGGCCGGCTGGTCAGGCTGCGGGCGCCGGCCTGGCCGAGGAGCCGCAGGACCTCCGGGAGCGCGGCCGGGTCGACCTGGCAGCTGAGCTTGCTTCCTTGGTGGTGCACGTCGTACACGCCCGGCAGGTCGCCGAGCCGGGGGAGTGGGGAGCCGATCTCGGCCGTGATGGAGGTCCGGGACAGGTGGCGCAGCTCCTCCAGGCTGCCGGTCTCGACGACCTGGCCGGCCCGGATGATGCTGACCTGGTCGCACAGCGCCTCGACCTCGGACAGGATGTGGCTGGACAGCAGCACCGTACGGCCGCGCCCGCGCTCCGCGGCGATGCACTCCTGGAAGACCGCCTCCATGAGCGGGTCGAGCCCTGAGGTGGGCTCGTCGAGGATGAGTAACTCGGCGTTGGAGCTCAGCGCGGCGACCAGGGCGACCTTCTGCCGGTTGCCCTTGGAGTAGGCGCGGCACTTCTTGCGCGGGTCGAGCTCGAAGCGCTCCAGGAGCTCGGCGCGGCGCCTGGTGTCGTGGCCGCCGCGCAGCCGCCCCAGCAGGTCGATGGTCTCCCCGCCGGTCAGGTTGGGCCACAGGGACACATCGCCGGGGACGTAGGCCAGGCGCCGGTGGAGCTCGGCGGCATCGCGCCAGGGATCGCCCCCGAGCAGCCGCACGGTGCCGGAGTCGGCGCGGATCAGGCCGAGCAGCACGCGGATGGCTGTGGACTTGCCGGCCCCGTTCGGGCCCAGGAAACCGTGGACCTCGCCGGTGTGAACGGTGAGGTCGAGGTCGTCGAGCGCACGGGTCTCGCCGAACGTCTTGACGAGGTTCGCGATCGTGATCGCAGTTGTCATGGTTATTAACCTACACACGTTTCACGCGAGTGTGAAGTTTGAAAAACCTGTAAACTTGGCGCATGTCGGCATCAAGGAGGATCCGTGACATCTAGGGACGAGCGGGCTGTGGAGCAGTTCGTCGAGAGCACCGCACGGATGTTCGCGGAGTGGGGCTTCCCCCGGATGGCCGCGCGCGTGCTGCTGACCATGATGTGCGCCGAGGAGGACACGCTCACCGCCGGCGAGCTGGCCGGCCGCCTCGGCGTGAGCCCGTCGGCGATCTCCGGCGCCGTGCGTTACCTCATCCAGATCGGCCTGATGGACCGGCGCCCGATCCCCGGCTCGCGGCGCGATGTCTACTCGCTGCGGGACAACGCTTGGTACCTGTCGAGCACCACCACGGGCGGGGTCTACGCGATGATCGCCGACCTGGCCGATGGCGGAGCCCAAGCGCTCGGCGGGCCCGAGACGCGCGCCGGCGGCCGGGTCGGCGAGATGCGGGACTTCTTCCGTTTCATCCAGGGCGAGATGACGGGGCTGCTCGAGAAGTGGGAGAAGCTCAAGACCTCCGAGCAGAAGGATCGAGCCGAAGAGTAGGCAGCACCCGCGGCCGGGAAGTCCAGGGCCGCGATCTGCTTCACCGGCTTGAAGGCCTGAACACCGACATAGGAGGATGCGCACAAGCCATCAAGGAGGATGCCATGTCGGTGTTGCAGAGCTTCGTGGACCACGTGCGCAGCGGCGCGATCGAGGTGATCGACCTCACCGCGCCGCTCTCGTCGCAGACGCCGATCCTCCAGCTGCCCGACCCGTTCGGCAACACGATCCCCTTCCGGCTGGAGGAGATCAGCCGGTACGACGACCGCGGCCCCGCCTGGTACTGGAACGACATCCACACGGGTGAGCACACGGGAACGCACTTCGACGCCCCCGTCCACTGGATCACCGCCCGCGACGGCCAGGACGTCTCCCAGGTGCCCGCCGGCAAGCTGATCGCGCCCGCCGTCGTCCTCGACTTCTCCGCCGAGGCGTCCAAGGACCCCGACTTCCTCCTCCAGATCGACCACGTCAAGGAGTGGGAACGCGCCAACGGGCCGCTGCCCGACGGCGGCTGGCTGCTCTACCGCACCGGCTGGGACACCCGCTCCTCCGACCAGGCCGCCTTCCTGAACGCCAACGAGACCGGGCCCCACACGCCCGGCGTCTCCGTCGAATGCGCCTCCTGGCTGGCGTCCGACACGCCGATCATCGGCCTGGGCGTCGAGACCGTCGGCACCGACGCCGGCGCCGCCCACTCCTTCGACCCCGCGTTCCCCTGCCACTCGTTCCTGCTCGGCGCCGGCAAATACGGCCTGACCCAGCTGCGCAACCTCGACCGCCTGCCGGTGACCGGCGCCGTCGTGGTCGCGCCGCCGCTGCCCATCGTGGGCGGCTCGGGCAGCCCTGTCCGGGTGCTGGCCCTGGTGGAACGTTGATCGTCGCGGAGGCCGTGGGCCGGGCCCTGGCCGCCTGCGGCGCCACGACCGTCTTCGGCGTGGTCGGCAGCGGCAACTTCCACGTCACGAACGCGCTCGTCGCCGCAGGCGTGCGGTTCGTCGCGGCGCGGCACGAGAGCGGGGCCGCGACGATGGCCGACGCCTACGCCCGGATGAGCGGGCGGGCCGGGATCGTGTCCGTGCATCAGGGGCCCGGGCTCACGAATGCGCTGACCGGCATCGCGGAGGCCGCCAAGAGCCGCACCCCGCTGATCGTCCTCGCCGGCGAGGTCACCGATCCCCGTTCCAACTTCCACATCGACCAGGACGCCCTCGCCGCGGCGGTGGGGGCGGTGCCACTGCGGGTCGCCTCGCCGGAGGGGGCGGGGGAGCAGGCGGTGGAGGCGTACCGGGTGGCCGTGGAGGAACGGCGCACGGTCCTGCTCAACCTCCCGCTCGACGTCCAGGCCATGCCCTGCGATCCGCCCGGCGTCCGGCCCACCGGCGGCGGTGAGTCCGGTGCCGTGAACACGAGTGACGGTGCGGTGCCGGAGCTGGCGCGCCTGCTCAGCCACGCTCGGCGGCCCGTGTTCATCGCCGGGCGCGGCGCCCGGCACGCACGCCGTGAGCTGGAGACCCTGGCCGACCGGGTGGGCGCCCTTCTGGCCACCTCGGCCGTGGCCAGAGGGCTGTTCCGCGGCAGTCCATGGGACCTGGACGTGAGCGGCGGCTTCGCGACCCCGCTGGCGGCCGAGCTGATCGGCGGCGCGGACCTGGTCGTCGGGTGGGGGTGCGCGCTCAACATGTGGACCACCCGCCACGGCACCCTGATCCCGCGGGACGGGAAGGTGGCACAGGTCGACCTCGACCGGTCGGCGTTCGGCACGTACGTGCCCGTGGACCTGGGCGTGGTGGGTGACGTGGCGGCCGTCGCGGCCGCCCTGACCCCCGAGCCGACCGGCGTCCGGGGTTATCGTTCCCCGGCGCTCGCGCGACGCATCCAGGCCGAGGGTCGCTGGCGGGACGTGCCGTACGAGGACGAGAGCGGCGGCGGCAGGATCGACCCCAGGACGCTCACCATCGGCCTGGACGACCTGCTGCCGCTCGAACGCATCCTCTCCATCGACTCCGGAAATTTCATGGGATACCCGTCGATGTTCCTCGACGTCCCGGACGAGCGCGGGTTCTGCTTCACGCAGGCGTTCCAGTCCATCGGGCTGGGACTGGCGACGGCGATCGGCGCCGCCCTGGCCCAGCCGGACCGGCTGCCGGTGGTCGCGCTCGGCGACGGCGGCGCCCTCATGGGCAGCGCGGAGCTGGAAACCGTCGTCCGCCTGGGTCTGCCGATGGTGGTCGTGGTGTACGACGACGAGGCGTACGGGGCCGAGGTGCACCATTTCGGACCCCACGGCCATCCCCTGGACACCGTCACCTTCCCACCGGCCGACCTCGCCGCCATCGCCCGCGGCCACGGCTTCGCCGCCGTGACCGTCACCGAGCAGGCCGACCTGGCCGGCGTGGCCGAATGGCTCAAGGGGCCACGGGACCGGCCCCTGCTCGTGCATGCCAAGGTCACGAAGGATCGAGGCTCGTGGTGGCTGGAGGAGGCGTTCAAGGGCCACTGATCCACGGGCGCTCGAGATCCCGGCGCGCCGAGCGATCGCCGGGTTTCTAGAGTTTGCGGAAGGTGCGGGCCTCCTCGGCGGCGGCCAGCACGTCGGCCAGCGGCATCCCCGCGCTCGCCGCCACCGCCGCCGCGATCGCGCCCTCCACGAACGGCACGTCCGCCAGCACCACCCGCCCCGGCTCCTCCACCAGACGGGCAGTCAGCACCGAGCTGCCCAGATCGGGCACCAGGACGACCCCATCACCCTGGTCGACCGCCCGTACCGCGGCCTCGATGAGATCCAGGCTCGTGCCCAGCCCGCCGTCGTCCGTGCCGCCCGCCGCCGCCACCGGCGTGCCGGCACCGGCGATACCCCGGACGAGCCGCACCGCCTCCGCCGCCAGGCCCGCACTGTGCGACACCAGCACCAGGCCCACCATCACCCGGCCTCCGTCATCGCGCGGCTTGCATCAGGCCGCCACGGTGGCCAGCGCAGCCATGAACAACGCCGCCGACGCCGCGCCCGGATCCTCGTGCCCGACGCTGCGCTCGCCCAGGTAACTGGCCCGCCCCTTGCGGGCCTGCATCGGGATCGTCGCCTCAGCGCCCTCCTCCGCCGCCCGCGCCGCCTGCTCGAACGCCTCCCGAAGCCCCACCCCGTCCCGTACGGCCAGCGCCAGCGCACGGGACGCGGGCGCCAGCGCGTCCACCATGGTCTTGTCACCCAGAGCCGCCTTGCCCAGCCGCTCCAGCGCCACGACCCCCTCCTCGAACGCCGCCGTGAACCCCGCCAGCGTCACCGGCGCCCGCAACGCCTTGCCCATTTGCCGGAACACCGACCCGTACAGCGGCCCGGAAGCCCCGCCCACCCGGCGGATCAGCGCCGCCCCGGCCGACGTCAGCACCTGCACCGGCGTTTCCGGCGGCCACTCGGCCAGCGCCTTGGTGACCTCGGTGAGCCCGCGGTCGAGGTTCGTGCCGTGGTCGGCGTCGCCGATCGCGGCGTCCAGCTCCGTCAGCCGGTCACGGTCCTGGCGAACCAGCCTGGCCGCCTCCGCGAACCACGCCACGAAGAAGGCGGTGTCCAAGGTCTCCATGGTGTCCATTCAACGCCCCCAGCGCAGTCCCGGCGTCTCGACCGGCGCGTCCCACAAGCGCATCAGCTCATCGTCCAGCAGGCAGACCGTCACGGAGAAACCCTGCATGTCCAGGCTCGTCACGTAGTTGCCGACCAGCGATCGGGACACGCGCGCGCCCTTCCCCTTGACGAAGGACGCCACCTCGGCGAACACCACGTACAGCTCCATGAGCGGCGTCCCGCCCATGCCGTTGACCATGACCAGGAGATCGCCGTGGAGCGGCATGTCCCCGTGGATGGTCTCCATCGTGATCCCGGCCAGCTCGCGGGCCGACGCCATCGGAGCCCGGGCGCGCCCCGGCTCGCCGTGGATGCCGATCCCCAGCTCCACCTCGTGCTCCGGCAGGTCGAAGGTCGGCTTGCCGGCGTGTGGCGTCGTACACGAGGTCAGCGCGATCCCGAACGACCGGCTGCGCTCGTCCACCTCGCCCGCCACCCTCGCCACCTCGGCCAGCGGCGCGCCCTCCTCCGCCAGCGCGCCCGCGATCTTCTCCACGAACAACGTCGCCCCGGTGCCGCGGCGGCCCGCCGTGTAGAGGGAGTCCCGCACCGCCACGTCGTCGTCGACCAGCACGCTCGCCACCTCGACGCTCTCGACCAGCTCGGCGGCCATCTCGAAGTTGAGCACGTCGCCGGTGTAGTTCTTGACGATGTGCAGGACGCCCGCGCCGCTGTCCACCGCCCTCGTCGCATCGATGATCTGGTCGGGCACGGGCGAGGTGAAGACCTCGCCGGGGCAGGCCGCGTCGAGCATGCCGTATCCCACGAAACCGGCATGCAGCGGCTCGTGCCCGGAGCCACCGCCCGAGACCAGGCCGACCTTGCCCGGACGCGGGCCCTCGGCCCGGTAGACCACCTGATCGCGGATCCGCAGCGAGGGATGGGCCGCGGCCATGCCGTTCAACGCGTCCTCAACGACCGAGTTCGCCGCATTTATGAGCTTCTTCATTCCTTCTTCGAGGGGTCGGGACGTCGGGGGCTTGAGCCCGACGAGCAAGCCCCTCCCTCCTTCCACGTGGTGTAGGCGTACCCATCTGCTCGCTGAAAGAGGCGGAAATGTCAATCGCATTGGGGCTCAACTGCGCAGCTGCGCGTTGAGCCGTGCGGCCTGCTCGACGATCTGCACCCGGTCGGTCTCCGCGGCCGTCGTGGCGTCGGCGTGGAACGCGGCGATGGCGGCTTGGGCCTGGAACTCGCCCAGCCGGTCGCGGGCGAGGGCTGCCTGGCACGTCGACGCCTTCGGCGATCAGGCGGGTGTTCCACAGGCCGCGGTCCTGCTCGGCCAGAGGCACGAGCCTCCCGTCGGGAGCGGTCCGAGCGGGACGCCGTGCGTGGTGGAGCAGCACCGTGGCGACGTCACCTGGCTGGTTGAACCGTACGTGACGGCCGCAGCCGGCGTCAGGGGCGGGTGTGCGCACAGGAAGTAGAGCTGGAGCGTGTCGTCGGCCGCCTCGCTCGGGCCGGGCACCGGCTCGCTCTCGACCTGGGCGTCACCACCATGCCGGGACTGGCCCCGCACACCACCCTCGACGGGCGTTATGCCTTCTTCGCTCTTGCCTCGGCCTCCGCCGCGTCCATGGCCGCCGCCTCCTCCGGGGTCGGGGCCGTGCCGCCCAGGTGGGCGGGCTGCCACCACGCTCCCGGGGTAATCTCCGGATAGGTGCGCTGGGCGCGGTCCACCAGTTCGGACATGCGGGCATGCAGGTCGGTGGTGTGCTGGTTGACGTCCTCGCCCCGCTTCGGGTGCATCGGCTCCCCGACCAGGATGGTGAGAGGCACGTGCCGCTGCAGCAGCTTGCGCGGCCGCCCCTTGGTCCAGAGCCGCTGGCTGCCCCACAACGCCACCGGGATGATCGGCGTGTTGGTGGCCTGCGCCATCCGGATCGCGCCGTTCTTGATCTCCTTGACGGTGAACGACCGGCTGATCGTGGCCTCGGCGAACACGCCCACCACCTCGCCGGCCTTCAACATCCGCAGCGCCGTCGCGTACGACCCCGCGCCCGCCCCCCGATCGACCGGGATGTGATGCATGCCGCGCATCAACGGCCCCGAGATCCGATGCTCGAACACGTCCTGCTTGGCCATGAACCGCACCAGCCGCTTCGACGGCAACGCGGCGAACCCGGCGAAGATGAAGTCGAGGTAGCTGATGTGATTGCTCACCAGCACGGCCCCCCCGGACTGTGGCACGTGCTCGGTCCCCTCCATATGGAAGCGGATGTCGAGCGCGCGAAAGAGGGTCCGCGCGGCGGCGATAACCGGCGGGTACACGATCTCAGCCATGACCAGAAGGTAGCAGTCTCTTCAGGTTGGTCTGACGGTGGTCGGGAGATGGACCATGCCCCGGACGTTGCCGTGCGCGGTGCGTCTGATGCCCTCCTCGTGAACCTCGTAGCCGGGCGAGACCGCCTTCGTCAGCTCCTCCAGCGTCACCCGCGCCTCCAGCCGGGCCAGCGGGCCGCCGAGGCAGTAGTGGCGGCCGACGCCGAAGCTGATGGCGCGGGAAGTGTCGCGGGTCAGGTCGTAGGCGTCGGGAACGGGGAAGACCGACCCGTCCCGGTTGGCGGCGCCGATGAGGATCCAGATCTTGGCGTCCTTGGGGACGAGTGTGCCGTGCAGTTCGGTGGGCTCGGCGAGGCGGCGGGCCAGGCCGTGCGCCGGGGTGTCGTACCGCAATGACTCCTCCACCCACGGCGTGATCGCCCCGCCGAAGGCGGCGGCGCGCTGGTCCGGATAGCGCCACGCCCAGTACCAGGCGGCGCTGAGCAGGTGCGTCGTGGTCTCCGAGCCGGCCCCGATCAGCAGGAAGATGAACGCCTCGATCTCCTCGTCGGTCAGGCCGCCGTCGGCCACGAGAGCGGAGACGAGATCGTCGCGCGGCGTGATCTTGCGATCGGCGATGATCGAGGCGTAGTAGTCGCCGAGCGACAGGATGCTCTTGAGCCCGGCGTCGGACATCTGGCCCTGCGGGTCGTACCTGACCAGGGTGTCGGACTTGCGGCGTACCTCGGCCCGGTCGGACGGCGGCACGCCCATCAGCTCGGAGATCACGTCCAGCGGCAGCTTGGCCGACAGATCGCGGGCGAAGTCGAACGTGCCCTTCTCGAGGCCCAGTGCGATGTAGCCCCGGGCGATCTCCCTGATCATGGGTTCGAGGGCGGCGACCCGGCGCGGTGTGAAAGCGCGTGACACGATCGACCGCATCCGGGTGTGCTCGGGCGGGTCCATGGCCACGAACGACAGGAACGTCCGCGCGTGCGGTCCCCACGCGCCGCGATCGAGCATGGGGCCGTGGTCGCTGGAGTAGCGGGTGCTGTCGGTCAACGCGGCCGAGACGTCGGCGTGCCGGGACAACGCCCAGAAGTCGAGGTCCGGATTGTGGTAGATCGGCGCTTCCCGGCGCAGCTGCGCGTAGACAGGGTACGGATCGTCGTTGATCGACGGATCGTAAGGGGTGTAGACGACATCCACCTCCTCCACGCTAGCCGTCCGCTGTCGGCGTTGACAGCCCTGCGCACCCAGCGATCCGCTTTCACCAAGAACAGCCGTTTCGCTGTCCCCGGCGGTGCCTTAGATGGCGGCTTGGAACGTGCTGGCGCGCATGCCGGCCAATAGACCCGCCGTCTGCTCCGGCGTGAAGCGGCGCACCGGGTCGTTGTGCAGCAGCCCCTCGATCAGCGGCCGCATCACCCCGGCCCGCCGGGGCGGCGGGTAGGGGCCGCTCCTGGCCATGCCGAGCACGGTGGCCGCGTCCTGGCCCGGGTAAGGGGGCTGCCCTTCGACGGCGCTGTAGAGGGTGGCGCCGAAGGACCACATGTCGGCCTCCTTGCTGGCCGGCCCGCCGTGGAGCCGCTCGGGGGCCATGAAGGCAGGCGTGCCGCGCAGCCGCCGCGACGTCGTCATGCGGATGTCGCCCTCGGCCGTGGCGATGCCGAAGTCGGTCAGCACCACCCGGTCGCCGGTCAGCATGACGTTGGCGGGCTTCACGTCACGATGCAGCACCCCGGCCTGGTGAGCGGTCCGCAGCGCGGCGAGCAGGTGCTGCCCGATCGCGGCGACCGACTGCGCCGGCAGCGTGCCCACTTGGGAGAGCAACTGGTGCAAGGAGAGTCCGTCGAGATACTCCATCACGATCCAGAGCTTGCCGCCCTCTTCGATCAGGTCGTGCACCGTGACGATGTTGGGGTGCGTCAGCCCAGCAGCCATCCTGGCCTCACGCAGCACCCGGCGGCGCACCATCTCGACCTCACCGGCCAAGGTCAGCTCCTTAAGCGCCACCGTCCGGTGGAGGAGCTGATCGAACGCACGCCAGACGACTCCCATACCTCCACGACCGGCCTCCTCATTCAGGAGGTACCGTCCGCCGATCTTCCGCATACCATCCCCTCAAGCTCGGGGATAATCATGTCACTTCAGCACAGTGTCTAGGGTGACTAACGTGATCCGGATATGTCGGAAAGTGTAGGTGCGCTGGTCAGCGGCCTGGAAATTCGTTCCGACAACGCGCGCCACACCAGTCCGACTGCCGCCAGACACACTCCTGTCGCGCCCGCGAGCACGGCCGCAAGCCCGGCGAACTCGGCCACGACGCCCCCGAGCGCCGCCCCCAAAGGCATCCCGCCCATCCCGACGAGGCGGTATGCCGAATTGACCCTCCCG
This sequence comes from Nonomuraea sp. 10N515B, assembly GCF_052245915.1. Classification (NCBI taxonomy): domain Bacteria; kingdom Bacillati; phylum Actinomycetota; class Actinomycetes; order Streptosporangiales; family Streptosporangiaceae; genus Nonomuraea; species Nonomuraea sp. 10N515B. The sequence continues at coordinate 154,868 of NZ_JBQQBQ010000018.1, forward strand.
AGCAATTCCGCCGGGATGAGCCGCTGCCGCGCCGAGATCACCAGCACATTGCCCCCCGCCCCTACCACGCCCCACAGCACGGCGGTCGGGTAGAGCGTCCACGGAGACGGCAGCAGTATGGGCACCAGGAGAAGGAGGCTGCTGACCAGCCAGGCCCACGCGAGCGTGCGGAACTCCCCGAAGATCCCCGCGACACGCCCGCTCAGCAGGGACCCGAACACCGCACCGGCCGCGAACGCCGTCATCATCAAACCGTAGCCGCCTGGCTCCAGCCCGACCGCTGACCCGTCGCCCACGACCCACAGCACGAAGACGGCGAAATAGGCGGCGTTGGCGAGGTTGAGCATGCCCGCCGTGATCGCCAGGCTCCGCAGCACATGGTGAGAACGCAGAAAGCGCAGCCCCTCGCCGATGTCCTGCCGCAGCGGGCGGCGGTCCGCGCGGGGCTCGGCTAACCGGTACGTGCCGCGCATGCCCAGCAGGAGCAGCCCTGCGGCGCCGTACAGCAGGGCCGGGGCGCCGAACAGGGCGGTGGGCAGCACCGCGACGAGGAGCCCGGCCACGGGGGCGCCAACGAAGTCGTTGCCGATCAGCTGGGCACTGGACACCCGGCCGTTCGCTCTGGTCAGGTGATCCGCAGGGACGGTCATCGGCAGGATGGACTGCGCCGAGGTGTCGGCGAAGACCTCGCTCACCCCGGCCGCCAGCACCGCCGCGAGCAGGACCCACAGGTCGAGCAGGCCGAACGCGGCGAGCAGCGCCGTGGTGGCGAGGATCGTGGACCGGGCGGCGTTGGCCAGCACCATGACGCGGCGACGGTCGGCCCGGTCGGCGATCGCCCCCGCGTGCAGCGCCAGGAGCAGCCACGGCGCCGTCGCGGCGGCGCCTACCAGGGAGACCAGGGTCGGAGAGCGGGTCATCGACACCGCCAGCAACGGCGCGCCGATCTTCAGCACGCCGTCCGCGAGGTTGGACAACGCGGTGGACGACCACAGGAAGGCGAACGGACGCCCAAGACCTGCCACGACTCGCTCCTATAGGGTGGAAGTGTCCAAAAGAAAGTGTGCATAGATTTCTTTGCAAAGATAGGCTTGCACAGTGAAGCAAGGCAAGAGCTTTTCCGCTCGTACGCTCGACGCGAACGCATTGAAGTCGTTCGCGCACCCCCTGCGACTGCGGATCTACGAGCTGCTGGACGAGCGGGGACCGTCCACGGCGACCGGACTCGCCGGCCTGCTCGGGCAGAACACCGGGGCGACGAGCTACCACCTGAGGGAGCTGGCCAGGCACGGCATGATCGAGGTCGTGCCCGAGATGGGGCGCGGGAAGGAGAAGTACTGGCGCATCGTGCCCGGCGGCTTCAGCTACGGTGAGACCCCGCCCGATCCCGAGGCGGCCAGCGCTCTGGAGCTCCTGCTCGACGACTTGGTGCGCCAGCGGGGCGCGGAGCTGGCCAGGTGGCGCGAGGAGGGGGCGCGGGCGCCGGAGAAGTGGGTGCAGGCCAGCGGGTTCGGGCGGCGGTCGCTGCGGCTCACGGTGGCGGAGACGGCCCGGTTGCGGGACGAGGTGCTGGAGGTGCTGGAGAGGTACCGCACGGTTTCCGATCTCCGCGAACGCGAGCCGTCGCCGAGTGATGGGTCGGCTGGCCATGTGGTCATCCACTTCGACGTGCTGCCGCTGGGAGCGATCCCCGACGAACAAGACGCTGAGAGGGCACTCTAGGGTCTTCCCGGGCGTTGTTCTGCCGTCAGGGCGATGCCCCTGATGCGTGACCATGACGTTGCCCTGGTGCCAGGCCACCAGCTCTGGAGAGCGCAGCCAGTCCGGCCGGGCGGCGTTCTCCAAGTGGCAGACCGCTCGGCCGCACTCCATCACGCCCGGCGGAGGCGCGAGGAGAAGGCGGGGGCACCCGAGGAGGAGTGGGTGCGGGGCCGCTCTAAGGGGAGGCCGGGCCGAGACTCCATCCTGTGACGTTTCCCTTGACGTCGCCCGCGGCCAGCCAGGACTCCCCATTGTCCTCGGCGATCACCACCGAGTAGACGCGCCCGCCGGGAGACTTCAGCGGGTCGCCGATCGGCTTGCCGCTGCGCAGGTCCCAGACACGGATGGTTCCGTCGAACCCGCCGGAGGCGACGACCGCGCGACCCTTGACCCGGCCCACCGCCAGGCAGGCGACCTCGGCGGTGTGGCCTGAGAACGAGGTGATCTCCTGGCCGCTGCGCAGGTCCCAGACGCGGACCTTGTGGTCGGAACCGCCGCTGACCCCCAGAGACTGGCCGTCCATCACCGCGGTCGCCACGGTGAAGACGTCACCGATGTGGCTGCGGAAGGTGGCGGCCAGGGCGCCGGTCTCCAGGTTCCACACCTGCGCGGTGTCGTCGGCCGACGCGGTCACCGCGAACGGGTGCCCGTCCATCGTGCCGGTCGCGACACCGAACATCGGCTCGCCGCCCGCCGTCTTGGGTTGGGGCCCGGAGTCCTTGCCCGTCTTCGGGTCCCACACGCGGACCTTTCCGGCCTCGTCACCGCTGACCAGGACCGTCTTGCCCGCCACCTGCGCGGCGGCGATCGTGTAGACGATCTTCTGGTGGCCTTTGTAGGCGGGGCCGAGCGGCTCGAGGCTGTCCCCGCCGGAGACGATGACCCCACCGTTCTGCAGCCGCTGGAACATGGCCGCCTGCCCGTCCACCTCGCCCACGTCGATGGCGGCGTCCGTCTCCTCGCTCCCGGAGTTCTTCAGCTCGGTCAGCTCGCTGGGGCGCGTATCGAACGTCCACGCCTTGGCCACGCCCTTGGTGCTGCCGGCCAGCACCGCGCGCTGTCCGCCGTAGGTGCTCACCGCCAGGGTGTTCACTTCGCCGCCGAGGATGGCCTTCGCGATCCGCCTGCCGTACGGCCGGGCGGCGAAGCCGGCCGTCGCCGACGGTATGCCCGAGTTCGCCGAGCGCGTGGGTGTCGCCGTGGAGTCGCTCCCTCCCCCTTCCAGGGCCACCACGATCACGCTCACCAGCACCGCCACGGTGGCGGCCGAGCCCGCCACCAGGAGCCTGGACCGCTTGCGGCGGCGCGCGTCTGTGGTGGGGTCGGCGGGCGGAACGCCACCCGTGGGCGGCGTTCCCGGAGTGGGTGGTGCGACGGGCTTGGTCGAGGTCTGGCCGTGGCCGAGGAGGAGGTGCAGGACCTCGGCCGCCGTGGGACGTGCCTGCGGCTCCTTGGCCAGGCAGCGGGCGAGAAGGGCGCGCAGCGGCTCGGGAACGCCGTCCAGATCCGGCTGGGCGTGGAGGATGCGGTACATCACCGCGGGCAGCGTGTCCTGGCCGAAGGGCGCGCGGCCGGTCGCGGCGAAGGCCACGGTCACCGCCCAGCTGAACACGTCGGACGCGGGCTGCGCCGGCTCACCGTGGATCAGCTCGGGAGCCATGTACGCCGGGGTGCCCACCGAGCCGCCGGTGGCCGTGAGGTCGATCGCGCGCGCGATGCCGAAGTCGATCACCCGGGGGCCGTCGGAGCCCAGCAGGACGTTGGACGGCTTGAAGTCACGATGGACGATCCCGGCCCGGTGGATCGCCGCCAGCGCGGTCGCCGTGCTGACCGCGATGCGGTCGAGGGCGCCGCCGGACCTGGGCCCGTGCTCGCGGACGGAACTCTCCAGCGACAAGCCGTCGATGAACTCCGACACGATGTAAGGCCGGTCGCCGTCGACCGCCACATCCAGCACGCGGGCCGTGCAGAACGCCGCCACCCGCATGGCCGCGTCCACCTCGCGTAAGAACCGCTCGCGCGCCTCACTGCTCCCGGCCAGCCTGGCGTGCAGCACCTTGACCGCCACCCGCTCGCCCGAGGCGTCCTCGGCCAAGTAGACCACGCCCTGTCCGCCTTCACCGAGGCCCGCCACGATGCGGTAGTCACCCAGCCGGGTCGGCTCTCCGGCGTGCAGAGGGCGGAACATGGTTCCCGACGATACACGTCCCGTGCGATCAACGGCGATGCCGCGATCTTACGGCCTGCCCCAGTAGTTGGGGGCGCTCGCCGGCGGCCAAGACGCTGCGAGGGCCCCTGGTTGCGCGGTGAGCCAACCTACAGCGGTCTGCATGCGGCCGTCGGGCTACTGAAAGCACGTTGCAGGCGGCGTACCTGTCAATGGTGATGCGAGCCCCCGACAGGCTCGGCATGCTTCACACCATCACAGGGGAGATCCCGATGAGCCGCACCATCCGCACCCTGCTGGGAGTCACCGCCGCCGCGGGCATCGTCGCCCTGGGCGTCCCGGCCCTCAGCGCCCCCGCGAACGCATCGACCATGTCCGCCGGCACCTTCGACGAGGTCAGGCAGGATCGGCCCTTCCTGTTCAATTACACCTTCAACGGCCATCTCAAGATCGCTGGCGGCAATTTCACCATGGGGGGCCGCGTCTTCCTGACCGTCAAGTACAACTCCGGCCGGGCGGCGTTCTCCAAGTGGCAGATCGCTCAGCCGCACTCCATCACGCCCGGCGGAACCATCTATGTCGACACGACGATCGCCGCTCCCTGCGCCGGAAGCAAGAACGGGTACGCGCGCGCCTACGACGAAGCCACCAAGAGGTGGTCTGCTCGGCTGCCGGTGAGCATCTGCCAGCGGATCGACTGACGCCTGCCGCCATGGCGCCGCCCCGAGACCAGGATGCCGAGAGCCCCCGGGGGCAGGACCCGGAGGCTCTCGGAGTGGCGGGGCCGGGAAATCAGCCCATGTGCGGGTAACGATGGTCGGTGGGCGGGACGAACGTCTCCTTGATCGTGCGGGCGTTCACCCACCGGATCAGGTTGAAGATCGAGCCCGCCTTGTCGTTGGTGCCGGAGGCGCGGGCGCCGCCGAACGGCTGCTGCCCCACGACCGCCCCGGTCGGCTTGTCGTTGACGTAGAAGTTGCCGGCCGCGAAGCGCAGCCGGTCCGAGGCCGCGGCGATGGCGTAGCGGTCCTGCGCGATGATCGACCCGGTCAGCGCGTACGGGGCGATGCCCTCCATCTGGTCGAGCACCTGGTCGAAGTCGCGGTCCTCGTAGACGTGCACGCCAAGGATCGGGCCGAAGTACTCCTTGACGAAGATCTCGTCGGCCGGGTCGGCGCACTCCAGGATGGTCGGCTTCACGAAATATCCGACGCTGTCGTCGTACGAGCCGGTGAGCACATCGATGTTCGAGGCCGCCCGCGCCCGGTCGATGGCCGCCTTGTGCTTGGCGAAGGCCCGGCCGTCGATGACCCCGCCCATGAACGTCGACAGGTCCCCGGAGACGTCACCCACGGTCAGCGACTCGGTGGCGGCGACGAAGTCGTCGCGCATCCGGCTCCAGACCGAGCGCGGCACGTACGCGCGCGAGGCCGCCGAGCACTTCTGCCCCTGGTACTCGAACGCGCCCCTGACCAGCGCCGTCGCGAGCACGGCCGGGTCGGCGGACGGGTGGGCCACCACGAAGTCCTTGCCGCCGGTCTCGCCGACGAGCCGCGGGTAGCCGTGGTAGGAGGCGATGTTCGCGCCGACCGTGCTCCACAGGTGCTGGAACGTCGCGGTGGAGCCGGTGAAGTGGATGCCGGCCAGCGCGGGGTGCGTGAGCGCGACGTCGGAGACGGCCTGGCCGTTGCCGGTGACCATATTGATCACGCCGGGCGGCAGCCCGGCCGCCTCCAGCAGCCGCATAGTGAAGTGCGCGGCGAACTGCTGCGTCGGCGACGGCTTCCAGACGACGACATTCCCCATCAAAGCGGCAGATGTCGGCAAATTTCCGGCGATGGCGGTGAAATTGAACGGCGTGATCGCGAGCACGAACCCCTCGAGCGGCCGGTACTCCATCCTGTTCCACACGCCCGGCGACGACATCGGCTGGTCGGCGTAGAGCTGCCGGGCGTAGGCCACGTTGAACCGCAGGAAGTCGATCAGCTCGCAGGCCGCGTCGATCTCCGCCTGCTGCACCGACTTGGACTGGCCCAGCATCGTGGCCGCGTTCAGCGTCGCCCGCCACGGTCCGGCCAGCAGGTCCGCCGCCTTCAGGAAGATCGCGGCCCGCTCGTCGAACGACAGCGCCCGCCACGCGGGCGCCGCCTGGAGCGCGGCGGAGATCGCGTCCCGCACGTCCTGGACCGTAGCGTCGTTGGTACGGCCCAGGACGGAGGCATGGTTGTGCGGCTGCACCACGTTGATGGGCGCGCCGCCGCCGAGCCGCTGCTCGCCGCCGATGGTCATGGTGAGGTCGATCGACGCCCCGGCCAGCTCCTTGACGCGGTCCTCGAGCGTGCCGCGTTCGGCGCTGCCGGGCGCGTAGCCGTAGACCCGCTCGTTGGCGGGAACGGGGACGTTGCTGATGGCATCCATTACTTACCCCCAAGGGCACGAAGGAAGAAGGCGACGTTGGCCGGGCGCTCGGCGAGGCGGCGCATGAAGTAGCCGTACCAGTCGTCGCCGTACGGGACGTAGACGCGGACCGTGTGACCGGCCCCGGCGAGGGCCTCCTGCCGGTCGGTCCGGATTCCATAGAGCATCTGGAACTCGTGGTCGCCGATCGTCCGCCCGTATCGGTCGGCGAGCAGCTCCGTGATCGCGATCATGCGGTCGTCGTGCGTCGCCACCATGGGGTAACCCTTCCCCGCCATGAGGATCCGCAGGCATCGCACGTACGCCTTGTCCACGGCGGTCTTCCCCTGGTGCGCGACCGAGGCGGGCTCGCGGTAGGCGCCCTTGACCAGCCGCACCCGGGAGCCCTCCGCCGCCAGGTCGCGGCAGTCCTCCTCGCTGCGGAACAGGTACGCCTGGATCGCCACGCCCGTCGACGGGTAGTCCTCACGCAGCTTGCGCAGGATGCCGAGCGTGGAGTCGACCGTGGTGTGGTCCTCCATGTCGAGCGTGACGGGCGAGCCGTTCGCCGCGGCGGCGGCGCAGATCTCGCGGGCGTGCTCGAGCGCCATCGTCTCGTCGAGCCGCTGCCCGACGGCCGACAACTTCACCGACACCTCGCCCGCGGCGCCGAGCTCCAGCGGCCGCAGCGCCTCCAGCAGCCTGATGTAGGCGTCCGCGGTGGCCTCGGCGGCCCGCGCGTCGCGCGTCTCTTCGCCGAGGTGGTCGATCGTGACGGCCAGGCCGGCGTCACGCAGCCGCTCGACGGCGTCGCGGGCCTCCCCGGCGCTCTCGCCCGCGACGAACCGCCCGACCACCTTCCTGGTGAGCGGGAAGCCGGAGACGGTGCGACGTACGACACCGCTCCCTGAAGCGGCGAGCAGCAGGTGACCGAGCATGTGCTCAGTTTAAAAACGCAGCTCAGAGGGGGCCATCGACGCGCGTAACGCGGCGTGTGGCAGGCTGTTGTACAAATGCACAATTCGGCCGACCTACAAGAGCTCGTCGACGAGATCGCCGCCCGGCTGGGGGCGTCCGCGACGCTGGAGGACCGCACGTTCCGGCTGCTGGCCTACGGCGCTCAGCACGGCGACATCGACACGGTCCGCCAGGAGTCCATCCTGCGCAGGCGCGCCACCGGCGAGGTGCGTGACTACTTCGAGCGCTACGGCATCGCCAAGGCCGAAGGCCCGGTCAAGATCCCCGGCGACGCCGACCTCAAGGTCCTGGCCAGGGTGTGCTGGCCGCTGCGGCACGGCGACGTCGTCTACGGCTACCTGTGGCTGCTCGACTCGGGCGCGCTCACCGGCGAGCGGCTGCGCTCGGCCGCGCCGCTCGTGGCCAGGGCCGCCGCCGCGCTCGCCCAGGAGGCCAGGAGCCGCCGCGACCTCGGCCGCGGCCTGCTCGCGCTGTTCTCGCCCGACCCCGAGGAACGCGCCGGCGTGTCCATCGAGGTGCCCGGGCCGGTCACGGCCATCGCCGTACGGGAGTCGCAGGAGCGCCTCGCCGCCCTCTGGACGCTCCCGCGCGGCGTCCTGGCCCGCCCCGGCTCACCGGTCGCCCTGCTCGCCCCCGCCCACCTGGCCGGCGAGGTGGCGCAGACCGTGCAGAGCGCGTACGGCACCGCGGCCGGCCTCGGCGCGCCCCGGAGCGATCCGGGCGACGCCTGGCTGAGCTGGCGCGAGGCCCGCCAGGCGCTGCGCATCGCCGAGCACTTCCCTCGGCACGCGCCCGTCGCCCGCTGGGAGGACCTGGGCGTGCACCGCCTCCTGGCCCGCCTCGGCCGGCCCGACCTGCGTGAGCTGGCCGCCGAGACCGCCGCGCTGGACGCGGAGCTGGCCCAGACCGTGGAGGTCTACCTCGACCTCGGCGGCCACGCCCAGAAGGCGGCCGCCGACCTCGGCATCCACCGGCAGACGCTCTACTACCGGCTGGGCAAGGCCGAGCGCCTCACCCACCGCGACCTCTCGGACGGCGACGACCGCCTGGCCGTACACCTGGCGCTCAAGGCCGCCAGGCTGCTCGGTCAGGACGCCTTGTAGACCTTCACCCAGTCGACGTACATCGACACGGTGGCCGGGGTCGAGGCGTCGCGGCAGCGCGGCTCGCACACCACGTCGTTCTGCAGTGCCAGGGCCATCCGGCCGCCGCCGGGCACGTACGCGCCGCGGTAGTCCCACACCTTCCTGCCGTCCAGCCAGAACGTCAGCCGCCCCGGCAGCCAGTCCACGGCCGCCGTGTGCCAGCGGGTGAAGTCGGCACGCAACTGCCGCTGGGCCCGGCCCTGACCGCCGTGCACGAAGATTCCGCCGCCCTGCCGCTTCGGGTCCACGATCTCGGCGAAGTTGACCTCGGCGTAGCCGCCGCCCTGGCCCTGCGCCGTCGGCCACAGCAGCGCCACCGGCGTGTAACCGGCGCCCGCCTCGGCCCGGAACCTGACCTCCCACCGGCCGTACTGCTGCGCGTGCCTGGCGGCCACGCCGCCCGACAGGTCCTTGCCGCCGTACATGCCGCCCTTGAGGCGCAGCACGCCGTTCGCGACCGTGGCCGCTCGCCCGGTGCGCGGGTTCCGTTCGGCGGTGGGGGAGTGGTAGATCATCCACCTGTTCGTGTTGATCGAGGAGCCGGTGAAGTTCTCGACGAGGACGGGCGCGCCCCACGTCTGCGCCTGCGCGGTCTGGGGGAGCGCGGCGACGCTCAGGAGCGCCGTCGCCGCCAGGATCGAACTGCGTCTGAGCATGCGCCCCATAGAAGCAAAGTTTTCACTCTGGTAACAGCCCCGTCCGCCGCCGCCCGTTCCCGGCCACGGAAAAGGCCCCGGCAGAGCCGGAGCCGTTTCGCAGGTCAGGCGCAGGCGTGCTCGTAGACGCGTACCAGCTCCTGGCTCACCCGCTCCCAGGAATAACGCGAGCGGGCCCGGTCGGCGCCCGCGTACCCGAGCGCGGTCCGCAGGGTCGGGTCCCACAGCAGCTCGCGGGCCAGCCGCGCGGTACGCGCCGGCCGGTCGGGCGGCACCAGCAGGCCGGTGACGCCGTCGATGACCGAGTCCAGATGCGCCCCGACGGCCGAGGCGATCACCGGCACGCCGCAGGCCATGGCCTCAAGCGCGACGATCCCCGTGACGGCCTCGCGCGGCACCGACACCACGGCGTCCGCGCTGCGCATCAGCTTCGCCACCGCCGGCCGCTTGACCTGGCCCAGCAGCGTCACCCGGTCGTCGACGCCGAGCTGCTCGGCCAGGGAGCGCAGGCGGCGCGCGTCCCTGTCGTCGTCGAGGTCATCGGGCTCGGGTCCGCCCGCGATGACCAGCTCCACGTCGGAGAGCCCCTGCAGCGCCCGCACGATGGTGTGCGCGCCGCGGTCCGGCGTGAGCGGGCCGACGTGCAGGAGCCGCTTGCGCGAGCCGCGCGTGGCCACCGGGCCGCGCCGCTGGAAGCGCTCGGTGTCGACGCCGTAGGGGACGATCGCGATGTTGCCGCGTGGCACGCCGAGCCGGATCAGCGCCGACTCCTCGTCGCCGGAGCCCGCGATGACCGCGTTGGCCCTGCGGCCCAGTGCCCTTTCCACGTCCTTGTGCAGCGCGTCGACAGTGTGGAACGTCTGCGTGACCGGCACCGACAACCCCTCGGCCCCGGCCACGGAGGCCAGGCCCCAGGTCCAGCTGTGGGCGTGGATCACGTCCGGCCTGTCCTGGCTCCACCGCCGCATCAGGTGCTCGCCGAGGTCATGAAGGTACGGCAGCACGTCGTCGGCGGGCAGATCCTTGGGCGGGCCCACGTCCAGCTGCTCCAGCGTGACCCCCGGGGCCACCCGCGTCCTGGGCCTGCCCTCGGCGCTGTCACGGCGGGAGTAGATCGTGACGTGGTGCTCGCGCCCCAGCTCGCGTGCGACGGCGAGGAGGCGATGGCGCTGGTTTCCCCCGGCGGATGCGACGATCGCAATATTCATGGCACACCTCAGCAGCGTGGAAAGCGTTTAAGGTGTGCCTGCGTCTTAGGCACATGCGTCTACGTCTACGACGATACCCAGGTTTACTGCGCTCGCAAACCCCTACAGATCAGACACCCCGTAGGGCGAGCACCACGATCTCATCCCACACCTGGCCGCTGGAGAAGGCGTTCCGGTCCGACTCCACCGCCTTGACCACGGTGGACGGCGCCTGGCCCGCACACCGGCCGAGCACGTCGGCCAGACGCTCCTCGCCGTACGGCTCGCCGCGCTCGTTCCTGGAGGAGATCAGCCCTTCCGAGTACAGCACCAGCGTCTCGCCCGAGCAGACCGTCAGCGTCTCCGCCCCGGTCTCCGCCTCGGGCGCGATGCCCAGCGGCACGCCGCCGCCCGCCGCGTACCGCACGCCGCCGTCGGGCTGCAGCAGCACCGCGGGATGGTGCCCGGCCGACGACAGCCGGATCTCGCGGCCCCGTACGAACCCCGCCACCGCCATCACGAACATGCCGGTGCCCTGCGCGACCAGGGCCTCGTTGACCTTGCGCATCACCAGGTCGGGATCGGACTCCCAGGCGCTCAGCACCCGCAGGCCGCCGCGCACCATGGCGCTGACCGACGCCGCCTCCTCGCCCTTGCCGGCCGCGCCGCCCAGCGCGAACGCCCATCCTTTGGAGACCGGGAAGACGTCGTAGAACTCCGCGCCCACCGACGAGCCCGGGTAGTAGACGGCCGCCGCCTCGTAGCCGGGCACGTCGGGCAGGTTGCGCGGCGCGACGCTCGCCGACAGGGCGTCCGCCGCGCTCGAACGGCTCTGGTAACTGCTCTGCGCGCGGACCGCCAGCCCCAGCTGCAGCCCCACCTCCTGCATCACCGCCAGGTCCGCCAGCGTGAACGGCGGCCTGTCGTGCGTGCGTACCAGCGTCAGCGCCCCGTCGCCGGCCCCGATCGGCACGCACACCATCGAGCCGGCGCCCATCGCCGTCAGCACCGGCCCCTCGGCGCAGAAGCCCAGCAACGTCTCGTCGTCCACCATCTCCTGCACGACGCCGGAGCCCCGCTCCAACACCTGCAGCACCACCTGGCCGGCGGCCGGATCGGCCGCCTCGACCTGGCGTACGAGCTCGCCGACCGGATGATCCTTGGGCCCCATCACGACCGCGCGGCGCGGCAGCCCGCCACGCACGAGATCCGCGACCACCCAGTCCGCCCACTCGGCCGCCAGCAGCCGGGTCGCCCGCGCCATCGCGACCGGCCGCAGCAGCGCCTGCTCGTCGAGCAGCAGCTTGCCCATCTTGACCAGCAGGTCCTGCCGCTTGGCCGCGGCGATCAGCAACGCCCCGTCGGACTGCTCGGGCCGCCGCGCGCCCGGCTCGGGCAGCTGCACCTCGGTCGGCAGCGCCACGGCCGCCACCATCTGCTGCGGCTCGCCCGGCATGGTCAGCCGGGTCAGCGCCACCTGCACCGTGTGGGTGCGCCCCTGGTGCGCCAGCCGGGTCTCGAACGCCGACGGCTGCCCGGTCTGCAGGACCGACGTCAGATGCGAGCGGAACGCCGCCCGCCGCGACACGTCCACGAGCAGCGGGAACGAGCGCCCCACCAAGTAACCGTCGGGGCTGCCGAGCATCCGCGAGGTCTCCGGGTTGATCCTCCTGACCACGCCGCCGCCGTCCAGCACGATCACCGGCACCGGGAACGCCCGGAACACCTGGCGCAGCAGTTTCAGCTCCCGCTGCGTGCCGTCCTTCTTGCCCCCGCTCCGCTTGGCGCCCTTGCGTAGCTGCTCGCGGGCCTCGGCCAGCAGTTCGACGGCCGTGTCGAGCTCGGCGAGCGCGGCGTCCAGGGTTTGCGCCTGGTCGGCGGGGTAGGCGGTCCTCGCTTCACGCAGCGACGAGACGCGCCCGGCCAGCGCGTCCAGCGCGTGTTCGAGGTCCGGCATGCTCACCCTCTGACGCTACGCCACTCGGGATATTGACTGCTATATGGGGGTAGAGCCTTATCGCTATGGAATCGACCGCGATGATCACTCCCGGCCTCGCCCGCGACCTGGCCACGCTGGGCCGGCTGAGCGAGGACACGTCGACGGAGAGCGTGCTGCGCGGGCTCACCACGGCCCTGGCGGCCGGCGTACCGGGCTGCTCGGGGGCCTCCGCCGAGCACTGGCGCGACCAACGGGTCCTGGTCTCCGGCTCGCACAGCGAGCTGATCATGCTCGTCGAGGGCGAGCGCGAGCTTGGCGAGGGCCCGTCCATCGAGGCCAGGAAGATCGGGGCCCGCGCCTCCGTGACGGACGTGCTGACCGACAGCCGGTGGCCGCGCTACGACGCGCTGGCCACCCGATGGGGCGTGCGCTCGGCGCTGGTCGTGCCCATCGACGTGGCGCCCGCCGAACTGGTCGTGGGCCTTTACTCCGTACGCCCGGGCGCGTTCTCGGCGCAGGGCGCGCACTCGCTCACCGACATGCTGACCGAGCAGCTCGGTGTGGCCATGGCCAACATGTCGGAGTTCGACGAGGTGCGTACGGATGCCGCCCAGTTGCAGGCCGCCCTCGCCGGGCGGTCCGTCATCGACCAGGCCAAGGGCATCATCATGCAGACCAGCGGATGCACGCCCGAGGCCGCGTTCGAGGAGCTGCGCAGGATCTCCCAGCACCACCAGGTCAAGGTGGCCGACCTGGCCAGGCTCCTGGTGGACGAGCACCAGCGCAAGTCACGCCGCTGACCTCGGCCATCCGGCCTCGGCCGTCCGGCCTCAGCTATCCAATGGCGGCCAGAGCGTCGTCGAGCGTGTCGTAGAGCGGCAGCCGCTGAGCCAGCCCCGTGATCCACATCACCTTGGACTTGGAGTATTCCACTCCGATCAGCGCGAACCGCGCGCCCGACGCCAGGCTCGTCTGCCAGTGGTGCACGATCAGGCCGAGGGCGCGTGAGTCCATGAACGTCACCCCCGCCAGGTCGAGGATCACGTTGGAACCCGCCATCGACAGGTAATCGGCGAACTGCTCGCGCGTCGTCGCGTCGAGCACGCCGTCGACTCGGATCACGGTGATCCCATCGACGGTCGACGACGTCAGGCTCAGGGCCGCCGCAGGCCCGTCGCCGTTATCCGGCATTGTCACGCAGCAACCCTACTGTCACCGCACGAGGGAGGAATACTTCTGACGACACGGGGGACACTGGATCCGAAGTCCAGCAGCGGGCTTTCGTCTCGAGAGTAGAGCGAGGCGCGCCTCTGCATGGGCTCTTTCTGCTCGGCAGAGGCCGCCTGCGTCCATATGAGGAGCAGCGATGGCTGTGCAGGAATACGTCCTCGAGGAGATGACAGCAGAAGAGCTCCTGGCCGAGATGGCCAGGGACGAGACACCGGACAGCCACAAGGAGCGGCTGCGTGAGCGCATCGTCGAGATGCACCGGCCGCTCGCCATGGAGATCGCCAGGCGATACCGGTATCGGGGCGAACCTTTGGAAGATCTCCTCCAAGCCGCGTATGTTGGCCTGATGAAGGCCGTCAACGGCTTCGACCCGAGCCTCGGGCACGCCTTCAGGGGCTACGCGGTCGTCACCATGACCGGCGAGGTCAAACGTCACTTCCGCGACCGCACCTGGGCCATCCGGGTCCCCCGCCTCTACCAGGAGCGGCGCTCGGAGCTCAACAGGCTCGTCGCCGACCTCAGCCAGGACCTCGGCAGGTCGCCGACCGTCGCCGAGCTGGCCGCCAAGATGAACATCACCGAGGAGGACGTCCTGCTGACGCTCGACGCCTCCGCCGCCTACAGCACGCTGTCGCTCGACGCGCCGCTCGGCACCGACGACGACGCCGCCTCCCTCGGCGACGTCATCCCCGAGGACGACGACACGTTGAGCACGATGGTCGACAGGGAGGCCGTCAAACCCCTCATCGACGCGCTTCCCTCGCGCGAGAAGCACATCCTGTTGCTGCGGTTCTTCGGCAACATGACGCAGGCCGAGATCGCGGCCGAGTTCGGGATCTCCCAGATGCACGTCTCGCGCATCCTCCGCAAGGTTCTCGACCAGCTGCGCACCGAGCTGGTCGGCTGAGAAGAAGGTTTCGCCGGGTGAACGAGGGCACAGAGCCTCCGTCGGGCTACACGAGCCCGCCACCCGGCGCGCCCGTGAGACGGCTCCGTTTCCGACTGCCGGATCTGCCACGGGTCCGGCAGTTCGCTGAGGACGAGGCCCGTGACGCCGGCATGGCCGAGGAGGCCGTCGGCGACTTCGTCATCGCCGTCAACGAGGTCGCGACCAACGCCGTCACCCACGGGGCCGATCACGCCACCCTGCGCACCTGGACGGCGCGCGGAGACCTGGTCGTCGAGGTACACGATGAGGGCTCATGGAAACCAGGGCCGACGCCGGACGCCGTGGGCGGCATGGGCCTGTGGGTGGCCCGCGTGCTGTCATCCGACCTGACGCTGCGCGTGGGCAACGGCGGCAGCACGGTGATCATGCGCTTCCCGGGCAAGGACTGAACCGTCCACCACCTGAACACGCGTCCGCCGCCGGTGCTGACCGGCGGCGGACGTTCCTGTTGTCGGGGGGCTGGAGCCGCCACCTGCTGTCAGCGGCGGGCTCGGCCACGCCAGTTGCTGTATCCGGTGCGGAAGCCGGCCTTGCCGACCCCTGCCTGATGCAGGGCCAGCAGGCACAATCCCAGCAAAGCGAACGTCATCCCCGAGAACCCTCCGGGAATCCGCGCGCCGACCAGGTCGAGCAGGAAGCCCAGCCCGAAGATGATCGCTGCAACTATCGCGAGCATGTCATGTCACCTCGATCCCTCGCTCTGGCGGCCTGACGCCTGGTCCGGCTGCGTGCCCTGCGTTCCGGACAGGGCCAGCAGACGCTCCAGGACATTCCTGTAGTCGCGCAGCGCCAGGCGCAGCTGCTCGGTGTCGGCGGACTCGGTGTCCTTCCAGCGGTCGCGCAAGGCGTCCGTACGGTTGGTGAGGCTGCTGGTGAGCGACTCCACCACCTCGCCCACCAGGCCGTCGGCGCGTTGCACGGCATCCCCGGGATCGTCCACGAAGGACGCCTGCAGGTCGCGCCAGCGGGCCTGCACCTGCGCGGGATCCTGATCGAACAGGACGACGTCCTCGGGAGCGGCGTGCTCCGCGGCATGGGCCGGATCGGGCCCGGTCACCGGCTCCGGCTCCGGCTCCGGCTCCGGCTCCGGCTCGGACAGCATGTCACCGCCGGTCCTGGCGTATGGATCTCGATAGGGGACGTCTTCGTCTCCGGGAACGGGAGTCGCGACGGCGCCGGGGACGGCCGCCGCATATTCGTCGTCGGTCCGGGGGCTCTGGGCCCTCTCCTCGTCGTCGTTCTCATCGTCCACCTGCCCGGGAACGGGTGTGGTGGCTTGCTCGCTCCGAGCGAGCTCCTCCTCATCGGCGCGATCGCCGCCGGGCTGATCGCTTGGGGAACGCGCTTCCGTCACACCAGCACGCTCATCAGGTCGCTCATCGGCGTTCTGATCAGCGTGCTCCTCGGCGCGTTGCGACGGCACTTTCAGCTCGTCGCTGCTCATATCGTGTCACCGTCCTCCTCGGGTGGTTCCCTCCAGCAGCTCCTCGAACAGCGCGCGGTAGTGCACCATGGCCTGCCGGAGCTCCTCCGTGGAGGCCTCCTTCCTGGCCGCCCGCCCGCTGATCTCGTGAGCAGTCCTGTAGTGATCGAGAGTCGCCGCGTGCCCCACCGACAGGTCGGACAGCCGCTGCTCGAAGTCCTCCGTCGGGTAACCCCGTTCCGCCATGACCGCCGTGACCAGCTGATCCGCCTCGGTCACTGCGAATCCCGGCGCGTCCACGAAGCGCTCCTGCACCTCGGTCCACCGGTTGGCATAGGTGTCGCGGGCCTCCGCGGGGAGGGGCCGGATATCGAGCTCGGCGTGACGCTGCTCGCGGGCGAGCAGCTCCTGCTCGGCTTCCCGCCGGTTCTCACGCTCGGCGACCGTGCGTTCGTACTCCGGGCCGAAACGTTCGCGGAGATGGTTACGGCGCTGCTGCCGCTGAAGCATGACGTACACGACTGCGGCGACCGCCACCACCGCGACCACGACGACGGCCACCCAGACATAGGTGGTCATGATGTTCGCCTCCGGTCTCTATGGTGAGACCGCGACTGCCCTCGAACAGGCATGTGAAACTCACCCGGCCATACCGGCAAGGGCGTGCTCAGCGGCCTTCGAGCCCTTTTCTCGCCGCCGCGAGCACGGCTGCGACATGTGAGCCTGATGGGGGAGCGGGGACCTCGCTGAACCCCTCGTCGGCGTCGTACCGGACATCCAGCCCGGCATCGACGAGCCGCTGCGCCCACCGCAGCGCGGTGTTCAGCCGCTCGGCCGCCGGCGGCTTCCCCTGCGCGGCCGCCGACAGGTTACGCAGATTGGTCGCGGGCCCCGACTGGGCGTGCGCCCGGGCGAGCTTCCACGGCACCGCGTCACTGTGGTCCATCATCGGCTTGGCCAGCCCGGCGGCCCGCTTCGCCTGCAACACCCCGGACTCGCTGACCCCGAAGTGGGCGGCCAGCTCCTGCACGCTCATCCCCTGGGCGACCAGCTCGGCCAGTTCCCTCCGATCGATGGTCGGCCTACGCCCCACCCGGCCACCTCCATATCGCAGACGATTCAAAGATATCGAACACCCGGATGCCCCACGGGAGCACCGAACGGCGGGCCGCGACGATCATGTGCGGTCTGGCCGAGGACGGCGTCCCCGTGAAACTCGTGGTAATGTTTCTCCTGCGCAGCCGAGGAAACACACCGTTCGCCGAGGCGCGGAGCGCAACTTCCGGGGTATGGCCCAGCTTGGTAGGGCGCCTGACTGGGGGTCAGGAGGTCATCGGTTCAAATCCGGTTACCCCGACACGCGGAAGGGCCTGGTCGCCGATTTTCGGAGGCCAGGCCTTTAATGTTGCTCTCATGCGGCCTGCCGTCCTCCCGCGCACCAGGCGTACCTGGACAGACGACGAATTGCGCGCCGCCATCGCCGGTGCCCGCTCGTGGCGTGGTGTCCTTCGCGACATGGGGCGCAACGACAGCTCGGCGGGTGTCGTCCGTGGCATGAAGCGGCGAGCATCGGAACTGGGACTTGACACCAGCCACTTCACCGGCGCCCGACGCTGGTCCGATGCACAACTACGCGCAGCGGTCATGGAATCGACCTCCTGGGCATCGGCGCTGGCCCGGCTCGGGTGCGGCGACAACGCAGAATGCCGCGCCAGCGTGCGCGGTCACGCCGCCTGCCTCGGTCTCGACATCAGCCATCTGGAGCCCGCTGCGCTTCCTCCGGCCGTCGCTCTCGGCGAGCCGGACCTCGTCCATCTTCGGAATGCCGCACCGACCTTCGCGATGGCTTGGTTTCAAATGCGTGGCGCGCACCCCTCCGTTCCCGCGGATCCCCGTCCGTACGACCTGATCGTGGAGGTGGGGCCGGGCGATTTCCGCGGTGTTCAGATCAAGACCTGCATCAGCGAGAGCGGTGAAGTCACCGTTGCGCCGAGGGTCTCCGGCATGCGTAAGTCGGGACCGCGGATCCCGTATGACCCGGTCGATGTGAGCATGTTCTTCATCGTCGACCGCAACCTCGACGTCTATCTCATCCCAGGCATTGCGATTTACGGCAAGACAGGGATCTCTCTAGCGAAATACGAAGCCTATAGGGTCGGCTCCGCTCGGTGCTTGATGGGATGAACCCCGTGCATAGTGTCAAGTGATGATCGAGGTACTGGCTCGCAGGCTGAACCCCTCCGCCCGCAGGAAAGCTGCGACGAGGCGATGGCTCGTTCGCTGAGCCCGTCGGGTCCGGCCGGGGCCGTCGAGGCGGATGATGGCATGGAAGTGGATCAGGCCGCGCCGCTGCTACTCGGCGACCTTGGCACCCCTTGCCCGAACGCCGCACCATCCTCATCACTGACCGCAGCCGGCCCAACCTCGCCGCCCTATGGCAACCACCCCGACGTCCAAGCATTCGGCTGGGGCGCCGCCCAACGCGACCGCAAACCCGAAATCCTGCTCTTCACCGGTGAGAAGATCACCGCCAACAGGGAAGTCGCGATCATGCTCGGGGTCCGGCCCGACCACCCGGTCATCCACCGCCGCAGCCTGTGGCACCGAGGCCACACCTCCGCCATCCACGGCGCATCGGCCCGCCTGGAGATCAACTCCTACACCAACGCCGACATGCTCCCCGAGGGGGATGACCCCAAGCGTCACGCGCAGTACCGCAAGCGCCCCGGCCTCTTCTACCAGTCCCTTATCCGCGAAACACGGCACCGTTCGCTGGATGACACTCACCACGGCCCGCATCGCCTACGAAGACGAACGCACCGCGCTCGGCATGGACTACGCCGAAGCCGTCCTCATCATCCGCCGCATCATGGCCCACCCCATCGAGGTCACAGAGGCAAAGCACCCGCCAACCGCTACGAGATCGGCTACCACCGCGAACTCGCCGACGAACCGAAAACCAACCTCACGCCACAGGAACTCAGCGACAAGGCATAGACCTCGTGATCTAGGGTCGGCCGTAGAGGTGGCGCATGTATCGGTTGATTCGAGGGAGCCTCCGCGCGGACTCTTCCGCATTGTCGAGCTCCCATGCCTCGTCCGTGGGGTTGGGAAGCGCGAACAACTCGAAGCCGCGAGACCGGAGGGCCTCCGCTAGTTCCTCATGCCCCTTGCCCGTCGCTTGCTCCCAAGCCTTGACGGCTACGTAAGCCAGGCTTTCGAACGCGGGCCAGTCTTCGTTGGTCCACGTTTGCCGGTTCCGCGCCATGACGACAAGTCGCTGGACCGCTGGCACGTCCACAAGGGCATCAGGCTCACGGGCCATTCGTTCGAAGGTCGCTCGGCCCAGGCCGGCGAGCCACATCTGGAAGTACCAGAAGCCGTCATCGGACCCGCCGAAGTACAGGGCGCGCACGGCACCCCACATCAACCACGTGTCGACCTTGCGCCGAGCCGTAAGTATCCACGCGTCGAAATCGACGATCTCCTCGGCGGAACGTTGCGCTAGCCGCTTGTGAAGCCATGCCAGACGAGCCTCTTTACCTGTGGTTTCACGCGCAGATTGCTCGATCAGGAGCCAGAATTCATCCACATCCATGACGAGCGATCTTGGCAGACGCGCTACAGCCGGCCAAGCGGCATCGATCGGTAAGGCAGAAACGGCGAACTCCGGTATGGCCCGACACTGACACGGCAGGCACGGCCCGAACTGGCTCAGAGTTTCTTTACTGGGTCAAGCCGCCGCCCGCTGGGCGGCGGGGCGGCCGGGGCGGTCCGGGCGGGCATGCGGCCTCTCCGGGCCGGTCGCGCCCGGCCACCCCGCCGCACCATCGAACGGGGCAGAAGTATGAGGAAAGTGCACTCTGTCACCCTATTGGCCCTGTCCATCAGAATGGGGCTGTGGCGAACACCGTTAAGGCATCCTCGATGCCGGGCACCCTCAAAGCGGCTCAGTTCATCATCACGCTCGAAGTGGCTTTCGGCCTGGTGGGCGTGGCGATCACGCTGGGTGGCTTCTTCTCCACCTTTAATTGGGGCGTCCTGCCTGCTCTGATTTACGCCGCAGGAAGTACCGCCCTTCTCGGGTGGTTGTTGAGCCGATGGTCGAGCCGCCGAATGTACTTACGGTGGGCAATCATCGCGGTGCACCTGCTGGTGATTGGCGCCAGCATCCTCGACTTGGCCCTCTTCTCCACTGTGACTTGGAAGGCGGTGTTCGGCTATCACATGCTCACTTGGGCCGTCATCGTCTTGCTCCTCCTGCCTTCGGCTGGGCGCTGGTTCAGCGAGTCCCACGCCTGATGTATCGGCAGGCTCAACGCCTGCTCGTTCAGCCGTCGATCACGCAGATTTCGTCGCGTCATTCAGTTGATAATTGGCCGCGACTGGGCTGATGCCGTGACGATCGCTCACTTCGGTACTCGCCGTTGATGGCCAGGGCGATCGCTGCCGCGAACCGACTTCGTCGGTCCTTGCCACCGGATGAGAGGGCTGACCGTGTGTTCCCGAGAGGAAACCGTAAGAACCCGAAAAGATAAGCGGAGACGTCGGGTGGTGGCTGATCATAGGGCGGAGGAGATTTCGTGCGAAAACTACTCACGTTCCTGTCCGCGGTGCTGCTTCTGTCCTCCTGCGGCTGGTTGCATCAAACGTCACCTGGCGGGTCCCATGGTGCCTCGTCTGACGAGTTCGAGACGCGTGCCAGGGAGGTGGCGGAGCGCTGGCAGGGCTCGACCGACGACCGCGCCTGGCGCAAAGGGTTCGTCGCGCTGGAGGTGCTGAACCCGCAGGGATGGAACCACGTGCGCCGAATCCCGGCCTGGGTGAACAGAAGCTCGCACAATGGCGCTTGGCGGCTGGCCATCAAGCTGCCTGCGGACTCCCCGGACCGTGCCGACGTGCGATGGCCGGATGGCGAGGTCTCGCAGGTGCCGCTCATCTCGGCGGCGAGCGCGTACGCAGAGTTCAGCAAACCGGCCGACCTCATCGAAGAGGAGTGCCCGGCCAACGGATGCCGCACTCTCCGGGTGACCGGCGCGAAGCTGGGCAAGGTGCCGCTGGAGACCAGCCGCGGCACGATCCAGGTGCCCGCATGGCTGTTCAGCGTAGAGGGGGTCGAGCAGAGGAAGGTTCATGTGGCGGTCGACCCCTCGGCCGTCACCGCTCGTCCCGAGCGAGTGCAGGGGGACGTTGAAGAGGTGATGGCATTCGACCTTGTCGCCGGCAAGCCACACGAGCTGCTTCTCCGGTACGGCTACGGCGCCTGCGACACCATTCACGGGGCGCGCGCTTACGAAACGGACCAGCTGGTGGTGGTCGACGTGGACGAGAGAACCTCCGACTCCGCTGAGGTGTGCCCGGCGATACTGAAGACAGCCGTGATCACCGTCACGCTCGCGCGACCGCTGGGCGACCGCCTCGTGCTCGACTCCGGGACGGGGCTGCCGGTGCTGCGGGGACTGAACAGGCGCTGACGGCCCGGCGACCGCATGCGGCGCTGCCGAGATGCGCAGACCGCATGGTCCTGGTGCCCGGTGGAAAGGCGCTCTCGTGGAGGGCTGACCCTGGTCCTTACGGTTGAGGGCGCACGTGACCACGGGCGCGCTCATGCCATGGGTGGTCATCGTGGTCGATGAGCCCTTCTGCCGGAGACCTCGTGGCCTTCGTTCAGTGACAGGCTGACGCATCGATACCCAGGAAGGGCAAGCAGGGTGCAAGCCCTTCGATGCTGACGGGGATAGTGAGGTGCTGCTCCCATGCCGTCCGGCTCAGGCATAGCCGATGCTCTATGAGCTGCCCCGGGTTGGTTGGAGGCTCCCAAGACTGGAAGGCTGGGAGTCGTGCCCGCACCGAGGAAGTACCCGCAAGAGTTGCGTGATCGCGCCGTCAAGATGGTGTTCGACCTGCGTGAGGAGA